>DASVXU010000085.1:0-1892 GCA_036392515.1 Gemmatimonadaceae bacterium | reverse complement strand
CTATCGGCACCAGTGGTGGGCCAGCATTCCCCGAAGCGTCACTGGCGCCGGTCGCGAGCTCATGCTCTGGATCGGCATGCACGCTCCGCGTGACGCCGTCGTCGCGACGGAGGTCGAGAGTGCTGTGTACCTCTACACCGGGCGACAGTCGGTGCCGGTGAGCACTTTCACCGTTCAGGAGTACTTCGCGCCGCGCACGCCGCGCGAGAACGCGGCGGCCATCCGGGAAATCATCGGACGGTATCGTCCGCAAGCCGTCGTCGTCACTTCGACACGGATGCGCGACGCGGTGCGTGAGCTCGCCCTCGAGATTCCACCGGCGCTTGCCGTCGTCGACACCTTCCCGGGCGGCGGCGTCGTCCTCGTTCCCACTTCACGATGATGCCCCTCGCATCGACATCACCACTTCCGCCGGCGTCTACGCCGCGGGAGAATCCCACGCCACGCACTCAGCGCAGGCAGCGGACGCCCCTCGACCGCGCGACGCTGCGGCTCTCCGTGCTCATTCCTGTCTACAACGAGCGCGACACGATCGAGCTCATTCTGGACGAGGTGCATTCGACCCCGTTCCAGAAGGAAGTCATCGTCGTCGACGACTGTTCGACGGATGGCACGCGCGATCTGCTCCGCGAGCTCTTCGACGAGGGACGGATCGATCGCCTCCATCTGCAGCGGGTGAACAGCGGCAAGGGCGCCGCGATTCGGCAGGCACTCTCGATGAGCACCGGCGACGTCGTCATCGTCCAGGACGCCGATCTCGAGTACGACCCGGCGGACTGGCGGCAGCTTCTCGAGCCGATCGTCGACGGCCGCGCCGACGCATGCTTCGGATCACGCTTCCTCGGCGGGCCGCACCGCGTCCTCTACTTCTGGCACTCGGTGGGCAACAAGGTGCTGACGACGTTCAGCAACATGCTCACGAACCTCAACCTCACCGACATGGAGACCTGCTACAAGGCGATCCGCGGCGAGGTGGCGCGCTCGCTGAGGCTCACGGCCGACCGCTTCGGCTTCGAGCCCGAGGTGACGGCCCGGCTGGCGCAGGCGAACGCGCGGATCTACGAGGTGCCGATCTCCTACTCGGGGCGCACCTATGCCGAGGGGAAGAAGATCGGCTGGAAGGACGGCGTCGCCGCCTTCTGGCACATCGCCAAGTTCAACCTCTGGCTCAAGTGAACGGGTCGTGAACGCCCGCATCCGCCGCTGGGGTCCCGCCGTCGCGATCGTCCTCCTCGCGATCGCCGTCTCCTTCACCTCGCTCGGCAACACCTACGCGTACGACGACGGCTACATCGTCGAGGGGAACGAGCGCATCCGGTCGCTCGCGAACATCCCGAAGCTCTTCGCGGATTCCTACTGGGGCGCGGGGACCACGGCCGGCGGGTATCGCCCGCTGACGCTCGCGATGTTCGCCGTCGAATGGTTCATCGGCGGCGGGCGGCCGATCGCGATGCACGCGGCGAACGTCATCATCTACGCGGTGATGTGCCTCGCCGTGTTCCTCCTCGCGGCGCGCTTCCTTCCGCGTGCCGCCGCCTTCATCGCCGCCGCGCTCTTCGCCGTTCACCCGGTGCACGTCGAGGCGGTCGCGAACGTCGTGGGGCAGGGAGAGCTCATCACCGGGCTCGCGTGCGTCCTTGGCGTGTGGCTCTACGTGCGCGAGCGCGACGCGGGACTCATGCGGTGGCGCGTCGCGATCGGGATCGTCGGCTGCTTCGTCGCCGCGGTGCTCGCGAAGGAGAACGGGGCGGTGTTCCCGCTCCTCCTCCTCGTCGCCGAGCTGACGGTCGTCCGCGACCCGCGCCCGATCGCCGCCCGCTTCGTGACGGCGCGGCCCCTGGTTCTGCTCCTCATCCTCACCGGGCTGCTCTACGTCTGGACGCGCGCGCGCG
>DASVXU010000084.1:0-18259 GCA_036392515.1 Gemmatimonadaceae bacterium | reverse complement strand
GCGGCGAACTCGACGACGTCCGGCTTCGAGACAACGCGACCGCGGCCGGTGCCGTTGACGGCGGCGAGGTCGACGTTCTGTTCCGCGGCGACGCGCTGCGCGGCGGGTGAGACCTTTGCGCCGTCGCCGGCGGGCTGGGCGGGCTGCGCCGCCGGCGGCGCGGGGGTGGGCTGCGGCGCGGCGGCAGGCGCAGGAGCTGCCGGCTGCGATGCCGCGGCGCCAGCGGCGGTCTCGTCGATCTCACCGAGCAGCTGATCGACCTTCACGACGTCGCCCTCGTTCGCGGCGCGACGCGTGAGGCGGCCGGCCTTCGGCGCGGGCACCTCGACGGTGATCTTGTCGGTCTCGAGCTCGACCAGCGTCTCTCCGGCCGCGACGGCGTCGCCGTCCTTCTTGAGCCAGCGCGCGATCGTCGCTTCGACGATCGATTCCCCGAGCGGCGGGACCTTGAACGAGATCATTACCGGATGCCGGTGCGTGTCGTGGTGACGTTGAGCGCGGCGCTGGCTTTCACCGGTCGCCGCGCATAGCATTCGTGCTCGCCAGCCAAATATAACCAGACACACCACGTGCGAGCGCTCACCATCTCCGCCCACGGCGGCCTGGAGCGCCTCGAGTACCGGACCGACCTTCCGCTGCCCGAGCTCCACGCGCCGACCGACGTCCGCGTCCGTATGCGCGCGGGAGCGCTCAACCATCTCGACCTCTGGGTCGTGCGCGGGCTCCCCGGTGTCACCATCACGCCGGGCTGGATCATGGGCGCCGACGGCGTCGGCGAGATCGAGTCGGTGGGGAGCGCGGTGCGCGACGTCGCCGTCGGTGACCGCGTGATCATCAATCCGGGGATCAGCGACCGGACGTGCGAGTACTGCCTCGCGGGCGAGCAGTCGCTCTGCGTCCGCTTCGCGCTGCTCGGCGAGCATCGGCCGGGGACCTTCGCCGAGTACGTGGTCGTGCCCGCGGCCAACGTGCGACTGGTCCCGGCCGACGTCCCCGACGACGTCGCCGCGGCCTTCACGCTGGCGACGCTCACCGCGTGGCGCATGGTGGTCACTCGCGCGCAGGTGCGCCCGGGCGAGGAGGTGCTGATCCAGGGGATCGGCGGCGGGGTCGCGCTCGCCGCGCTGCAGATCTGCAAGCAGCTCGGCGCCCGCGTCTGGGTCACCTCGCGCAGCGACGAGAAGCTCGCCCGCGCGCGCGAGCTCGGCGCCGACGAGACGATCAACGTCACGAGCGTCGACGTGGGGCGCGAGGTACGCGCGCGGACGAACCGGCGCGGCGTCGACGTCGTCGTCGACAGCGTGGGCACGGCGACGTGGGCGCAGTCGACGGGTGCCCTCGCCAGGGGCGGGCGGCTCGTGACCTGCGGCGCGACCTCGGGGCCCATCGTCGAGACCGACGTGCGGCGTCTCTTCTGGAACCAGTGGTCGATCCTCGGCTCGACGATGGGCAACGACGCGGAGCTCGACGCGATCACCGGCGAGCTCGCCGCGGGCCGCCTCCATCCACCCGTGGACCGTGTCTACCCGCTCTCCGAGGGACGCGCCGCATTCGCGCGGCTCGAGGAGGCGGCGCAGTTCGGGAAGATCGTCCTCACCATCTGACGCCTAACGTCAACCGCTCACTCCGTGCTCCGCTTCCCGCTCCTCACCCGCTACTCCGACTACGACACGAAGGGCCACGTCAACAACGCGGTCTACCTGACCTACTTCGAGTGGGCGCGCATGCAGGCGTGGATGTCGCACATCGTGCGCATGGGCGGGGTGAGCGGCGCCGACGTCGCGGACCCGCCGGTGATCGTCGCCGAGGCGCGGGTGAAGTACGTGAGTCCGGCGAACATCGGCGTCCCGCTCGAGATCGAGCTCTCGGTGAAGGAGATCCGGACGAAGGGGTTCTCCTTCGGCTATCGCATCGTGGACGCGCGCGACGACCGGCTGATCGCCGAGGGGGAGACGGTGCAGGTGACCTACGACTACGAGGGCGGCCGGACGATGCCGATCCCCCCGGCGCTGCGGAAGGCACTGGAGGCGATGTGACGCAGGACGAGCGCGCGCAGTTCACCGAGGAGGAGCAGCGCGCGCTGCGCGAGGCGGTCGCCGGGGGGCGGGAGCCCATCTGTCCCCGCTGCGGCGTCCGGATGACGACACGCGGCGTGGGCGGCGGCTCCTTCGGGCTCGGCTACGCGCGCAAGCGCGAGTGGCTGATCTGCCCGCGCTGCCGCCGGAGCGCGATCTTCGACGTGAAGCGGGGGACCCGCACCTGAACTTCCCGCGCCGGCGCGGCGCGGGCAAACTCCGGCCGTTCCGACCATGCCGCTCGCTCGCCTAACGCCCGCCCTCGTCGCCGTCGCGCTCGCCGCGGCTCCTCTCGCCGCGCAGGTCACGGAGACGCCCGTTGCCTTCGACAGCGCGGGGCGCGTCCCGACGATCACGCAGCCCCTCGCCGAGCGACTGCGGCTCGCCCCGCCCGCGTGGCCCGTGCTCGGCAGCTTCGTGAGCGCGCGGCTCTACTCGCGGAGCGACAGCGGGTTCACGCTCGTCGTCGCGCGGTCGAACGGATCGCTCGACCGCTATGCGCTGGACGAGGGGACTGCGAACGCGCTCCGCTCGCTCGTGCGCGACGCGCTGGCGAAGGGCCGGCGCGCCGGCCTCGGCGAGCAGACGACGCTCTACTCCGATCCGGCGGGGAACGCATTCGTGCGCAACCAGGCGCTGCTCGGGCTCTTCATCTACGGGCCCGCTGCGTCCGTCATCGCCGGATCGAGCAGCGACGGGTCGGCGGCGGCGGCGGCGGAGCTGCTCGTCGCCGGAGGGACGTTCTTCGCCGCGCTCGCGCGGCGGAGCGCGGATCCACCGGTGACGACGGCACAGAACATCGTCGCGACCCACGGCGCGATCCAGGGTGCCGCGCTCGGCGGGTCGCTGGCGTACGTCGCCCACGTGAAGACGCCGGAAGCCGCGGCGCTGATGGTGCTCGGCGGCTCGATCGGGGGAACGGTGAGCGGACTCGGTTTCGGGCGGCGGATGACGGACGGCGAGGCAGCGGCGGCGAGCCTCGGCGGCTACGTGCTGCCGCTGACGACGCTCGGCGTGATGGGCGCCGCGGGTGCCTTCGACGGGCACGGCGAGACCGGGCGGCCCGCGGCCGGAGCGGCATCGGCGGCGATCCTCCTCGGGTATCCGCTCGGGCTCGCGTACACGCGCCGCGCGCCGTACACCGTGACCGCGGGCGACGTCCGCGCGATGACGACGAGCGCCGCGCTCGGCGTCGCGATCGCCGCGACGCCATTCATCGACGACCAGCGCCACGACCGGAAGGCGCAGTACGCGGCGCTCACAGGCGGGCTGCTCGGCGGGATGCTTCTCGGCGACCGGCTGCTCGTGCGCCCGCGCGACCACACGCGGTCGGACGGTGCGCTGCTCTGGACGGGCGCGACGGCGGGAGCGCTCGTCGGGCTGGGAGTGGCCGCGGGGGGAGACGCGAGCTCGCGGACGACGTGGGGGCTGGCCACCGGCGGCGCGCTGCTCGGCGTCGTCGCCACCGAGGCCGTGCTGCGGCCGGCGATCGGCGGGAGCCGCGGGACGCTCGCGGCGGGGGTTCGCGCGGCGGACGCTGGTGTGTCGCGCGTCACGGGTGACCGCGTGCAGGTGACGATCGATCCGCTGGGCGCCGTCTTCGCGGCGACGGGCCAGAGAGGTAGATTCAGCGTCATGCGTGTCTCCTTCTAGACACGCATTCCCCTCGCGCCGGCCGACCGCCGGCGCCGAGGAGCGTCCGAGCCAGACAACTCGAAATGAAAAAGCTGCTCTTCGTTCTCGCGCTCGCGATCGCGACGCGCGCGGGCGCGCAGGTGGTGGAGAGGCCCGAGCCCTTCGACAGCGCGGGCAAGCTCACCGTGGTCACGCCGTCGATCGCGGCGCGGCTCCAGCTCTCCCCGCCCGCGTGGCGGATCACCGGCGACTACGCCGGGGCGCGGCTCTTCGCGTTAGGCGACCAGGGATACGTGATCGTCGTCGAGCGCCGCGACGGGACGCAGGAGCGGTACGCGATCACCCGCCCCGATCGCGAGTATCTCCGCGCGAAGACCTCCAACCTCCCGCCGGGGATGCTCGAGGAGCAACTCGGCCGCGTGGGCGCGGGCATCTCCACCGGTCTCGGCGAGGTGAAGCAGCAGATCGTGACCGCGGCGCGGAACGACGCTTTCGTCCTCAACCAGGGTGCGCTGGCGCTGATCGTCTACGGGCCGTCGTTCGCGTACGCGCTCTCGAACGAGACGCCGGGACGGGTCGCGGCGTACGTGCTCGGCGCGGGGGGGACGTTCTACGCGGCGACGCAGATCGCGCGCAACCGCTCCATCACCCCGCAGCAGAACGCGCTGGCGACGCATGCCGCGCTGCACGGGGCGGCGGCGGGGCTGGGGGTCGCGTACGCGGCGAGCGGGAACAGCAACGTGCAGGGCGCGGCGGCGTTCGTCGGCGGAGTGGGCGGGTCGCTGCTCGCGCTCGGGATTCCGAGCCTGCGGAGCGCCGACGTCGCGGGCGCGACCTTCGGCGCCGACGCGACGCTGATCACCGCCTGGCTGCTGACGCGGGCGAGCCACGACCGGTCGCACGACTACCCGTCGCGTGGTGAGGCGGCGATCCTCAGCGCGGCCGCGATCGCCGGGTATCCGCTCGGCCTGCAGTACGCGCGCGGCGCTTCGTACAACGTGACCGCGGGCGACATCGGCGCCATGTGGACGACGGGCGCGGTGGGCGCGCTGGCCGCCGGGACGATCGCGCACGGGGTGGTGCGCAACGGGAATCTCACGCCGGGCACGAGCGCGTATCGCGACCGGCACCAGACGGCGGTGTTCTCGGCGGCGGCGGGCGGGTTCGTGCTCGGCGCGGTGGCGGGCGACGTCGCGCTGGTGCGGCGCTTCGACCACACGCCGTACGAGGCGGGGATCCTCGCCGCCTCGGCGGCCGGCGGCGCGCTGATGGGCGCGGGGGCGTATTCGCTCGTGCGCCCGAACCGGCCGAGCGGCGCGGTCGGCCCGTACGTCGCGGCGACGGTCGGCGCCGTGGGAGGGATGGCGATCGCGGAGGCGTTCATGCCGCCGCGCTACGACGCGGGGCGGCAGTCGTCGCTGCGGCTGCGCGTCGACCCGATGGGACTCGCGCTCGCGGCGTCGCGGACGCCGGGCGCACACTCGCTGGTCCAGCTCCAGTTCTGATCCGACGGCTCACACCTAACGTTCCGGGCGATGGACTACATGCAGCGGTTGCAGGGGAGCTTCGCGCAGGTCTTCGGGCAGCTCCTCCCGGCGCTGCTCAGCGCGCTGATCATGCTCTTCGCCGGCTACCTGCTGGCGAAGGTGATCGAGCGGCTGGTGCTGCGCTTCCTGCGGCGAATCCGGCTGAACACGATGCTCGAGCGCGGCGGCGTGATGGACGCGGTCGAGCGGACGGGGTCGCACGTCGACGCGGCGCGGGTGGTGTCGGCGCTGATCTTCTGGATGATCATGTTCGCGGTGATCCTCTTCGCGGCGAGCGTGCTCGGGCTGGAGGAGCTGACGAACGTCTTCGAGGAGCTCGTCGGCTACATCCCGAGCGTGATCGCCGCGGTGGTGATCCTCCTGCTGGGGATCGTGCTGGGCGGCTTCGTCGGCGGGCTGATCGCGACGTCGGCGGGGGCGGTGCACGGGGGGACGGCGCTGTCGCGGATCGGGCGCGCGGGGGTGATCGTGCTCTCGGTGTTCATGGCGCTGCAGGTGCTCGGGATCGCGACGGAGATCGTGACGACGGCGTTCGCGATCCTCTTCGGCGCGGTGGCGCTCGCGGGGGCGCTGGCGTTCGGGCTCGGGAACCGCGAGCTGGCGGGTGAGGTGACGCGCGAGTGGTACAACCGCTATCGCGCCGAGCGCGAGGCGCACGAGCGAGCGACCGAGCATGCGCATCTCGCGGAAGAGATCGAGGAGCACGACCCGGTGGCGACCGACGAGCGCCCGACGGAGCGTCGCCGTTAGGCAGGCGCGCGCCGGTCGTCCGGCGGTGAAACACGAAGGACACGAAGGAACACGAAGGCTGCTACGTCCTCTTCGTGCCCCTTCGTGTCCTTCGTGTTTTGACAGCGGTGCCGAGCGCGAGCAGAGCGTCGAAACAGCTCCAAAAACCCGTTTGTAAGTCCTTTCCAATCAAGGAGTTGGATGGGAGCGCCGGCGTTGCGTTTCGCTCTCTTTTCGGCTAGATTTCACGTCTTCTCGCGGGCCCGGAACGGGGCCCGTGTTTGTCACCTCGCAGCAGACGAGAGCGCATGACCGCACCGAACAACCGCGAGCGCATTCTTCCGCGGCTCATCGACGACGAGATCAAGGAATCGTTCATCAACTACTCGATGAGCGTCATCGTCTCGCGCGCCCTTCCGGACGTGCGTGACGGGCTGAAGCCGGTGCACCGGCGAGTGCTCTACGCAATGAACGAGCTCGGGCTCGTGCCGGGGCGCCCGTACAAGAAGTCGGCGACGGTCGTCGGCGACGTGCTCGGCAAGTATCACCCGCACGGCGACAGCAGCGTCTACGATGCGCTCGTCCGCATGGTGCAGGACTTCTCCCTCCGCTATCCGCTCGTGGACGGGCAGGGGAACTTCGGATCGGTCGACGGCGATCCCGCCGCGGCGTACCGCTACACCGAGGCACGCCTCACGGCGATCGCGATGGAGATGCTGGCCGACATCGACAAGAACACCGTCGACTACGCGCCGAACTTCGACGACCGCCTCGAGGAGCCGACGGTGCTCCCCGCCGCGCTGCCGAACCTCCTCGTCAACGGGTCGAGCGGCATCGCGGTCGGCATGGCGACGAACATCCCGCCGCACAACCTGCGCGAGATCATCAACGCGACGATCGCGCTGATCGACAACCCCGAGGCGACGCTCGGCGACCTGCGGAAGATCGTGAAGGGTCCGGACTTCCCGACGGGCGGCTTCATCTACGGGCGCCAGGGGATCAAGGATTACCAGGAGACGGGACGCGGGCGCATCGTGATGCGCGCGCGGGCCGTGATCGAGGAGAAGGAGTCCTCGAGCAAGTCGCAGATCGTCATCACCGAGATCCCGTACCAGGTCAACAAGGCGAAGCTCGTCGAGAACATCGCGGAGCTGGTGCGCGACAAGAAGCTCGAGGGGATCTCCGACCTGCGCGACGAGTCCGATCGCGAGGGGATGCGCGTGGTGATCGAGCTGAAGCGCGACGCGATCCCGCGGGTCGTGCTGAATCAGCTCTACAAGCACACCGCGATGCAGTCGACCTTCGGCGTCATCATGCTCGCGCTGGTGCCCGATCCGACGACGCGCCGGCTCGTCCCGAAGATCATGGGGATGAAGGAGGCGCTCGAGCACTACATCGCGCACCGCCACGAGGTGATCGTCCGGCGGGCGCAGTTCGAGCTCGACAAGCTGCTCGAGCGCGAGCACATCCTCGAGGGTCTGAAGATCGCCGTCGACAACATCGACGCGGTCATCAAGGTCATCCGCGCGGCGGAGGACACCCCGACGGCGAGCACGCAGCTGCAGCGTCGCTTCAAGCTTTCCGAGCGGCAGGCCGAGGCGATCCTCAACATGCGCCTCGCGAAGCTCACCGGCCTCGAGATCGAGAAGCTCGAGCAGGAGCTCAAGGAAGTCCGTGCGACGATCAAGGGGCTGCGCGAGCTGCTCGAGAGCAAGCCGAAGCGCATGGCGCTGATGAAGGAGGAGCTCAACACCGTCGTCGAGAAGTACGGCGACAAGCGCCGCACGGAGATCACGAGCGACGAGGGCGAGTTCACGATCGAGGACCTGATCGCCGAGGAGGACATGGTCGTGACCATCTCCCACTCGGGGTACATCAAGCGCACCTCGACGAGCACCTACAAGCGGCAGCGACGCGGCGGCCGCGGCAACAACGGGGCGGGGCTCAAGGACGAGGATTTCATCGAGCACCTCTTCATCGCCAGCACGCACGACTACCTGCTCGTCTTCACCGACGACGGGCGCTGCTTCTGGCTCAAGGTGCACGAGATCCCGCAGGCCGGCCGCGCCGCGAAGGGGAAGCCGGTGGTCAACCTGATCAACGTCACCCCGGACACGCTGATCAAGGCGATCGTCCCGGTGCGCGAGTTCAGCGAGACGCAGTTCCTGCTCTTCGCGACGAAGGGCGGCACGGTGAAGAAGACCGCGCTCTCCGAGTACGCGAACCCGCGCAGCACGGGGATCAAGGCGGTGAAGGTCGAGAAGGACGACGAGCTGATGGACGTGCAGATCACCAGCGGCACGAACGACATCGTGCTGGCGACGAAGCACGGCCTGTCGATCCGCTTCCACGAGAGCGACGTGCGCGAGATGGGGCGCGATACGACGGGGGTGAAGGGCATCGAGCTCGGGCACGAGGACGAAGTGATCGGGATGGTGGTGATCAAGCGTGAGGCGAACCTGCTCGTCGTGACCGAGAAGGGGATGGGCAAGTGCTCGCCGATCGACGAGTACCGCGTGCAGAAGCGCGGCGGGAAGGGGATCATCACGGTGAACCGCACGGTGAAGACGGGGAACGCGGTCTCGATCAAGGAAGTGCTCCCGGACGACGAGCTGATGCTGATCACCGAGCATGGCGTCGTGATCCGGATGCCGGTGAAGGGGATCCGCGTCGCCGGGCGCAACACGCAGGGCGTGAAGCTCGTGAACCTCGACGAGCGCGACGTGGTGGTGGACGTCGCCCGCATGGTGCCGGACGACGAGGAGGGCGCAGAGGTCGGCGCCGATGTGGATGGCGACGGCGCGGACGAGGGGGAGGGGGACGAGGAGTAGGCTTCCTCCTTCCGTGGCTCACCGCGCCGCCGAGAGAATCCGGTGCTTCGAAGGAGAAGGGCGGCCGCTCGATGAGCGGCCGCCCTTCGCTGTCATCCCGCTCCGGAGACGTCGATCGGAGCACAGGGCTCACAGGGGGCACAGGGGATCTGCAAAATCATCCCCCGTGCATCCCTGTGGTCCCTGTGTTTTGCTTACGGAGCAATGGTGCTCGCTCGAACTCAGCCCGATGCCCCGACCATGACCCGCTCCATCGCAGTCGCACTCCTTGCCGCGTGTCTCGCCGTGACCGGCGCGAGCGCGCAGCAGCCCGCTCCACGCGGATCGTCCGGCCCGACGCAGATCCAGTCCGGCGAGGAATGCCCTCCCGGCACCACCGAGATCCGCCCACGCCTCTGCCAGGCGCCGGAGCTGCCCCCGCCGAGCATCCTGGACTACCGGCCGCGCTCGACGCTGGTCACCGCCGAGCACCCTGTTCCGCGCGCGAAGTATCCGGCGATCGACTTCCACGGCCACCCGCGCGGGAGCTGGCTGGAGTCGGGAGACAGCCTCGCGCGATTGGGCGCGGCGCTCGACGGGATCAACGTGCGCGTCATGGTGGTCGCGAACGACATGTCGGGCGATCCCGTTCGCCGGAGCGTCGCGGCGATCCGCGCGTCGGGGGCGATGAAGGATCGCGTGCGAATCCTCGCGGGGATCGACTTCCGGAACGTCGGGCCAGGGTGGGCCGAGAAGGCGATCGCGCAGCTGGAGGCGGACGTCGCCGCCGGGGCGGTGGGCGTGGGGGAGATCGGGAAGGAGCTCGGGCTGTCGATCCGGAAGGCGGACGGGACGCGGCTCCGCATCGACGACCCGGCGCTCGATCCCGTGTGGGCGGCGTGCGCGCGGCTCAAGCTCCCCGTGTTCATCCACACCGCCGATCCCGAGGAGTTCTGGCAGCCGATCGACTACCACAACGAGCGCTGGCTCGAGCTCGCGCTCTTCCCGCGGCGCCGCTATCCGCCGGAGCAGTTCCCGAGCTTCGAGGAGCTGATGACGGAGCGCGACAACATGCTGCGCCGCAACCCGAAGACGACCTTCGTCATCGCGCACATGGGGTGGCACGCGAACGACCTGCCGCGGCTCGCGAAGCTGCTCGACATGCCTAACGTCTACACGGAAGTCGGCGCGGTGCTCTACGACATCGGGCGCCAGCCGCGCGCGGCGCACGACTTCTTCGTGCGCTACCAGGACCGCATCCTCTTCGGGAAGGACTCCTTCCAGCCGGAGGAGTACCCGTATTACTGGCGCGTCTTCGAGACGCGGGACGACTACTTCGACTACTACCGCCCGTACCACGCCTTCTGGAAGCTGTACGGGATCGACCTGCCGGACACGGTGCTGAAGAAGGTGTACTACCAGAACGCGCTGCGCATCACGCCCGGGCTGCCGCAGAGCGGATGGCCATGAGGGGGGCGGCGGCCGCTTCGACCGGCCGGCGGGACAAGTCGACCGAGGGGAGTGAACGGGTCCGGCGCGCGCCGGGCCCGTCTTCGCATCCGCTCTGGCGCGCGGCGCCGGCGGGTGGAAGATTTTGTCGCCTCGATGGCGCAGCAGCTCCCCGGGTCACCCCCCACCCGCGGTCGTTCAGCACGCGGGCCACTTCAGCACCAGAGGAGACTAATGTCGAACCCCAGCGGCACGACCAGCACCTCCAGCACCGGTCTCGCCTCCAACGTCGCCGGCGCGCTCTGCTACCTCCTCGGCCTCATCACCGGAGTGCTGTTCCTGCTGATCGAGAAGAACGACAAGTTCGTCCGCTTCCACGCGGCGCAGTCGATCGCCGTGTCGCTGGTGATGATCGCCGCGTCGATCGCGCTGTCGATCGTCTCGGGCGTGCTCGGCTTCGTCCCGGTGATCGGCTGGATCATCGGCCTGCTGCTCGCGCTCGTCGTCGGTCTCGGCAGCTTCATCCTCTGGATTCTGCTGATGTGGAAGGCGTTCCAGGGACAGGAGTGGGAGGCGCCGATCGCCGGGCCGCTGGCGCGGAAGATGGCCGCCTGAGACGGCGAACTACAACGAGCGACGAGCGACTAACTACAACGAGCGACAAGCGACCAACTGCAACGAGCGACGAGCAATCAGCTACGACGAGCGACGAGCGATCGGTGCCGTTGCCGTCAGTCGCTCGTTGGGGTTGTCCGGCGTTGATGGTCCACCAATACCTGGAGAACATGATGCCGCATCACAGGCGCCTCACGGTTGCCACTCTCTCACTTCTGCTGGCGTCCGGCACCTTCGCCACGACCGCGTCGGCGCAGTTCGGGTCGATCCGCAACAAGGTGAAGAAGGCGGTCGAGAAGAAGGTGGGCGGGGACAAGGAGGATACCAGCAACGGCGCCACCCGAAGCGGGCGCGCCGCGCTGACCGAGGACCGGGTCGCGCAGCTGCTGAAGGGGATGGCCGCCGAGGCGAAGAGCGCGGACGACATCAGCAGCAAGGCGCTGAAGTCGAACGCGAAGACGGTGGCCGACCTCGACACGTTCGTGAAGCGCTGGCGCGCGTACGGCGATGCGCAGGCCCAGGCGACGCGCCGGCAGCAGGAGTACACCGCCTGCGTCACCCCGTACAATCAGGACATGATGGCCGCGGCGCAGAACCAGCCCGCGTCCGTGCAGATGAACGGGATGGCGATGGCGCAGAAGATGGAGAGCATGTCGCCGGAGGAGCGCGACGAGCTCGAGAAGAAGATGGAAAAGCTCGAGCGCGAGGCGAAGGCGGCGGAGAAGAGCGGCAACCTCGCCGAGCAGCAGCGCATCCGAGGGGAGATCGAGAAGCTCACCGGGATGTCAATGGGGAACGTGAGCGCCAGCGACCGTCAGAAGATGGCGTCGAACAGCAGCAAGGCGCAGAAGGCGGCGAAGGGCGTGCAGAGCTGTGGGCCCATGCCCCAGCCCTCGCGGGCGCAGCCGCCGGCTCCGGTGATGGTCCGTCCGATCGTGCAGGAGAAGGGGCAGCTCGTGCTCGGCCCCACGGCGACGCAGCAGGTGCACGACACACTCGAGGCCCAGGCGTACGTGCGCAACCTCAAGCGGATGGGCGTCGGCAAGCAGCCGACGGTGGACGGCGCGGCGGGGGCGGGGATGTCGACCGGCGAGTACGATCTCGCTCGCGAGCAGGTGGTGTACTACTTCGCCATCCCGGCGATGCGCGGCACCGAGGCGACGAGCTGCGCGCGCGCCTTCAGCACGGACGAGTGCAAGGTGCTCCAGCACCATCGCGAGGAGATCATCGCGGCGGTGCAGAAGCTCCGGGCGTCGGGGACACTTCCCGACTGATCGCGGTTGAACAGCCGGATGCGCGTCGCGCTGTGGGCGGCGCTCGGCGCGGGGGTCGTCGCGGGCGGCGCCGCGATGGTGAGGGCGGGGACGACGCGGGCACGCGACGCGTCGCTCCCCGCTTCGTCGTTGCGCGTCGTGGGTGAGGGCGGCGCGACGACGGAATGGTGGCGCTCCGCGGATGCACCGGCCCGATGGCGCGCCGGTCTGCCGGCGCTCGCGCGCGCCGTGCGGTGGCACGACGACGGCGCCGCGGTGGCGTGGGGCGAGCTGTCGCTCGAGGGAACGGGTGAGGCGAAGCACACCGGCGTCATCCTCGCGCGCATCGACCCGGGTCGGGTGACGCTCCGACTGGTCGGTGGCGACGCGGATCTTCCGCCGCTCGAGGCGCGCTGGACGATCGGCGACGCGCCGGACGACGCGGTACTCGCGCTCAACGCGGGACAGTTCGACGTCGGCGGGGCGTGGGGATGGGTCGTGCGCGGCGGCCGCGAGGTGCAGGCCGCGCGTCCCGCGCCGCTCGCGCCGGCGGTGGTGATCGACGACGAGGGACGCCTCGCCATCGTCGCGGCTGCACGCATCGACTCGGCGCGCAGCACGGGTCGAGTGCGCGAGGCGTTCCAGTCCTATCCCGCGCTGCTCGCGGGCGGCGAGGTCCCGCTCCCGCTCCGCGCCGGCGGGCTCGGCGTGGACGTCGCGCATCGCGACGCGCGACTCGCGCTCTGCACGCTGCCTGGCGGTCGCGTGCTCGTCGCGCTGACGCGCTTCGAGGGGCTCGGCGGTGCGCTCGAGCTGCTTCCCTTCGGACTGACGACTCCGGAGATGGCGGCGCTCATGGGCGCGCTCGGCTGCCGCGACGCGGTGCTGCTCGATGGAGGGGTGTCGGGGCAGCTCGCGATCCGCGACGCACGCGGCGAGCGGCACGTGTGGCCGGGGATGCGGCGAGTGCCGCTGGGGCTCGTGGCCGCCGAGCACTGACCTCCAGAAGATTTCGGGCGATCTTCGGGGTGGTCTGGCGAAGGCGTGACGCGTCGGAGGAGGGCGCCCGTCACGCCCTCCCGGGGTGAACGCGTACGGGCGCGCACCGTGACCCGACGTGTCGTTCTGTCCGCTCGGGCGTCCAATAAGGTGACGCGCCCTCACGGGTGCGCCGGCACGATCCTCATTTCCTCCATGCACTTCATCCTCCAGCCGCGCGCGGGCAACCGGTGACGACGTCGCAGGCGACTCAGCCTCCGGCGTACACGCCGACGCCGTCGACTCCGGGCGAACGTGACACGTCGCGCGATTTCACGCGCGACTACACGGTCATCCAGGCGGAGCTCCGCCAGGACAGCTCGGAGCTGCAGCGTCAGGTGCTGCTCTGGCAGCGCTGGATCCGCTACGCGGCGGTGATGGTCGCCGGTGTCGCGGCGGTGGTGCGCTACGGGGCGGGGGATCGACCGGGTGCATGGGTTCCGGTCGCCGCGGCGGCGGGGGCGTACTTCGTCTTCACCGCGCTGATGAGCCGGATGATCGAGCGACGCACCCCCGAGTCGGGGCTTCCCGCGATCATCCCGGTCGTCACGCTGCTCGCCGACCTGCTGATGGTCTCGGCGCTGGTCTACTTCAGCGCGCCACCCTCGCAGTTCCACCGCATCCTCATCCTCGGCTTCCTCGGGCTCCAGCTCACAGTCTTCTACTTCGGGCGGCCGCTGGGGATCGCTTCGGCGGTAGCGACGGTCGCGACGTACATCGCGGCGTCGCGGTACATCCCGCCGCACGTCCCGGGGCCGGTGCCGACGTGGACGGTGATGATCATCAACAGCGCGCTGTTCGCCTTCGTGAGCAGCGTCCTCGTGATGATCTTCGGGAACTTCCGCGAGCGGATGAACAACCTGCGGATGTTCGTGAAGCGCGTCGAGATCGGCGACTTCATGGGCGAGTACGACGCGAGCAAGGACGTGCGCCCCGACGATCTCACCCTGCTCGGCCAGAGCTACAACGAGATGCGCGGCCGCCTGGTGGAGCTCGTCGGGACCGACGTGCTCACCGGCTGCGTGAGCCGCCGCGCCTTCGACTCGCGGCTGAG
The DNA here is from genome assembly GCA_036392515.1 of Gemmatimonadaceae bacterium. GTDB lineage: Bacteria > Gemmatimonadota > Gemmatimonadetes > Gemmatimonadales > Gemmatimonadaceae > JABFXC01. The sequence continues at coordinate 4,054 of DASVXU010000084.1, read as the reverse complement.
CCGCGAGTGGCGACAGGCGCGCCGTCGCGGCTCGACGCTCGCCGTGCTGATGATCGACATCGATCACTTCAAGGAGATCAACGACACGCATGGCCACGCCGCCGGCGACAGCGTGCTCGCCGAGCTGGGCGCGATCATGCTGAAGACGGCGCGCGAGACCGACACCGTCGCCCGCCTCGGCGGGGACGAGTTCGTCATCATGCTTCCGGACACCGCGTGGCAGGGCGCGATGACGTTCGCCGAGCGGCTGCGCCGCAACGTGGACGAGCACGCGTTCAAGTTCGAGACGAAGGATGCGCCGCCGATCACGATCTCGGTGGGTGTCGCGCTCGCCAAGGGGAGCGATCCGGTGACGCACGACGAGCTCGTCGAGAGCGCGGACCGGGCGCTGTACAAGGCGAAGTCGGGAGGCCGGAACCGGATCTGCGCCTAGACCGGCGTCAGTACGGCGACGAGGGACATGGGATGGCGAGGTGAAGCCAAATGAAGCGGGGGCGCTGTCGCCTCCGCTTCGGTCATTTCGGCCGCTGGAAGCCGCGTCCCCGCCGTGACAGATTGGGGGATGACCAGCACGATCGGCAACGAGCTGATTACCCTCGACGCGCTGCGCGACGCGGCGCGGACGATCCGGGACGTCGCGGTGCGCACGCCCCTCCTCCCGGTGGACGACCTCGCGGCGCGCGCCGGTGCCCCGGTGTGGCTGAAGCCCGAGATGCTGCAGCGCGGGGGCGCGTTCAAGCTGCGCGGCGCCTACTACTTCCTCGCGAAGCTGAGCGCCGCCGAGCGGGCGCGGGGCGTCGTCGCGCCCTCGTCGGGGAACCACGCGCAGGCGGTCGCGCTCGCGGCGAAGTTGTTCGGCGTGAAGGCGACGGTCGTCATGCCGACCACGGTCTCGCCGGCGAAGCGCGCCGGCGCGGAACGGTTAGGCGCGCGCATCGAGCTCGCCGGGACGACGACCGCCGACCGCATGGACCGCGCGATGGAGATCGTCGCCGCGGAGGGGCAGACGCTGGTCCCGCCCTACGACCATCCGTGGATCATCGCCGGCCAGGGGACGGCGGGACTGGAGATCGCCGAGGACATGCCCGACGTCGGCACGGTGCTGGTGCCGGTGGGCGGGGGCGGGCTGGCCGCCGGGGTCGCGACGGCGATCAAGCTGACCGCGCCTGACGCCCGGGTGATCGGCGTCGAGCCGGAGGGGGCGCCGAAGCTCTCGCGCGCCCGCGCCGCGGGAAAGCCGGTGAAGCTCGAGAAGACGGGCGGGCTCGCCGACGGCCTGCTCGCGGTCGAGATCGGGACGATGCCCTTCGCGCACCACCAGGCGTACATCGACGATGTCGTGACGATTCCCGACGCGGCGCTGCGCGACGCGATGCGATTCCTGCTCGACCGGATGAAGCTCGTCGCCGAGCCGAGCGGCGCGATCACCGTCGCCGCGCTGATGACCGGCGCGGTGAAGACGACGGGGAGCGTCGTCGCGGTGCTGAGCGGCGGGAACATCGAGTACGCGGGACTGCGCGCCCTGCTGGGAGAGGGATAGCTCGCGATGCCCGACGCGCGCATCCTGGTCGCGGAGGACGATCCGGCCATCCGCTCGGCGGTCTCGTGGCTGCTCAAGGAGCAGGGCTACGAGGTGGCCGCGGTCTCGCGCGGGATCGACCTCATCGACCAGATCGAGCGCCGCTCGCCGGACCTCGTGCTGCTCGACGTCGCGAACCCGGACGAGGACGGCGCGGACGTCGTGAGGCGGATGCGCGCCGACGAGCGGTGGCGCGACATCCCGGTGGTCATGGTCTCGCAGCCGGGTGACGACGTCGCGGTCCGCGCGCTGCGCAGCGGGGCGGCCGACTACATGGCGAAGCCCTTCCGCCTCCGCGAGCTGATGGCGCGCATCCAGACGCAGCTCCGCTCCCGCGACACGCTGCGCCGCGCCTACGCCGCGCTGCACGAGGTGTCGGAGGCACTGATCGACGCGCGCGAGGAGGCGAAGAGCCGCCGCGAGCTGGTGGACATCCTGCACGAGGTGACGGGAGAGCTCTCCCCGGAGGAGATCTTCCGCATCCTCGCCCGCCGCGTGGCGCGCGCGCTCGACATCTCGCGCTGCTCGGTGATCCTCGCGCACCCGGGCGACGAGCTGGGGATCGTCGCGACCGCGTTCGACAACCCGGGGCTGCGCAACTTCCCGATCCGGCTCGACCGCTACCCGGAGATCCGCACCGCGCTCGATCACGGGAAGCCGGTGCTGGTGGAGGAGGGGATCGACAGCCCGCTCTACAGCGAGATCCGCAAGGTGTGGGAGGCGGAGGGGCTGACGGTGCCGGTGTCGTCGGCGATCGCGCTCCCCTTCACCCTCGACCGCACGCAGCTCGGCGTCTTCTTCCTGCGGACGAGCGGGAGCGAGCCGCCGCTCTCGCACCACGACATCGAGTTCGCGGACACCGTGATCCGCGCCGCGGTGGCGGCGATCCAGCGCGCGCAGCTCCTCGAGACCACGCGCGCCGACAAGGCGCGGCTGCAGGAGCTGGCGACGACGGACGCGGTGACGCAGCTCCTCAACCGGCGCGCCCTGGTCGAGCGGCTCTCGCACGAGATGGAGCGGGCCCGCCGCTACGCCACGCCCCTCGCGCTGCTGATGGTGGACCTCGACCACTTCAAGACCATCAACGACACGCACGGGCACCTGGTGGGGGACGAGGCGCTGCGCGAGGTGGCGCGGATCCTCCAGACGGGGGTGCGGAACGTCGACATCGTTGCGCGGTACGGAGGGGAGGAGTTCGCGATCGTGCTCCCCGAGACCTCGCACGAGGGGGCGGTTGCGTTCGCCGAGCGCGTGCGCGAACGTGTCGCTCAGCACGAGTTCGCGAGCGAGCGGCTCCCCTCGCTGCACATCACGGTGAGCGTCGGGGTGGCCTCGGTTCCCGCGGCGGACATCGAATCGGTCGACGACTTCTTCTCCCGCGCGGACGAGGCGCTCTATCGCGCCAAGGCGGGGGGACGCAATCAGGTTCGCGCGTGAGCGCGCGCCGCATATCGCTCGTGCCCGACGCCCAATGACACGCTGCCCCACCTGCGGCGCCATCTACTCCGACGACATGCGCTTCTGCGCGAAGGACGGGACTCGTCTCGTCCCGGCGCCGCCGCGCGTCTCGGACAAGCCGGCGCCGGGCGCGTTCGTCGCGGGCGCGGGCTCGCCCGAGGGAAAGGCAGCCGCGACGGCGGCGACCGAGATGGTCGGGAAGACACTGGAAGGGCGCTACAGGATCCTGAAGAAGCTCGGCGAGGGGGGAATGTCGTTCGTCTATCTCGCCGAAGACGCCGCCGGCGCGAACGGGCGCTTCGCGATCAAGGTGCTCTCGCCCGCGCTGTCGAAGGACGAGAACGCGATGGCGCGGCTGCGTCGCGAGGCGGACCTCGGCGGGCGGCTCGAGCATCCCAACATCTGCCACATCATCCGGCTCGGTGAGACGCCGGAGCGGCTCGTGTACATCGTGATGCCGTACATCGAGGGGGAGATCCTCTCCGATCGCACGCATCACTCGGGGGGGCATCTCCCGCCGGAGGAGGTCGCGCGCTGGGTCGGCGACATCGCGGCGGGACTGCAGCGCGCGCACGACCTGCAGATCGTGCATCGCGACCTGAAGCCCGAGAACGTCATGATCGCGAGCGCGGGGGGAAAGCCGCAGCGCGCGGTGGTCATGGACTTCGGGCTGGCGAAGGAGCGTCGCGCCTCACCCGAGCTCGCGAAGCTGACGGCGACGGGGATCGTGCTCGGCACCCCGGAGTTCATGAGCCCCGAGCAGCTGCGCGGGAAGCCGCTCGACGGACGCACCGACGTCTACTCGCTCGCGCTGATGACGTACGAGATGCTGACGGGGAAGCTTCCCTTCTCCGGCCGCACGCAGCACGAGATGATGATCAACCGCCTGCGGAGCGATCCGACCCCGATTCGCGCGATGCGCCCGGACCTGAACTTCAGCGAGGGGATCGAGTACGTGCTGAACAAGGGGATGGCGCGCGACACGAAGGACCGGTACCAGACGGCTCTCGAGTTCGC
>DASVXU010000083.1:0-36126 GCA_036392515.1 Gemmatimonadaceae bacterium | reverse complement strand
CGGGATCGGCAGCCACTGCCCGGCGCGCCCAGCCGCGGGGTCGGCGGCGTCGGCGCGGGCGGCGCGCCCGCGAAGCAGGGCGTCGGCGACGAGGGCGGCGAGGCGCTCGATCTGCTCCTCCGTCATCGCGCGCCGCTCCTGAAGTCGCGCAGGAAGTCATCGACGATGCGCTGGACCTCGGCGCCGGGAAGGCCGACGTCGGACACGCGGGGACGCGCGGCTGGCGCCGTCACCGGCGCGGACAGCGCCGCCGGGCGTGAGGGGCCGCCGCGACGGAGCGGATCCTCGTAGCGCCTGATCTCGCCGCCGAGGCGCTTGATGTTGATCAGGTGCAGCGGCGTGATGTTGTCGGAGGTGCTGCTCCCGCCCCACGCGCCCGGACCGAGCGTCATCGCGGGAGCGAATCCGGTGGTATAGCCGACGGCGCCTAACGCGGAGTTGGTGTTCACCGAGATGCGGAACGCGGGCTTCTCCCGGAAGAACGCGTCGATCACGCGGTCGTCCTGGCTGTGGATGACCAGCGAGTGTCCGATGCCGCCGAGATGCAGCAGCTCGATCGCGCGCTCGCAGCAGCGCTCCCAGCCATCTTCGACGTAGAAGCCCAGCACCGGTGAGAGCTTCTCGCGGCTGAGGAGCTCGTCGCGGCCGACCGTCTTCAGCTCGACGACGAGCAGCTTCGCGTCGGGGGCGATGGAGAATCCGGCGCGCCGCGCGATCTCCTGCGGCTGCCTGCCGACGACCTCGGTGTTGATCCCCTTCCCGCCCGGCGGGATCATCGCGCGCTCGAGGGCGCGCTTCTCCTCGGGAGTGCACCAGTGCGCGCGCTCGCGAACGAGCGCCTCCTTCACCTGCTTCGCGACGGGGGCGTCGCAGACGACCGACTGCTCGCTGGAGCAGAGGACGCCCGCGTCGAAGGTCTTGCCGTCGACGACGTCGGCGACCGCCTTGTCGATGCGGGCGGTGCGCTCGATGATCGCGGGCACATTGCCCGGGCCGACGCCGTACGCCGGCTTGCCGGCGCTGTACGCCGCGCGCACGAGATCCTTGCCGCCGGTGGCGAGGATGATCGCGGTGAGCTCGTGGCGCATGAGGGCGTGCGTCCCATCGAGGGTCGGCGTCGTCATGCAGGCGACGAGCCCTCGGGGTGCACCGGCGGCGACCGCCGCCTCGTCCATGATGCGGACGGTCTCGACGACGCAGCGTGTGGCACGCGGGTGCGGCGACATCACGCAGGCGTCGCGCGCCTTGACCGAGATCAGCGCCTTGTAGATCGCGGTCGACGTCGGGTTCGTCGTCGGGATGATCGCCGCGACGACGCCCATCGGTACGGCGAGCTCCTTCACCTTGCGTGCGCGATCCTCGCGGATGACGCCGACGGTCTGCAGTGGCAGGATGTACTCGAGCAGGTAGTCCGACGAGAACCTGTTCTTGAGGATCTTGTGCTCGTAGACCCCCATCCCGGTCTCGTCGACGGCCATGCGCGCGAGGCGCTCGGCGTTGGCCGAGGCGGCACGCGCCATGGCGGTGACGACGGTGTCGACGGTGCGCTGATCGGCGCGGGCGAAGGCGCGCTGCGCCTCGGCCGCGCGCGCGACGAGGTCGCGTGCCTCCTGGATGCTGCGGAGATCCGCGTCCACGCGCGGACTAGCGGCTCAGCGAGCGGAACGCGGCGAGCAGCTCCTCGCGGCTCGCGCGCGCCACGTCGCGCCCCTTGAGGGGGAAGTTCGGCACGTGGCGCGCCATGTCGCGCAGCTCGACGACCTTCGCGTTCTCGAGGGCGGCGAGGTCCCACGAGCCGTTAGGCAGCCGCGGCGCCGGCGCCGGCGAGTCGGCGTCGTCGGGCGCGCGCCTGCCCGGGGACTCATCGCTCTCGATCGCGCCAAGGTCGGGATGCGGGCGGGGGATGACGTGCACGGAGACGAGCTGGCCGACACGCTCCGCGGCGGCGGCGCCCGCGTCGCAGGCGGCCTTCACCGCCGCGACCTCACCGCCGAACATCACGGTCACGAGGCCGGCGTCGGCGCGCTCGCTGCCGAGAAGGGTGACGTTCGCGGCCTTGACCCCGGCGTCGGCGGCCTCGATCGCGCCGACGAGCCCTCGGGTCTCGATGAGCCCGAGGGCCTGCTCAGCCCAGGCCACCGTCAGCCCTGATCCCCGCCGCCACCCTGCGGGAGCAGGAGCTCGATGTCGCCGTGCGGGCGCGGGATCACGTGGACGGACACCAGCTCGCCGACCCGCTCAGCCGCCGCCGCGCCCGCGTCGGTTGCCGCCTTCACGGCACCGACGTCGCCGCGCACCATCACGGTGACGTATCCACCACCGACCTTCTCCTTCCCGATGAGACGGACGTTGGCCGCTTTGACCATCGCGTCGGCGGCTTCGATGGCACCCACGAGACCCTTGGTCTCGATGAGGCCGAGCGCATTCTGGGGCATCACTCCTCCGTTGGGGATCACGACGTGCGCGAACGATGCGTGCTCCGCTGCAGTTTGTAAAGAGCGGGGAGCACGAGTAGAATGTTCGCGTGCTCCGCGCCCCCTGCTATCTCATCTCCGACGCGCATCTCGGCGCGGCTCCACCGAATGTGGAGCATCAGCTGCTGCGCTTTCTTCGCTCGCTGCAGGGGAACGCGCGGACGCTCATCATCAACGGCGATCTCTTCGACTTCTGGTTCGAGTGGAAGACCGTCGTGCCTCGGCACGGGGTGCGAGCGGTGGCGGCGCTGGCCGACCTTCGCGACGCGGGAACGGAGATCCTCTGGATCGCCGGGAATCACGATTGCTGGGGAGGGAGCGTCCTTCGCGACGACTACGGCATCGACTTTCACATCGGCCCGTGGGAGGGCTCGATCGCGGGGTGGCGAACCCGCATCGAGCACGGCGACGGGCTCCGCGAGGTGGAGGATCGGAAATACCGACGGTTACGGACGGTGCTCCGCCACCCGCTGGCAATCCGCGCCTTCCGCTGGCTGCATCCGGATTTCGCGAGCCGGATCGCGCTCGGGAGCTCGGAAGCGAGTCGCGTGCACGGCGCGCGCGACGGCGGGCGCGGGCTGCGCGCGGTCGCGCAGGACGAACTGTCGCGCGATCCCTCGCTCGACCTCGTGATCTACGGGCACTCGCACGTCATGGCGCTGGAGCGATCGAGCGGGGGCGGGGTCTACGCCAACGCCGGATCGTGGTTCGAGTCGCCGACCTACCTCCGCATCACGGAGCCCACCATCGAGCTCCTGCGCTGGGAAGGTCCCTCAGCCGAGGGTGTGCGTCTCGACTCCCTCGATCGGCGCGCCGAGAAAACGCTCGGCCATCCGTAGGAACTGGTCGGGGGCATCGGAGGCGACGTAGCGACGCTCGGCGGCGTCGCTTGCGGGGGCGAGGAGCTTCTTCGACTCGAGCACGCGCCTCGCTTCGGCCGCGGTCTGTTCAGCGCTGTCGATGAGCGCGACGTCCGGGCCGAGCACCTCGGCGATGAGGGGCTTGAGCAGCGGGTAGTGCGTGCATCCGAGGACGAGCGTGTCGACCTTCTCGGAGCGGAAGGGCTCGAGGTACTCGCGCGCGATGAGGCGCGCCGCGGGGTGGTCCAGCCAGCCTTCCTCGACCAGGGGAACGAAGAGCGGCGCGGGGCGCGCGATGATCTCAGCCGCGGGGCGCAGCGCTCGGATCGCCCGCTCGTACGCGCCCGACTTGATGGTGCCCGCGGTGCCGATGACGCCGATCTTCCCGCCGCGTGTCGCGGCAACGGCGGCGCGCGCGCCCGGCTCGACGACGCCGATGACGGGGATCGGTTCCTCCGCCTGAAGCGCGGGGAGCGCGTGCGCTGTCGCGGTGTTGCAGGCGACGACGAGCGCCTTCACGCCGCGCTCGCGCAGGTAGTGCGAGATCTCCCGGCTGTAGCGGCGAACGGTATCGGGGCTCTTCGGACCGTAAGGCACGCGCGCCGTGTCGCCGAAGTAGATGAGGCTCTCCGCGGGGAGCTGGCGCATCAGCTCGCGGGCAACGGTGAGGCCGCCGATCCCGGAATCGAAGACCCCGATCGGGGCCGAGCGATCTACCATCGGAGCTTCGCGCCGACGAGCATGCCCCCTTGCGGGGCGGCGGAGACGGTGACGTCGGCGGGGACGTCCCAGAGATTGGCGGCGACGTAGGCGTCGGCGCCGGCGAGGAAGTGGTTCACGATGAGGGCGGTGATCCAGTCTTCGACGAAGGCGCGGCGGGGGCCGATGCGGCTGCCCGCGCGCTCCGCTCCCTGCGCCGGGCGGCGGGTGATCACGGTGTCGCCGTTGGTGCGCACGGTGATGCTGCTGATCACGCTGTCGCGAGCGAGCGCGCGCGCGGCCCGCAGGTCGTTGCGCGACTTCGCGATCATGACGAGCGCGCCCGCTTCGACGCTGACGAAGATCGAGCCCGCCGTGGGACGGTTGAGGATCGACTGGGCGCTTCCCGGGGCGAGGAGCGAGTAGAAGAAGGCGCGTCGCGGCGTGATCGGCGGCTTCGCGTTCGCACCGGGGAGCACGACGGTCGGCGTCGGGCGGGGGCCGCGCGTCGTGTCGGGCACCTGGGCTCCAGCGGCGCCTGCGCCGACCGTGACGGCGAGCAGCATCGCCAGCGCGACGGCGACGCGGCGCGGCGCGCGGTGATGCCTAACGTTGGTGCGGCGTCCCGTCATTCGGTCTCGGTTTCGGTCGGCGGCGGGCGCGTGGCGGGAGCGTGTGGGAATCGAACCCACCCAACCCGACGCAGTCGGGTCGCACCAGTTTTGAAGACTGGGGAAGCCACCAGGCCCCATGCGCCCCCTCACTCACGCGAGGACGATGCCCGGGGCTCCATGATCGACGACCACACCGACCGCGACGGCACCGGGCACGCGCGAAAGATAGTCGGCGACGCGGCGGGGCGGCACGGCGACGAGCAGACCGCCGGAGGTCTGCGGATCGACGAGGAGCGCCCGCTCGAAGTCCGCGGCGCTTCCCCACTCGACCAGTCCCTCGACGAACTCGAGGTTCCGTTCGGCGCCCCCGGTGCGCGCGCCCCCCTCCCATGCGTCGCGTGTCCCGGGGAGCACGGGGATGGCGCGCACGTCGAGGCGGACGGTGACGCCGCTCGCGCGCGCGATGTGCGAGAGGTGGCCGAGCAGCCCGAAGCCGGTGACGTCGGTCGCGCAGCGGACCCCGAGATCCACCGCCGCGCGGCTGGCGACGGCGTTGAGGGTCGTCATCGATTCGATGAGCGAGGCGAGGTGCTGCGCGGGGAGCTTTCCGTTCTTTCCGGCGGTAGCGAGGATGCCCGTACCGAGCGCCTTCGTGAGCACGATCACGTCACCCGGGGCAGCGGCGGCGTTCGTGAGGATGCGGGCCGGATCGACACGGCCCGTGACGGCGAGTCCGAACTTCACCTCGTCGTCGGTGACGGTGTGCCCGCCGACGACGAGGGCGCCGGCCTGCTGGACGATCTCCTGGCCGCCGCGGAGAATCTCGCTGAGCACCTCGATGGGGAGCTGTCCGCTGGGGAACGCGGCGATGTTCAGCGCGGTGATCGGCTCGCCACCCATCGCATAGACGTCCGAGAGCGCGTTCGCGGCCGCGACACGGCCGAAGTCGTAGGGGTCGTCGACGATCGGCGCGAAGAAGTCGACGGTCTGCACGAGGGCGAGATCATCGGACAGCCGAACGATCCCCGCGTCGTCGAAGGTCTCATGACCGACGAGAAGACGGGGATCGGAGCGCCGCGGGAGCGGCGCGAGTGCGCGCGTCAGGTCACCCGGACCCAGCTTGGACGCTCAACCGGCGCAGCGCGCGAACTGCGTCAGCCGGAAGAGCTGCTCCCGTGAGTTGCTCATGGTCGGGGTGGATGGAGAGAACGCCGCGCCGCGGTCGCGGCGCGGCGAAGGTGCCTAACGGAGCGCGGCGATCGCCTCGATCTCGACGAGCACGCCGCGCGGCAGGCCGGCCGCCTGCACCGTCGAGCGCGCGGGGCGCGTCTGGCCGAACGCCTTCGCGTAGACCTCGTTCATGCGCGGGAAGTCGGCCATGTCGGCGAGGAAGACGGTGGTCTTCACGACGTCACTCATCGCGGCGCCGCCCGCCTCGAGGATGGCGCGGAGGTTGGCGAGCACTCGCTCGCTCTGCGCGACGACGTCGCCGTCGACGACCTGGCCGCTGGCCGGGTCGATCGCGATCTGGCCGGCGGTGAAGAGGAAGCCGTTGGCGACGATCGCCTGGGAGTAGGGGCCGATGGCCGCGGGGGCGCGATCGGTCTGGATGGTCTTCGTGCTCACGTCAGCTCCGGGATTCGGCGTTCGGGGCGACGCGTGCCGCCCGAGCGCATTCTACCCCGGGTGCGGGAGGTTGAAAAGGCGTCGCGCGTTGTCCGCCGTGGTCGCGGCGAGCTGCAGGGGATCGTCGCCACGCACCTCGGCGAGCCGCGCGACCGTGTTCGCCACCCACGCGGGCTCGTTGCGCTTACCGCGATTGGGCACCGGCGCGAGGTAGGGTGAGTCCGACTCGACGAGCAGGCGGTCAACGGGGACGAGGCGAAGGAGCGCGAGATCGTCCCACTTCCTGAAGGTCACGATCCCGCTGAACGAGACATACCAGCCGGCGCCGAGCCCGACTTCGGCGAGCGCGTGCGAGCCGGTGTAGCAGTGGAGGACTCCGCGGATCCCCGCATCTCCCGCCTCGCGAACCATCGCGATCGTGTCGGTCTCCGCGTCGCGCGTGTGGACCACCGCGGGCACGCCCGCATCGCGGGCGATCGCGAGCTGCGCGGCGAAGGCCGCGCGCTGCAGCTCACGCGGCGAGTTGTCGTAGTGATAGTCGAGACCGCATTCGCCGACGGCGACGGCGCCGCGACTCAGCTCCGCGCGGATGGCGTCACCGTCACGCGCGGCGTCGAAGCCGGCGGCGTCGTGCGGGTGCACTCCGCAGGTATGCCAGGCGAAGCCCGGATGCGCGACGGCGATCTCTCGCGCGCGCGCCGCGGCGGCGATCGATTCGCCGATGCAGACCACGCCGGCGGCGCCCGCGTCGCGGGCTCGCTCGACGACCGCGTCGCGGTCCGCGTCGAACGCGGGATCGGCGAGATGCGCGTGGCTATCGATGAAGCCGTGCATTCGAAAGAGAAACGCCGCCGCCCCGTTGGGGCGGCGGCGTCTCGCGATCGGTCAGCGCTTGGTCGGCGCCGGCGTGACCGACGCCGCCGCCGGGGCGCCGGAGCGTCCGCGTCCATCGCGCGGCGGACGGGCAGCGGTGCCGGTCGGCGCGGCGAGCGATGCCTTGCTGCCGTGCGCGCGGGGCCACCTCCGCTCGATCCAGAGGAGCGTCGGGCCGGCGATGTAGATCGAGCTGAAGGTGCCGGTGACGATGCCGAACATCATGACCCAGGCGAAGGGACGGATCACCTCGCCGGCGAAGAGCAGGAGCGCGAGCGTCGCGACCGCGGTCGTCGCGTGCGTCATCACCGAGCGCGGGAGCGTCTCGTTGATCGAGCGGTTCAGCGTCTCGTAGAGCGACTCGTTGCGCTTCTTCTTCAAGTCCTCACGGACGCGATCGAAGATGATGATCGTGTCGTTGAGCGAGTAGCCGAGCACGGTGAGGATCGCCGCGATGACCGTCAGCGAGACCTCGAGGTGCATGATCTTGAGGAAGGCGAGCGTCGTGAGCACGTCATGGCCCGTCGCGATGATCGCCGCGACGCCGAAGCGCCACTCGAAACGGATCGCGAGGTAGATCAGCGTGACCCCGAACGAGATGAGCAGGGCGAGCGCCGCACCGCGACTCAGCTCGTTGCCGACGCGGGCGCTCACCGCCTCCGTGCGCTTCACCGTGAACGCGTCGGCGCCGTACTTCTGCGTCAGGGCGCTCTTGATGCGGTCGGCGACGTTGGCCGCGCCGGCGCCCTGCTGGGCGACGTTCGCCTGGTCCTGGGCGCGGACGGTGAACTCGCGGCTCGTGCCGAACTGCTGGACCTCGGCGCCGACGACACCGCTCCCCTCGATGGTCCGGCGGAGGTCGGCGACATCGGGGGGTTGCTTGAACTCGAGCTGCATCAGCGTGCCGCCCGTGAAGTCGATGCTGTAGTTGATCCCCTTGACCAGCAGCGACCCGAGACCGGCGACGACGAAGATCGCGGTGACGATCACCGCCGTCTTCCACCAGCGGATGAAGTCGTAGTGGGTGTCGTGAAAGATTCGCAGCATCAGATGCTCAGGGTCTGGGCCGCGCCCTGCTTGCGCTGCAGCCACATGATGTAGAGGGTGCGGACGACGAAGATCGCGGTGAACATCGACGCGGCGATACCGGCGATGAGCGTCACGGCGAAGCCGCGGACGGGGCCCGTGCCGTACTGGTAGAGCACCGCCGCGGTGAGGATCGTGGACACGTTCGAGTCGATGATCGCCGGCATCGCGTGACGGAAGCCCTCGTCGATCGCGGTGCGAACGGTCTTGCCGCGATCGAGCTCCTCACGGATGCGCTCGAAGATCAGCACGTTCGCGTCCACCGCGATACCGATCGAGAGAACGAAGCCGGCGAGACCCGGAAGGGTGAGCACGGCGTCGAACGCGGAGAGCGTGGCGAGGGTGTACAGGACGTACAGCCCGAGGCCGATGATCGCGAGGAAGCCCGAGAAGCGGTAGTAGACGATCATCACGACGACGACGAGGAGCACCGCCAGCGCGAAAGCGGTCTCGCCGGCTCGCTTCGAGTCCTCACCCATGCTCGGCCCGACCTGGCGCACGTCCTCGACCTTGAGCGGCACCGGGAGCGCGCCGGCGCGGAGCACGAGCGCGAGGTCCTGCGCCGCCTGGAGGTCGCGGCGGCCCATCGTGATCTGGCCGCGCGTGCTGATCGGGCTCTGGATGACGGGCGGGCGCCCGATCACGAGCTGGTCGAGCACGATCGCCATGTAGTCCTTGAGGTGCGCGCTCGTTTGCCGCTTGAAGACGCGTCCGCCCTCGTTGCTCAGCTCGAAGGTGACGACGGTGCCCTCGGTGGGATCCTGCTGCGGCTTCGCGTCCTTGACCACCTCGCCGGTGATCATCGGATCCGCGTCGAGCACGTACAGCATGTGGTAGACGTTCCCCTGCACCACCGCGGAGTCGTTGCTCCAGCGGAACACCTTGCGAGGCGGAAGCGCCGACTGGATCTCGGGGCGCGCGACGAGGTTCGCGATGGTCGGATAGTCCGAAGCACCGACATAGTACTCGCCGGGCATGTCGCCGCGCTGGATGGCCTTGGTGAAGACGCCGCCACCCGCCAGCGCGAGGGAGTCCTTCGCCGTCGAATCGGCCGCGCCCCTCTTCGTCGAGTCCTTCGCGTTCAGCGTGGTCTTCTTCGCCGTGTCGCCGAAAAGGCTGTTGAGCGACTTGTCGGCGGTCGCGGCGGTGCCCGGGGTCGTCGCCTGCGTGTTCGCGGCGACGACGCCGCCGAGGCTCTTCGCGATCGCGTCGAGGCGCGGAAGGGAGCGCTCGAGCGCGCCCGTCTTGTCGGTGATCTGGAACTCGAGGTACGCCGACTTCTGCAGAAGCTCGCGCGCGCGCTCCGGGTCGTCGATCCCCGGGAGCTCGACGACGATGCGATCGTTGCCCGCCTTCTGGACGACGGGCTCGGCGACGCCGAACTGGTCGACGCGGTTGCGGACGACCTTGAGCGCGCGATCGATCGCGTCCGACTTGTTCGCGACGGTGCCCTTGGACTCGTCGATGCCGAGCGCGACGTGCATCCCGCCCTTCAGGTCGAGGCCGAGCTTGATCGGCTCGCGCTTGGTCTCGACGATCTGCGAGACGCCGTTCACGAGCCTGCGCTCCTTCACGGTGCGTGGGATCAGCATCCACGCCGAGAGCGCGATGAGCACTCCGATGAGGGCGAGGCGGTGCGAGAGCTTCATGCGACTACTGATGGGGGGTAAACGTTGCAGCGGAGCTAGGAAAGGTACGGTCAGGCGAGAGGGCAGTCAACGCGCGACGAGCCGCTTCCTCGTCGCGCCGCAGCTGCTCGACGAGCGCCGCCGCGCTCTCGAAACGCCGCGTGTCGCGCAATCTGGCGAGGAAGTCGACCCGCACGGTGCGTCCGTACCAGTCGCCATCGGCGTCGAAGAGATGAACCTCCAGCGCGCGCTGCGCCTCCCCGAAGGTCGGCCGCGCGCCGAGGTTCATCATCCCGCCGAACGCGCCGAGATGCGTCTGCGCCCTCACCGCGTATACACCCTCGGGGGGCAGCAGCTTCCTCGGCGCGGGCGGCTCGATGTTCAGCGTCCGGTAGCCGAGCTCGCGTCCGCGCTGCGCTCCCGGAACGACGCGGCCGCTGACGGAGTACGCCCGGCCGAGACCGTGCGCAGCGCGCTCGAGGTCGCCACCCGCGACGGCCCGACGTATCCCGGTGGAGGAGATGGCGCGGCCATCGGGATCACCGACCGGTGGCACGACCTCGACGCGGAAGCCGCGCCGCGCACCGAGGGAGCGCAGCACCTCCGTATCCCCGCTCCGGCCACGACCGAAGCCATGGTCATGGCCGATCAACAGCTCGTGCATCCCGTAGCGCGCCTCGAGCACGTCGACGACGAACTGCTCGGCGCTGAGCCGGCTGAATGCCGCCGTGAATGGGACGAGGACCGCGTAGTCGATACCGCTTTCCGCGATCACCTCGAGCTTTTCCTCGCCGACGGTGAGGAGCGCGGGCGCCGCCTGCGGGTTCACCACCTCGAGGGGATGCGGATCGAAGGTCACGAGTACGCTCGGCAACCCGCGCTGGCGGGCGCGGGAGACGAGACGCGCGAGCACGTCCTGGTGTCCGCGATGCACCCCGTCGAAGGTGCCGACGGTGATGACGGATCCCGCGGCGAGCGCCGGGAGCGCGAGCAGCCGGTCAGCCATCGACGAGCACGACTCGAGGCTGCCACATATCGCCTTCGGGCTCGGCGACGGCGAGCAGCTCGCCCGATTCGTCGACGATCGCCGCGAGCGCGGAGGCGTCGGCGCGGCGCGGGATGGTCATCCCTCTCGCGATCCGCGCGCGAGTCGGCGGGTCCACGACGATGCGCTCGGCGTCGGGAATCGCGTCGAGGGGCGAGCGCACCGAGCCTGGAGAGATCGCGTCCACCGCGACGGCGTCGCGCACGGCGAAGCGCCCGCTGCCAGTGCGACGCAGCGCGGTGAGGTGCGCCGCGCTGCCGGCGGCGCGGCCGAGGTCGCGCGCGAGCGCGCGGATGTACGTCCCACCGCCGCAGACGACGGCGACGTCGCACTCGGAATCGCGCCAGGCGCGGATCTCCCAGCGCGCGACGCGCACCGGAACGGCGGCGAGGGCGAGCGCCTGTCCGCGCCGCGCGGCAGCGTAGGCGCGCGTTCCGCCCACCTGCTTCGCGGAATACGCTGGTGGCACCTGCTCGATGTCACCCGTGAGTCCGTCGATCGCCTTCTCGACCGCGGCTCGGTCGGGGATCGGCGCCTCCACGGTGACGGCGCCGGTGAGGTCGTCGGTGTCGGTCTCGGCGCCGAAGCGGATCGTCGCCTCGTACGCCTTGGGCTCACCGTCGAGATACGGCAGGAGCCGCGTGACGCGCCCGACGAGGAGGACGAGCAGCCCAGTGGCGAATGGGTCGAGCGTTCCGCCATGTCCGATGCGCTTCGTCCGGAGCGCGCGCCGCGCCCGGTCCACCGCATCGTGCGACGTCATCCCCGCCGGCTTGTCGACGAGGAGGAGCCCGTCATCGGGAGCCTTCGCCATCCGTGTCGGCGGAGGGCGCCGGCGGCTCCGCGGGCGCGGGGGGCGTGTGGATCTGGGCCAGCAGCGACTCGATGCGCGCGGCGTGCGCGACGCTCTCGTCCTCGACGAAGTGCACCTCCGGCGCCACGCGCAGGCGGAGGGCACGCGCGAGCCGGGAGCGCAGATGCCCCTCGACGCTGGCGAGCCCGTCGAGGGTGGACGCGCGCTGAGACTCCTCGCCGAGGATGCTGACGAAGACCTTCGCGTGGCGAAGGTCGCGCGTCAGATCCACGCCCGTCACGGTGACGAGCGCGGTGACGCGCGGATCCTTCACCCCTTCGGCGAGGAAGCTCGCGACCTCCTCGCGGATCGCCTCGGCGACGCGGTCGGACCGTTGGTGCCTGGCCATCATGCCTCCGCCGTCAGGCGGAGGGCGACGCGGCCAGCGTCCGCGCGACCTCCTCCGTGCGATAGCACTCGATCACGTCGCCAATCTTGATGTCGTTGAAGTTCTCGACACCGATGCCGCACTCGAAGCCTTCGCGGACTTCCTTGACGTCGTCCTTGAAGCGGCGGAGCGAGCCGATCGTGCCGTCGTACACCTCGACGCCGTCGCGGATGACGCGCACCCGCGCCTGACGGTTGATGACGCCGCTGCGAACCGAGCAGCCGGCGACGGTCCCGATCCGCGGCACCTTGAAGGTCTCGCGAACCTCGGCCTCGCCGAGGATGACTTCCTTCTCCTCGGGACGAAGGAGTCCCTCGAGCGCGGCGCGAACGTCGGCGACGGCCTCGTAGATGATGCGATACAGCTTGATGTCCACGCCCTCACGCTCGGCGGCGCTGCGGGCGTTGTTGTCCGGGCGGACGTGGAAGCCGACGATGATCGCACCCGAAGCGCGGGCGAGCAGGATGTCGCTCTCCGTGATCGCGCCGACGCCGCGGTGCACGATCTCGACCTGCACCTCGGCGTTCGAGAGCTGCTGCAGCGCGTCGGCGAGCGCTTCCGCCGGACCGCCCTGGTCGGCCTTGATGAGGATGCGGAGGGTCCGCTTCTCACCACTGCCGGCCTGCGCCATGAAGTCCTCGAGGGTGACGACCTGGCCGCGCGTCATGCGGCGGCTCTTCGCCTCGCGGTCGAGACGCTGGCGGCGCTGCGCGGTCTCGCGCGCGTCGGTCGCGTCCTCGACGACGAGGAGCTGGTCGCCGGCCATCGGCACGCCCTCGAAGCCGAGCACCTGCACCGGGATCGCGGGTCCCGCTTCCTTCACCTGCTTCCCGCGCTCGTCGAGCAGCGCGCGAACGCGGCCGGAGTACATGCCGCAGATGAAGTCGTCGCCGACGTTGAGCGTGCCGTTCTGCACGAGGATCGTCGCGACCGGTCCCTTCCCCGGATCGAGCTGCGCCTCGACGACGGTACCCGTCGCGCGGCGGTTCGGGTTGGCCTTGAGATCGAGGATCTCCGCCTGGAGGAGGATCTGGTCGAGCAGCTTGTCGACGTTCGTACCCTTCTTCGCCGAGATCTCCGTCGAGAGCGTGGTGCCGCCGAACTCCTCGAGCACGACGCCGTGCTGGAGGAGATCCTGCTTCACCTTCATCGCATTCGCCTGCGGGAGGTCGATCTTGTTGATGGCGACGATCATCGGCACGCCCGCGTTCTTGGCGTGCGAGATCGCCTCGATCGTCTGCGGCATCACCGCGTCGTCCGCGGCGACGACGAGGACGACGATGTCCGTGACCTGCGCGCCGCGCGCACGCATGGCGGTGAACGCCTCGTGGCCCGGCGTGTCGAGGAAGGTGATGTCGCGCTCGCCGCTCACGGTGACGTGATAGGCGCCGATGTGCTGCGTGATGCCCCCCGCCTCGCCCGCCACGACGTTCGCCTTGCGGATGTAGTCGAGGAGCGAGGTCTTGCCGTGGTCGACGTGACCCATGATGGTGACCACCGGCGGCCGCGGCTCGAGATCCTCGGCCGTGTCCTCGGCCTCCTGTTCGGTCTCCGCCTGGTACTCGTCCTCGCGCACCGCCTGGAAGCCGAACTCGCCGGCGATCAGGTCGATCTGGTCGAAGTCGAGACGCTGGTTGATCGTCACCATGAAGCCCAGGTTCTTGAAGGCGAAGGCGACGATCTCGGTCGGGGTGATCTTGAGGATCTGCGCGAGCTCACTGACCGTGATGAACTCGTTGACGCGGACGGTCTTCTTCTCACGCTCCGCCGCGGCGGCGCGGTTGGCCTCCGCCTCCTCGCGGCCGGTGTCGTCGCGACGCGGTCCACCCTTGCGACCCGCGGGGCCGCGCATGGTGGACATCGTCTTGGAGATGTTCGCCTGCACCGCTTCCTGATCGACCTGCCCGCGCTTCCCCTTCTTGCCGCGGCGGCCGCCGTCGCGTCCACCCATCGAGGGCGGCGTCGAGGGCGTACCGGTGGTGCGATCGCCACGACCCTGCTCGCGCGCGGGCGGATAGCCACCCGGCTGCGCGGAGGCGATGGGACGCGGCGGCATGAAGCGCGACGCGGCCGGGATCGGCTTGGCGCGTGGAGCACCCGGAACGATCGGGCGCGGACGCGGCGCCGACGGTGCGGCAGGCGCCGCGGGAGCCGCGGGCGCGGCGGCGGCAGCGGGACGCGGCGCGTCGCCTTCATCGCCTTCACCGGCCTGCGCACGCGTCGCTTCGGCGGCCTCGCGCTCGGCGCGACGCTGGGCCTCGCGCTCCTCCTCGGCGCGACGGCGCGCCTCCTCGGCGGCACGACGCTCCGCCTCGGCCTTCGCCTGACGCTCCGCCTCGAGGCGTGCGGCCTCGACGCGAGCCGCTTCGGCGGCGGCGAAGCGCTCCGCCTCGGCTGCGGCTTCGGCAGCGGCCGCGGCGGCCGCGCTCTCCACGTCGATCGCCTTGCGCCGGCGGCGGACAGGCGTGGCGTCGGCGGGTTCCGGCGCTGGCGCCGGAGCCGGCTCGGGGGCAACGACCACGGGCGCGGCCGCGCTCCGGCGGCGCCCCTTGGCGGGAGCGGCCGCCGGCTTCTCGGCGCGAGCACGCTTCTCACGCTCCCAGCGCGCGCGGATGCGCGCGATCTGGTCGTCGGTGAGGGGACTGATGTGACTGCGGACGGGAATGTCCATCTGCCGCAGCAGCGAGACGACTTCGTCCGCGCTGATGCCGAATTCACCCGCCAGGTCGTTCACGCGAAGCTTGCTCAAACCTTCCTCCCATTGGGCGTCGCCGCGTCACGCGTGCCGCGTGAGTCCGACGCACCTTCCACGAGCTCGCGGATTCCCTTCGCGAGCGTACCATCGACGATGCCGACGACGGCCGTCGATTGTCTGCCGACCGCCGCGCCCAGCTCTTCCGCGCCGAGCGCTTCCACGAACCGCACCCGCCGCGCGTTCAGCAGCGGGATCACCTTGTCCAGACTGTTGCGCGACGCATCGGGGGCGACGAGAGCGTAGGCGAGCTTGTTCTTCGTCGCCGCCATCCGCACCTGCTCGACCCCGACCACCACCATCCGTCCGCGCACACCGAGCCCCACGAGGGAGGCCAGCCGGCGGCGGACGGCGTCGTCCATCCGCTACTCCTGCGCCTCACTCGCGCCCGCGTTGTCGCTCTCCGCGCCTTCTTCGGTGAGCGACTCGATGAGCGCCATGAGGCGATCGGCCTCCGCCGGGGCGATTCCCGGGAGCTTGAGGAAGTCCTCGCGCTCGAGGTCGATGATGTCGTTCAAGGTACGGTAGCCCGCCTCGGCGAGAACCGCGACCGTCGCCGGCGGAAGTCCCTCGATCTCCGAGAGCTGCAGGTCGACGTCCCCTTCCTCACCCGGCAGCGGCGCGAAGACGCCCTCGGCGCCCCGCTCCATCCACTCGCGGCTCGAGAAGAGGTCGATCTTCCAGCCGGTGAGCTCGGAGGCGAGACGCACGTTCTGGCCGTTGCGCCCGATCGCCAGCGAAAGCTGGTCCTCGTCCACGACCGCCTGGATCGTCTTCGTCACCGGATCGCTGAAAACGCGGGCGACGCGCGCCGGCGCCAGCGCGAGCTTGGCGAAGCGCTCCGGGTCCGACGACCAGGGCACGATGTCGATGCGCTCGCCGCCGAGCTCGTTCACGACCGCCTGCACGCGCGAGCCCTTGAGCCCGACGCACGCGCCCACCGGATCGATGCTGTCGTCGCGTGAGAAGACGGCGATCTTCGAGCGGCTGCCCACCTCGCGGGCGGCCACGCGGATCTCGACGATTCCCTGCTGGATCTCCGGCACCTCGAGCTTGAAGAGCGCCTTCACGAAGAGCGGATCGGCGCGGCTGAAGATGAGGCGTGGCCCCTTGGGGGTCTCCTCGACGCGCTTCAGCACGGCACGGATCGGCTCGCCCTGATGGAAATGCTCGCGGTGATTCTGCTCGCGGTACGGGATGATCGCTTCCGCCTCGCGGAACTTGTTCAGCATGATGACGAGCTTCCCGCGCTCGATCTGCTGAACCTCTCCCGAGAGAAGCTCGCCGACGCGCGAGGAGAACTCGTCGCGGATGCGCGTGCGCTCACCCTCGCGGACACGCTGGATGATCCGCTGCTTCGCCGCCTGCACGGCCGCGCGGCCGAAGACGGCGAAGTCGACCGGCTCTTCCATCTGGTCGCCGAGCTGGTACTCCTCGTCGAAGAAGCGCGCCTCCTCGAGGGAGATCTCGCGAGCGGGATCGGTCACGCCGTCGACGACGGTCTTGAGGACGACGATGCGGATGTCGCCGCGCCCGTCGTCGATCGAGACTTCGGCCTGCACCGTCGGCCCGTACTTCTTCGCGAGGGCGGCATAGATGCCGTCCTGCAGGAGCTCATGGAGCTCCGACCGGTCGAGCTGCTTGACGTTCGTCAGCTCACGAACCGCCGCCAGAATTTCCGCTGAACTGACCATCCGAACCCCTCTTACCGTTTCCAGGTAAACGCCAGCCGGGCCTCGCGAACTCCCGCCAGCGGTATCCGCCGTTCCTCGCCCTTCGGCATGCGCACGAGCGCCACCTCGGCGCCCGGCTCTCCCTCCACTGACACGATCTCGACTTCGGCGCGACCTCCGACCGCGTCGCTCACGACGCTCGCCTTCTTCCCAGCAAATCGGCGCCAATCGTCCGCGTGTCGCAGCGGCCGCTCGACGCCGGGCGAAGAGACCTGCAACACGTACCGCGGCGCGACGACATCGCCCGCGTCGAGCTTTGCCTCGATCGCCCGCGACGCCTTCGCGCAGTCGTCCACGGAGACGTTCTCCCGGTCCAGCCGATCCATCCGCACATCGATGATCGGGCGCTGGCGGGTCCCGCCCTTCCGCAGCTCGACGAGCTCGAATCCGAGCGCATCAAGCTCACTCCGGACAATGACTTCCAGCGAATCGCTCACGTCGTGTCGAGATGTCGAACGCGTACGCCAGGAAACAAAAAATGTGGGGAAACTCCCCCACATTCAACTCGCGACCCGTCTCCGGGGGCGCGCAGCAGAAGTGAATGTACCTTACGGCGCCGTCAGAAGCAAGCCGAATCGCGGCGGCTCACCTCGCCTCGGCGAGGAGCACGCCGAGCTGGCGGCCGGCGTCGCCGGCGCGATGCGAGAAAAAGCGGTCGTTGTCGCAGCGCGTGCAGCGCTCGCTGACGGTGATCTCGCGGACGCCGAGGGCGCGCGCGTGGTCGGCGATGAGGGCACGAAGATCGACGGTGGTCGGCCGGTCGACGTGCTTGCCGGTGAGCGCGGTGTAGACGTCGGGGCTCACCTCGTAGCAGCGGCCACAGATCGCCGGGCCGCAGTGCACGATCAGCTCGCTCGCCGGCGCGTTCTCCTTCGCGAGCATGTCCACGGCTTCGGCGATGATGCGCGCGGCGGTCCCCCGCCACCCCGAGTGAAGGAGCGCGGTCGCGCCGTTCGCGTGCGCGATGAAGACGGGCACGCAGTCGGCGATCGTGACCGCCATCGCGGTCCCCCGGAGGGGCGCGAGGTGACCGTCGGCGTCATCGGCGCGGAGCCAGCCGGTCCATCCCGGGACGTGACGAAGCACGTTCGCTCCGTGCACCTGGCGCGCGCTCGCGAGCCGCGCGCCGCCCAGCGATTCGCGAAGGGCGCCCCAGCGGGCGAACACCTCGCCGACGGGCTCCTCGCTCTGGAGCCCGAAGCTCCCCATCCCGCGCGTCGTGGTGAACGCGAGGATGCCGAGCCCCGCGAAGCCGGGGGCCAGCTCGCGCTCGTCGGCGCGCTGGGCCGGCGCCGCGGGACTCACGCTCGCCATCTCAGTCCCGCCGGCGCTCCTCGACGCGCTCGATCTTCGCGCCGAGGGCGCGGAGCCGCTCGTCGATCCGCTCGTAGCCGCGCTCGATCTGGCCGACGTTGTTGATGGTGCTCGTCCCGCGGGCGCAGAGCGCGGCGAGGAGCATCGCCATCCCGGCGCGGATGTCGGGCGACTCGACGGTGGACGCGGTGAGCTGGGTCGGGCCGGCGATGATCGCGCGGTGCGGGTCGCAGAGCACGATGCGGGCGCCCATGCCGACCAGCTTGTCGACGAAGAACATCCGCGACTCGAACATCTTCTCGAACATCATGATCATCCCGCGGCACTGCGTCGCGGTCACGATCGCGATGCTCATGACGTCGGCCGGGAACGCGGGCCAGGGCTGGTCCTCGAGCTTGGGCACGGCGCCACCGAGGTCGCTCTGGATCTCCATCTCCTGGTTCGCCGGGACGACGAGGTCGGCCCCGTCGACGGAGGTCTCGACGCCGAGTCGCTCGAAGCCCATCCGGATCGCGCGCAGGTGCTCGATCCCCGCGCGCTCGATGCGGAGCGCGGACTTGGTCACCGCGGCAAGGCCGATGAAGGAGCCGACCTCGATGTGATCGGGGCCGATGCGATGCGTCGCGCCGTGCAGCGGGCGTCCGCCCTGGATCGTGACCCGGTTCGTGCCGATCCCTTCGATCTGCGCGCCGAGCGCGACGAGGAAGTGGCAGAGATCCTGGACGTGCGGCTCGCAGGCGGCGTTGCCGATGACCGTCGTCCCGGCCGCGGCGACGGCGGCGGTGATCGCGTTCTCGGTCGCGGTCACGCTCGGCTCGTCGAGGAAGATGTCGGCGCCGCGCAGGCCCGAGGTGCGGAACTCGAACTTGCGGCCGATCTTGAAGGTCGCGCCGAGCTGCTCGAGGGCGAGGAAGTGCGTGTCGAGCCGGCGGCGACCGATGACGTCGCCGCCGGGAGGCGGAAGGGTGACCTCGCCGCAGCGCGCGAGCAGCGGCGCCGCGAGGAGGATCGCGCCGCGGATCTTCTTGCAGAGCTCCGGATCGAGGTCGGCGGCGCGGACCTGCTTCGCGTGGATGCGCAGCGTGTTCCGCTCGGTCCATTCGGCGGAGGCGCCGACCGACTTCACCAGCTCGACGAGGGTCTCGACGTCGCGGATCCGCGGGACGTTCTCGAGGATCACCGGCTGATCGGTGATGAGCGCGGACGCGACGATCGGCAGGGCCGCGTTCTTGTTGCCGCTGGGGACGATGGTGCCGGAGAGGCGATGCCCTCCCTCGACGATGTACTGGAGCGCGTGCGGAGCGGAACCCATTTCGAGAAGCGCGAGTGTGTGTGTACGAGGAGGGCGAAGGATGATCGGTCGCCCATTGGACGCGCAAGCGAGCGGCGCGATACGGGCGCGCTCGGGTGACGAGCGACACGTCCCGGCGCCGTCGGGAGAAGTGCCGTTGACGCTCGGAGCGCGCGCCGTGTACGATTGCCGCAGCAGGGCTCGGCTGGCCCCACCTTTGCACGAGAGGGGCGCGGGCCGCGACGGCCCCGAACCACGGAGACGATGATCGACGCGATGACGCATGCCGGCGCACTGCTGCTCCAGGCAGCGGGGACGTTCCCGGACACGCTTTTCACGAAGCCGGTCGCGCCGGTGCGCGGCTGGTTCGAGCAGTTGACCGGCATCGCGAGCGGGCTCGTGTCGATCACGCTGCTCGTGCTGACCATCGCGCTGGTGCCCGCGGCGTGGAACTTCAGGAAGAGCTACAAGAAGGTCAGCGAGCTGCTGGACAAGATCTACGGCGACGTCAACCCGCTGATGAAGCACGCCAGCACCGTCGCCGACAATCTGGACTACATCACGACGTCGGTCCGGGTGGACATGCAGCGGGTGAACCAGACGATCGCGGTGGCGAACCAGAAGCTGCGCGAGGCGGTGGAACTGACGGAGACCCGTCTCCAGGAGTTCAACGCACTGATGAAGGTCGTGCAGCAGGAGGCGGAAGACACTTTCGTCACGACCGCCTCCGTGGTGCGTGGTGTGCGGAAGGGGATGCAGGCCCTCGACGAAGAGACGAGGGGGCAGGACGCGGCGCGACTGACGCGCGCGACTGAACTGGACGACGACTGGATCGAAGGAGAAGACGATGGCGACGACAGCACGACCGCGGCCGCGGACCGGCGAGCAGGCCCGCGCATCCGTTCGCGCGAGACCTGAGGATTCACGGGAGCAGCAGTTCGACCTCCTGACCGCGGCGCTGATCGGCGTGGCGATCGGGGTGGGAACGACGCTGCTCATCCGGCGCGGACCGGGGGGCGACCGGCCCCTGATGCCGCTCCTCAAGGGCGTCGGCAAGGGGGCGAAGTGGGCCGGCGTGATGGGCTTCCGCGGCGCGAAGGTGGGGGCGAAGGCGGGACGGCGCGGCGCGGAGTGGGTCGCCGACCGCGGTGAGGACCTGTGGGAGAAGGTGCCCGCCGAGGAGATCGGAGATTCGATCGGGGAGTTCCTCGAGGAAGCCCGCGACCGCATCGCCGATACCGTCGAGTCGGAGATCAAAGATCTTCGAAAGGCGATCAAGCGTCAGCGCCGCAAGCTCGGCGTCTGACCGCCGGGGCTGCGGCCCGGATCGAGGCGGAGCGCGCGGCGCGCTCCGCCTCCTCCGGCTGCTCGCGATCCCGTTAGGCGCGCTCGTCCTCGTCGCGCTCTTCCCGCGCGCCGCCTGGGCGTGGACGCCGGGGACGCACATCATGCTCAGCGAGGCCGTGCTTCGCTCGCTGGGAAGCCTTCCCTCCACCGTCGCCGCGCTGCTGCAGGCGTTCCCGTACGACTACCTGTACGGGTCGATCGCCGCCGACACGAGCATCGCGAAGAAGTACGCGGCGCCGGGCCGACACTGCCACGCCTGGCACGTCGGGCTGGAGATCTACGACCAGGCGCGCGACGAGCCGCTGCGTGCGTTCGCGTTGGGCTACCTCTCGCATCTCGCCGCGGACGTCGTCGCCCACAACTACTTCGTGCCGCGGCAGCTCGCGGTCGCGTCGCGCACCGCGGGGCTCGGCCACAGCTACTGGGAGAGCCGCTTCGAGACGCACCTCGGCGAGGGACACGCCCGGCGCGCGAAGGAAGTGATCCTCCTCGACCACACCCGCTCGGACGAGCTGCTCGACCGGGTGCTCTCGCCCACGATCTTCAGCACCCCGACCAACCGACGGATCTTCCGCGGGATGGTGTACGTCACGGACAGCGAATCGTGGCAGCGCGTCTTCAAGGTCGCGAAGGAGATGAGCCGCTGGGATCTCCCCGACGACGACGTCGTGCGCTACGTGGACCGCGCGTACGACTACGTCGTGGACTTCCTCGTGCGCATCGATCGCTCGGAGCCGTACCTGCTCGACCCGGCGGGGGACGACGCGCTCGCGCTCGCGAAGCGCGTGCGGCGCGAGGCGCTGCGCGCCGGCGGGGAGACGGTGCTGATCGAGGAGGCCGACCGGCGCTTCACCATGCCGGAGTCGCCCCTCGCCTACGCGAAGAGCGCGCTCTCGCCGATCATCCCTGCGCTCGGGACGCGAGGAGCTGATTGACCTTCTTCGCGTCGGCGCTCCCCTTCGACTTCTTCATCACGAAGCCGACGAGCACGCCCTGGAGCTTCTTCTCCCCGGCGAGATAGCGCTGGGCCTCCGTCGGGTGCTCGGCGAGCACCTCGTCGATCCAGGCGTGGAGCGCCGAATCGTCGTCCACCCTGACGAGCCCTTCCCGCTGGGCGACCTGCTCCGGCCGATCGCCGGTCTTCACCATCTCGGCGAACACCTGCTTCGCGGCGGAGTGGCCGACGACGCCGTCGCGCACGAGCTTGATCAGCGCCGCGAGATCGGCCGGGCGGACGCGGAAGGTCTCGAGCGTCGCGTCGCTCGCGTTGAGCGCGGCGAGCACACCGTTGATCGTCCAGTTGGCGGCGGCCTTCGCGTCCCCGCTCTGGCGCGCGACGCCCTCGAAGTAGTCGGCGAGCTCGGCGGAGCTCGTCAGCACCTCGACGTCGTACCCGCCTAACGCGTACTCCTCGGCGAAGCGGGTGCGGCGCGCCTCGGGCAGCTCGGGGAGGCTCGCCCGCATCCGCTCGATGAAGCCGGCGTCGAGGACGAGCGGGGGAAGATCGGGCTCGGGGAAGTAGCGGTAGTCGTGGCTCCCTTCCTTCGTCCGGCTCGGGCGCACGACGCCACGCACCTGGTCGAAGAGCATCGTCTGCTGCTCGACGCGGCCGCCGCGCTCGAGGAGCTCGGTCTGGCGCGCGAACTCCAGCGCCAGCGCACGCTCGACGTTGGAGAAGGAGTTGAGGTTCTTGACCTCGGTCTTCGTGCCGAGCTTCACCTCGCCCGAGCGGCGCGCGCTGACGTTCGCGTCCACGCGGAGACTTCCCTTCTCCATGTCGCAGTCGCTGACACCGACGTACTGGAGGATCTGCTTGAGCGTGCGCAGGTAGGCGCCCGCCGCCTCGGGGGAGCGCATGTCCGGCTCGCTGACGATCTCGATGAGCGGCACTCCCGCACGATTGAGATCGATCGCCGTGGCGCCGGCGTAGCGGTCGTGCACGGACTTTCCCGCGTCCTCCTCCATGTGCACGCGCGTGATGCCGACGGTGACCCCGACGCCCTCGGCGTTGGTCCCGATCTTCAGGCGTCCATGCTCGGCGAGGGGCTTGTCGAACTGGGAGATCTGGTAGCCCTTGGGCAGATCGGGGTAGAAGTAGTTCTTGCGCGCGAACACCGATGTCGGGTTCACGGTGCAGCCGAGGGCGAGGGCGGCGCGCGTCGCCAGCTCGACGGCGTGCGCGTTCAGCACCGGGAGCGCGCCGGGCAGGGCTAGGCACACCGGACAGGTATTCGCGTTCGGCGCGGCGCCGTACTCCGCGGAGCAGTTGCAGAACGCCTTCGTGCGGGTGCGAAGCTGCACGTGCACCTCGAGCCCGACGACCATCTCCCAGCCGGCGGGCGCGCTGACCATCGTGCTCATCGCAGCGCCTCCGCGCCGAGGGCCGCCTCGAGGGCATAGGCCGCGCCGAACATGCGTGCTTCGTCGAAGTGCGGCGCGATGAGCTGCCCGCCGATCGGGAGGCCGTCCACCGCGCCGATGGGCTGCGACATCGCGGGGACGCCGGCGAGGTTCGCGGTCGCGGTGAAGATGTCGCTCATGTACATCTCGTACGGGTCGGCCTTGGCGCCGAGCGCGAAGGCGGGACTCGGCGTCGTCGGAGTGAAGAGCAGATGCACCCCGCTCGCGAAGACGTCGCGGAAGTCGCGCGCGATGAGGGTGCGGACCTGCTGCGCCCTCTTGTAGTACGCGTCGTAGTAGCCGGCGGAGAGCACGTACGTGCCGAGCAGGATTCGGCGCGTGACCTCCCTGCCGAAGCCGCGCGAGCGCGTCGCCTCGTAGGTGGCGGCGAGCCCCTCGGCGGCGACACGCTGTCCGTAGCGCACGCCGTCGAAACGCGCGAGGTTGGACGACGCCTCGGCGGGGGCGACGATGTAGTAGACCGGGATCGCGAGATCGGTGTGCGGAAGCGAGACGTCCCGCACCTCGGCGCCGAGCTTGCGGAAGGTGTCGAAGGCGCGATCGCACTTCTCGCGGATGCGCGCGTCGAGGACTTCCGGGAAGTACTCCTTCGGCCGGCCGATGACCAGACCGGCCATGGAGGCGCCCGACGCCTCGATGTAGCGCTCGACCGGCACGTCCGCGCTCGTCGCGTCCATCACGTCGCGGCCGGCGATCGTCTGCAGCCCGAGCGCGGCGTCATCCACCGTCGCGCCGAAGACGCCGATCTGATCGAGCGACGACGCGAAGGCGACGAGCCCGTAGCGGCTGACGCGCCCGTAGGTCGGCTTCACGCCGACGATTCCGCAGAAGGCGGCGGGCTGGCGCACGGATCCACCCGTCTCACTGCCTAACGCGATCGGCACCATCCCCGCGGCGACGACGGCGGCCGATCCGCCGGACGAGCCACCGGGGACGCGCGAGCAATCGCGCGGGTTCCGTGCCGGTCCGAAGGCGCTGTTCTCGGTGGACGAGCCCATCGCGAACTCGTCCATGTTCGTCTTGCCGACGATCGTCGCGCCCGCGTTGCGCAGGCGCGTGATCGCGGTCGCCTCGAAGGGGCTGACGTAGCCCTCGAGGATCCGCGATCCGCAGCTCGTCGGGAGAGTGAGCGTCGCGATGTTGTCCTTCACCGCGATCGGGACGCCCGCCAGCTCGCCGCGGTCGACGAAATCGTGCGAGGTGCCGTGCCCGCGCACGGCGTGCAGCGTGGCGTCGCGGTCCGACCAGAGGAGAGCATTCAGTCCCTCGGGCCCCACCTTCGCCAGGTCGCCGCGCGCGAACGCCTCGCGCGCCGCGCGTTCCGCGGTGAGATCGCCGGCGCGGACGCGCTCCGCGATCCCGCGGGCCGAGGTCTCGGGTGGAAGCTTCGCGCGACGCTCGCTCATCCCGTCTCCTCCGTCGCGTCCTCGTGCGAGGCGAGGCGCGGGACGAGGAGGAACCCGTCGCGCGTCGCGGGCGCGAAGCTCTCGATCGGGTGCTGCAGCGGATAGGGCGCTCCCGCGTCGACGCGGAGGGGCATGCCGAGCGCGCCGACGCCGTCGGCTGCCATGACGCCCTGGACGTCCACCTTCTCGAGCACCGCCATGTGCTCGAGGATCCCATTCAGCTCGGCGACGAGCTGGCCGGCGCGCTCCTCGCTCACTCCGAGGCGCGCGAGCCGCGCGACGTGCTTGACGTCATCGATCGTGACAGCCACTCAGTCCCACTCCCGTTCGAGACCCGCGTACGCGACGACGAGGCGCTTGCGCCCGATGCTCTCGTCGTCGAAATCGACCGTCACCTTCGTGTCCTTGCCGGTGCCCGTGAGCTCGGCGATGACGCCGCCGCCGAAGCGGGCGTGCTTCACGCGCTCTCCCTTCACGTAGCGCGGCGCGTCCTGCGAGATCTCGACCTCGGCGTCCTGCGGCGCGGCCGAGGGCTTCCGCCAGGAGACGGCGGAGCCCGGGCGTCGCATCGCCGGCGACTGCGGGAGCACCGTCCGTCCCGTGGCCCGGAGACGCATGGTCGCCTTCGTCTCGACGAGATCGCCGGCGAGCGGCGTGAGGAAGCTCGACGGGATCGACGGCATCGTCTCGCCGTTGCGGCGCCGGCTGCGCGCGTGGGTGAGGTAGAGCTTCTCCTCGGCGCGCGTGACCGCGACGTAGAAGAGCCGCCGCTCCTCCTCGAGGAGCTTCGGATCGTCGAAGGCGCGCGCGAGCGGAAAGAGTCCGTCCTCGAGGCCTGTCACGAACACGAGGGGGAACTCGAGCCCCTTCGCGTTGTGCACCGTCATCATCGTGATCGCGTCGGCGTTCGGGTCGAGCTTGTCGAGCTCCGCGACGAGCGAGGCGCGCTGCAGGAAGTGCTCGAGCGGGGTGAGCCCCACTTCCCCGCCCTCCTCGATCACCGCCTCGGCGGCGCCGGTGACGAGCTCGCGCACGTTCTCGACCCGCTCCTCGCCCTCCGGTCCCTCGGCGCGGAGATGCTCGACGTAGCGGATCGCGTCCACGAGGTCGCGGAGCAGAGCGTCGACACTCTCGGTGCGGGCGCGGTCGCGGAAGGCGGCGAGAAGCGTCGCGAAGTCGCCCAGCGCGGCGCGCGCCGCGGGGCGGATCCCCTCGACGAGGTCGGCGCGCGTCGCGGCCGCGAGCATCGGAATCCCCGCCGCGCGCGCGCGCTCGGAGAGCAGCTCGACCGTCGTCTCGCCCAGCCCGCGCCGCGGTACCGAGACGGCGCGACGGAACGCCTCGTCGTCGGCGGGATTGGCGATCAGCTTGAGGTACGCCATGAGATCGCGGATCTCGCGACGGTCGTAGAAGCGCACGGCGCCGATGAGGCGGTATGGAAGCGCGTGCTTGCGCATCGCCTCCTCCATCGTGCGACTCTGCGAGTTGGTGCGATAGAGGATCGCGACGTCGCGAAGCTGCAGCCCGCGGCCGGCGCCGCGCCGGGCGAGGATCTCCTCGACCACGAAGTCCGCCTCGTCACGGTCGTCGAGCGCGCCGGCGACGGTGACGGTCTCCCCTTCGCCACGCGTCGGGCGCAGCGTCTTGCCACGGCGCTCGGTGTTGGCCGAGATCACCGCGTTGGCGACGCGCAGGATCCCCGGCGTCGAGCGGTAGTTCTCCTCCAGACGCACGATCTTCGCGCTCGGGAAATCCTTCTCGAAGTCGAGGATGTTGCGGATGTCGGCGCCGCGCCAGCCGTAGATCGACTGGTCGTCGTCGCCGACGACGCAGACGTTCTGGTGCTCGCTGCCGAGGAGCTTCACGAACTGGTACTGCGCGTGGTTCGTGTCCTGGTACTCGTCGACGAGGATGAACTGGAAGCGCGCCCGCAGCTCCGCATGGTACGACGGGTTCTCGCGGAGCATCCGCACGGGGAGCACGAGCAGGTCGTCGAAGTCCACCGCGTTCGCCGACCGGTACGCCGCCTCGAGATCCTCGTACACGAGCGCGACGGCCTTCGAGAAGGGATCGTTGGCGAGCCGCGCGTACTCCGCCGGCATGACGAGCGCGTTCTTCGCGCTCGAGATCGCGCCGTGGATCGCCTTCGGCGTGTACTGCTTGGGCGAGATCGAGCGGCGCTCCATGACGCGCTTCACCACGGCGAGCTGGTCGTCCTCGTCATAGATGGTGAAGGCGCGATCGCGTCCCACGAGGTGCGGCGCGGCGCGCAGGAGCCGCGCGCCGATCGCGTGGAAGGTGCCGATCCACATGCCGGTCGGCGCCTCGCCGAGCAGCCGCTCGACGCGCTCGCGCATCTCGCCGGCCGCCTTGTTGGTGAAGGTCACCGCGAGGATGTGGCGCGGATCGACCCCCTGGTGGCCCACGAGGCGCGCGATGCGCGAGGTGAGCACGCGGGTCTTCCCCGAGCCGGCGCCGGCGAGGACGAGGAGGGGACCTTCGAAGTGGAGCACGGCCTCGCGCTGCGAGGGGTTGAGGCCGGAGAGGAGCGCGTCGTCGGCGAGCGTATGCATCACCGAAAGATAATCTCGAACGTCGCGCCTCTGTCCACCGGAATCGCCCGGAGCGTACCACCATGCCACTCCTGCACGATGCGCCGCGCCAGCGGGAGGCCGATTCCCCACCCGCCCTTCTTCGTGCTGTAGCCCGCCTCGAAGATCTGGCGCCGCAGCTCGCGGGGGATCCCGGGCCCGTCGTCGCTCACGCGGACTCGTACGCCCTCCGGCCGCTGCTCGACGGAGAGCGTGACGCTGCCCCCGCGCCCGCCCAGCGCGTCGATCGCGTTCTTGACCAGCGCCTCGAGCGCCCACTCCAGCAGCACCGGGTCGCCGGCGACGATGACAGGCTCCGCGGGCACCTCGCTGCGGATCGAGACGGCGCGGGCGAGCGTGGGGACGCGGGCGCGGAAGTAGTCGGCGAGCTTGTTGACGAGCGAGCCGACGTCCACCGGCTCGCGGCGCGGCGGACGGCCGATGCGCTCGAAGCGGTGCGCGACGCGCTCGAGGCGCTCGAGGTCCGCGCGCATCAGCACCGCCGTCTCGCGCGCGCCGTCGCCGACGTCGCGCTCCTCGAGCAGCTCGAGCCATCCGCGCAGGCTGGAGAGCGGAGTCCCGAGCTGGTGCGCCGACTCGCGCGCCATCCCGGCGAACACACGCTCGCGCTCGGCGCGGTCGCGGACGCGCAGCGCGAACAATCCCGCGCCGAGGAGGAGGAGGAGCAGCCCGCCCTGGAGGACGGGTACGAGACGCAGCCCACGGACGAGGGGCGTGTTGCCGAAGTGGACCATCCCCACGCCGCGAACGACCACGGGATCGTTCATCGCGTCGAGCTTCGGGACGTAGCCCCGGACGCGCGGATCGTTAGGCTCGGCGGCGAACGGGAGGTTGGCGGCGGCGGTTGGCGTCCCGTCCATCGTCGTGACGATGAGCGGAACGCCCGCCTGGCGGACCTCGTCGCTGAGCGCGAGGAGCGCGGCGATCCCGTTGGTGTCGCCCGGGGAGTTCAGCCCGCGGTAGACGTGGGCGTACATCCGCGCGGAGCGCTTCGCCTCGCGGCGCAGCTCGCCGACCACGCGCTGGGTGTAGACGACGTACCACCCGACGAGCAGCGCGAGGCCGGCCACGATGAGCACGACCGGCCAGCGCCGCCTCATGGCCTAACGGAGGACGTCGGCGCCGAGGTACGGGCGCAGCGCCTCGGGCACGCGGATCGTCCCGTCGGGCTGCTGGTGATGCTCCAGCAGCCCGATGATCGTGCGCGGGAAGGCGACGCCGGAGCCGTTCAGGGTGTGTACGAAGCGCGGCTTCTCGCCGGCGCCGGGCCGGTAGCGGATGTTCGCGCGGCGCGCCTGGAAGTCGAGGAAGTTCGAGCACGAGGAGACCTCGAGCCACTTCCCGATGCCGGGCGCGAAGACCTCGAGGTCGTAGGTCTTCGCGCTCGCGAAGCCGGTGTCGCCGCTGGCGAGAAGGAGCACGCGGTACGGAAGCTCGAGGAGCTGCAGCACGCGCTCGGCGTGGCGGGTCAGCTCCTCGTGGCGCGCGGCGCTCTCCTCGGCGCGCGTGTACCACACGAGCTCCACCTTGTCGAACTCGTGGACGCGGATCAGCCCGCGCGTGTCCTTGCCGTGCGACCCCGCCTCACGGCGGAAGCAGGGGCTGTAGGCGGTGAGCCCCATCGGGAGCTGCGCGCCGTCGAGGATCTCGTCGCGGTAGAGGTTCGTGATGGGGACCTCCGCCGTCGGGACGAGGAACATGTCGTCGTCGGGGAGGCGGTACATGTCGTCCTCGAACTTCGGCAGCTGCCCCGTGCCGGTCATCGACGCGCGGTTGACGACGAAGGGGACCCAGGTCTCCTCGTAGCCGTGGTCGCGCGTGTGCAGGTCGAGCATGAAGCTCATCAGGGCGCGAGCGAGCCGGGCGCCGTGCTTCCGCAGGACGATGAAGCCCGACCCCGAGATCTTCGCGCCGCGCGCGAGGTCGAGGATGCCTAACGCCTCGCCGACCTCCCAGTGCGGCTTCACGCTCCCGGCGGGACGCGGCGTCCCCCACGAGCGGACGACGGCGTTCGCCTCCTCCCCGCCGCTCGGCACCTCGGGCAGGGTGACGTTCGGGATCTCCATCAGGATCGACTGGAGCTCCGTCTCCGACTCGCCGAGCTCCCGCTCGAGGCGCGCGATCTCCTCGCCGAGGGCGCGGCCCTGGGCGACGAGCTCGGCGACGTCCTCACCGGCCTTCTTCCGGCGCGCGACCTCCTGGCTCGACGCGTTGCGCGCCGCCTTGCGCTCCTCGACCGCCTGGATCGTGAGGCGACGGTCGCGATCGAGCGCGACCGCGCGATCGATCACCGGCGCGAGCGTGTCGAGCTTGCCGCGACGCGCCATTCCGTCGCGCAGCGCGTCGACGGAATCGCGGACCGCCCTCAGATCGTGCATGTCAGTGCTTGGGTACGATGCCGGGGACGAGGCCGCGGAAGCCGCAGTTCGGGTCGGCGACGAGCCGCGCGAAGATCGCGCGGTCGGCGAGGTGCACGCTGTCCACCACCATCTTCGCGTAGACGTCGTATGTCGAGATGTTGGACGGGATGCAGTTGACGTCCTTCGTCACGAAGGCGACGGTCTGTCCGGGCACGACCGTCCTCGTCGAGTCGTAGACGTAGCCGCGCTCCGGCGCGTCGTAGAGCGAGTCGAAGGGAGTCGTCGGGAAGGTGATCCCGAGCTGGCAGACCGAGGTGCAGGTGAGGACCTTCGTGCGCGGGATGATGACGACCTTCCCGTCGGCGTCGAGGTCGAGCGCGAAGTCGAAGGTCTCGCTCAACCCGGGCACGATCTCGGAGCCCGAGAGGATGTGCACCGCGCTGCGGGCGTCGATCGGAGTGCCGGTGAGCGCGCGCAGCCTCAGGCTGTCCGCGCTGACCTGATAGAGCGCCTTCGGCGCGTACGCGTCCTGGCAGGCGATGGCGGCCGCGAGTGGAAGGATCGCGAGCAGAAGTAGACGACGAAGGCTCATCTGAAGCGGAGATCACCAGGAAAAAGTGCGCGACGGCGAGCCTTAGGATACCCCGCGGCGGAAAAGAGTTCAAGCGATTGTGGCTGCTTGACTTCGACTCGTGCGATCTCTACCTTCGCACGACCATTTCCGGAGCGAAGATGGCTACCATTCGCGACCTCGTCGGCGCGATCCGCCAGCGTGAGGGGGTCGAAGCCGCGGTGGTGCTCGGCCGCGACGGCCTGCTCATCGACAGCCAGGTCCTCCCGAATTACGATCCCGAGCACATCGCCGCGCACATTCCGTCGATCATCAACGCGGCGGAGGAGCTCGCGAGCGCGGCGCGCCGCGGTGAGCTGGTGACGTCCATCCTCGAGTACGAGCGCGGCTACGCGATCGTCTCCGTGCTGTCCCGCGAGGCGCTGCTGCTCGTCCTCGTCCAACCGAACGCCGACGTCGGCAAGCTGCTCTTCGAGCTGCGCCGCAACCGCCAGCACATTGCAGCCCTCGTCTGAGCCGAACGGCGCCGCCTCGCACCACGTCCTCGTCGCCGACGACGAGCCGCACATCGGCCGCATCATCAAGATGAAGCTCGAGCAGGGCCCCTTCCGCGTGACGCTCGTCTACGATGGACAGGAGGCGCTCGACGTGCTGCAGCGTGACGAGGACGTGGAGCTCGTCCTGCTCGACGTGATGATGCCGCGTCTCACCGGCCTCGACGTGCTGGCGAAGATGCGCGCCGACGAGCGGCTGAAGGACGTGCCCTGCATCATCCTCACGGCGGCCGGACAGGAGGCGCAGCAGCGCCGCGCGCTCTCGCTCGGCGCGAGCGATTTCCTGACGAAGCCGTTCAGCCCGAAGAAGCTGTTCGCGCGCGCCGCCGAGCTGGCGGGCGTCGGCATCGACGCAGCGGACTCGGAATGAGCCGCTGGGCAGTCGTGCTCGCGGGAGGCGTCGGCTCCCGCTTCTGGCCGTTGAGCACTCCCGAGCGGCCGAAGCAGCTTCTCCCGCTCGTCGACGGCTCTCCCCTCCTCCGCAACACGCTCGACCGTCTGGCGCCACTCGTTCCCGCGCAGCGCACGCTCGTGCTGACGAACGCGGGGCTCGTCGGACCGATCGCCGAGCTGGCGCCGGAGCTGCCATGGGAGAACATCATCGCCGAGCCACGGCCGGCCGGCACCGCGGCGGCGCTCGCCTTCGCGGCGAGCGAGATCGCGCGTCGGGACGGCGAGAGTGCCGTCATGATCTGCGTGCATGCCGACTGGTCGGTGGGCGTGCCCGAGGAGTTCCGGCGCCGGCTGTCGCAGGCGGCGGATCTCGCGGAAAAGCACCACGCGCTCGTGACCGTGGGCATCGTTCCGACGCGTCCCGACCCCGGCTTCGGGTACATCCAGCCGGGCGAGCCGGCCGACGGTGACGCACGGCGCGTCGCCCGCTTCGTCGAAAAGCCGACGCGCGAGGTCGCGGAGCGGATGGTCGAAAACGGATTCCTCTGGAACTCGGGAATCTTCGTCTGGCGCGCCGGCGACCTGCTCGAGGAGATCCGGGCGCACACCCCCGAGGTGGCGCCCGCGCTCGCGGCCGGACGCGACATCGGCGACTTCTTCGCAGCGGCGAAGTCGATCTCGGTGGACGTGGGAGTGCTCGAGCGGAGCGACCGCGTGCTCGTGCTCCCCGGCGACTTCGCCTGGGACGACGTCGGGACGTGGGCGGCGCTCCGCCGCGTGCGGCAGCGCGACGCGCACGAGAACGCGACGAGCGGAGACGTGCACGTCGTGGACGCGCGCGGGAACGTCGTGCACACGGAGGGGAGCACGGTCGTGCTGTACGGCGTTTCGGATCTCGTCGTCATCGCGCGTGACGGGCTGACGGTGGTGACGACCGTGGATCGCGCCGCGGACCTCAAGAGCCTCGTCGAGAAGCTGCCGGGCGAGGTACGCGACCGGCGATGAGCGGCGTCGTCCTCTACGACGACGCGCGTGCCCGCCGCTTCGAGCCCTTCGCGCTGACGCGCCCGCTCGCCGAGCTGCGAGCGGGCGCGCTGCTCATCCGCGAGCGGTGGACGCGTGCGTTAGGCTGCGACGCGGCGGGATTCGCGGGCGCGGCGCAGCTCGCCGACTTCGACGAGCCCGGCGTGCCCGGTGCGCTGACGACGATACCGCGTGGGGCCGTGCTCGCCAACGCGCGCTTCTCTCCGGCACTCTCCATCGCGCCGCACGAGGCGACGCGCTGGGTCGCGGCGGGGCGCGTCGCGGCGGTGCGACTGCCGCGCGACGTCGCGGTCGAGGAGCTCGACGGAGGGCGCGTGCCCCTCGAGGCGCTCGTCCCCGGGGACGGAAGGGACGCGCCGATCGAGGGCGTCTGGATCGACGAGGTCTGGGAGCTGATCGCGCATCTGCACGACATGCTCGCCGCGGACATCCCGATACTCGGCGCCGAGCTGCGCCGGGTGGGGCGTGACGAGGCGATCATCATCGGCCCGCACCTGGTGCTGGCGGCGGAGGGGGCGACGATCGAGCCGCACTCCTGCTTCGACGTGACGGACGGTCCCGTGCTGGTCGAGACGGGCGCGACGGTGCAGGCATTCACGCGGGTCGTGGGTCCCTGCTTCATCGGCGAACATTCGCTCGTGACGACCGACCGTATCTCGGGCTCGTCGATCGGGCCGTACACCAAGGTGCACGGCGAGATCAGCGCGTCGGTGGTGCTCGGCTATGCCAACAAGGGGCACGGCGGATTCGTCGGGCACTCGTATCTCGGCCGCTGGGCGAACCTCGGTGCGGAGACGGTGACGAGCAACCTCAAGAACACGTACGGGAACGTGTCGCTGTGGACGCCGGACGGGATGCGTGACACAGGGATGCAGTTTCTGGGTACATTGTTCGGGGATCACGCGAAGACGGGGATCAACCTCTCGCTGAACACCGGCACGGTGATCGGCGCGGGAGCGAACGTCGTGGGGCGGATGCCGCCGAAGGTGGTGCCGCCCTTCGCGTGGGGGGAGGCGGGTTCGTTCGAGACGTACAGGGTCGACAAGTTCGTCGACGTGGTGGCGCGCGTGATGGCGCGCCGTTCGGTGGCGCTGAGCGAGCGCGGCCGGAGGCAGCTCGCGGCGGCGCACGCCGCGCGGTGGAGCGCATGAGGATCTGGTCGTTAGGCAGTGGCAGCAAGGGCAACGCGCTCCTCGTGGAGTGCGGGGACACCCGCGTCCTGGTGGACGCGGGCTTTCCGGCGCGCACGCTCTCGACGCGCCTGACCGCGATCGGGGTCGCGCCGGGGTCGATCAGCGCGTGCGTGATGACGCACGAGCACATCGACCATGTGCGCGGCGCGGCGGGGGCAGCGAAGCGCTGGGGGTGGGGGCTGCACGCGACCCCCGGAACGGCGGGCGGGTACGCCGAGCTCGCCGACGCGGGGGTGGCGCACTTCGAGGCGGGCGCGACGCTGTCGATCGGGCGCGCCGAGCTGGCGACGGTGCGCACCTCGCACGACGCGAGCGATCCGATCGGGCTCGTGGTGACCGATCGTCCGTCGGGCGCCCGCGCCGCGATCGTGTACGACCTCGGCGTCGTCACGGCGGAGGTCCGCGAGGCAGTGCGCGACGTGGACGTGCTCGTGATCGAGGCGAACCACGACGAGGGAATGCTGCGGAGCGGTCCGTACCCGCGCTACCTGCAGAACCGCATCGCCAGCCGGTCGGGACACCTGAGCAACCGCGCCGCCGCCGCGCTCTGCGCCGACGTCGCGCACGGGGCGCTGAACCATGTGGTGCTGGCGCACCTGAGCGAGACGAACAACGACCACGGGCTCGCGACGCAGACGGTGTCGCGGGCGTTAGGCAGGACGCGCTTCAGCGGTCGGATCTCGACCGCGGCCCAGCACGGGCCCGTGGGTCCCTTCTGCGCGAAGCACAGCCGCGTGACGGCGCGCGTCGAGCAGCTCGCGCTGGCGCTCTAGCCCACGTCCTCGCGGATCGCCGGCGCGCCGCCCGCCCTGGTCAGGCGGCTTTCTCGTCCCCTCGGGGCAGCCGCGCCGCGTCGCGCTCCCGCGCGCGCGGACGCGGAAGGATCAGCGGCTCGATCCGCGCCCGGAAGGCGAGGGCCGGCCGCTCCACCAGCGTCCAGCTGGCATACGCGACGAGCACGATCGCGGGGAGCGAGAGGTACATCGGCGCCCACGCGGCGGTGATGAAGAACTGTTGCCAGAGGTAGAGCGAGTACGAGAGCCCGCCGATCCAGATCATGATCGGGCGGTTCAGCGCGCGCGAGACGACGGTCGACGGACCGGCGACGACATGATCGAGGAAGAGCGCGATGGCGAGGTACTCGACGGTCGGCGCGACGAGCACGTAGAGTCGCGATGGCAGCACGGACGGGTGCACGGCGAGCGCGGCCGCGCCGAAGGCGACGACCGCCGACCAGATCCCGACCCGGTCGCGGAAGCGCACGTAGGCGGGCGACGCGTGGAGCAGCGGCCGATGAATGGCGAGCAGGCAACCGGTCGCGATCGCGTCGGAGACCAGCTCGAAGCGCGTGAGGAAGGTGTCCCCCCCGCTGGCGAGCCAGTGCAGGCGGAGGAGCGGCGCGACGAGCAGCCACGCCGCGGCGATGATCCCCCCCCGGCGGCGGCCGGCGACGACGAGGAGCAGCGGCCAGAGAAGGTAGAACTGCTCCTCGACGCTCAGCGACCAGGTATGGCCCAGGAACCACGCGTCGCGCGACTGGCAGCCGAAGCAGTAGTTGGCGGTGTAGGTCGCCGCCGCGACGAGGTTCTCGGGCGCGAAATGGAGGACGCCCAACCAGGCGAGCAACGCCATGACGCCGATGAAGACGTAGTAGGCGGGAAAGATTCGCAGGGTGCGCCGGAGATAGAAGCGCCGGAGCGAGATCGTTCCCGTCGTGTCCATCTCGCGGAGGAGGAGCCCCGTGATCAGGAATCCGGAGATGACGAAGAACACGGAGACCCCGAGCGCGCCCTGCGACAGGATGGCCCCCGGGCCGCTATTGAGGGGAGGTCCCATCGTGGCATGACTGAGGAGGACGAGGCCGATGGACACCGCCCGGAGCCCGTCGAGCGAGGGGATGCGGCCGTTTTCCGCCGGCGTCTTCGGGGCGGACGACGTGTCGGGTCGCAGCGGCGCGGAGGCGGGCGCGTCGGGAAGTTTGGCCATGGGTGCGGACGGGTCGTGCCCGGCTCACCAGGGATGGATGGGGGCAGCCGGGAGGGGGCCAGGCGCGCCGGAAGGGCTCGCCTGCGTGTCGGTCACATGCATTGCGCAAACTATGCCTTTGCGCGGAGCTCGCCAGCCCCCGAACGCCGACGGCGGCAACGCGGTGATCCGCGTTGCCGCCGTCGCTCCCGGCCGACCGCTGCGTGCTGTGGTGCTAGTACATCCCGCCCATGCCGGGGGCGCCGCCAGCGGGCGCGGCGGGCTTGTCTTCCTTCTTCTCGACGACGAGCGCTTCCGTCGTGAGGAGGAGGCCGGCGATCGACGCGGCGTTCTGGAGCGCCGTGCGCGTCACCTTGGTCGGGTCGATGACGCCCGCCTGGACGAGGTTCTCGTAGCTGTCGGTGAGGGCGTTGTAGCCGAAGGCGTCGTCCTTGGAGGCGCGCACCTTCTCGACGACGATCGAGCCCTCGCCGCCGGCGTTCTGGACGATCATGCGGATCGGCTCCTCGATGGCGCGCTTGATGATCTCGACGCCGATCTGCTCGTCGGTGTCATCGAGCTTGACGTTCTTCAGCGCGCGCTGGGCGCGGATCAGAGCGACGCCGCCGCCGGGGACGATGCCCTCCTCGACGGCCGCGCGGGTCGCGTGGAGCGCGTCCTCGACGCGGGCCTTCTTCTCCTTCATCTCGGCCTCGGTCGCCGCGCCGACGTGCACGACGGCAACGCCACCGGCGAGCTTGGCGAGACGCTCCTGGAGCTTCTCCTTGTCGTAGTCGGAGGTCGACTTCTCGATCGCGGCCTGAATCTCCTTCACGCGGCCCTGGATCTTGTCCTCGGCACCGGCGCCGTCGATGATGGTCGTGTTGTCCTTGTCGACGACGATGCGCTTCGCGCGGCCGAGGTCCGTGATGACGGCGTTCTCGAGCTTGAAGCCCACTTCCTCGCTGATGACCTGACCGTTGGTCAGGATCGCGATGTCCTGCAGCATCGCCTTGCGGCGATC
>DASVXU010000082.1:0-6501 GCA_036392515.1 Gemmatimonadaceae bacterium | reverse complement strand
CGCGCGATGTTCGTCGCCATGTTGACGTTGTTGCGCTTGGCGAGGGAGACCTGCTGCGGGGTGTAGCTCCCGGCGTCCTTGAGCCGGCCGAGATGCAGGGACACGAGCTGCCCCTTCACGATCTCGGTGAGCATGTCCGCGAGCCGGGCCTGCTGGAGCTGGAAGCCCCCGATCGGCTTGCCGAACATGACGCGGTTCTTCGAGTACGCGAGCGCCTCCTCGTAGCAGCCGATGGCCGCGCCTAACGCGCCCCAGGAGATCCCGTAGCGCGCCTGCGTCAGGCACATGAGAGGGCTCTTCAGGCCGCCGCTCTTCGGCAGGATCGCGTCGGCGGGGACGCGGACGTCGTCGAGCACCAGCTCGCTCGTGTCCGAGGCGCGGAGGGAGAGCTTTCCCTTCTGATCCTTCGCCGTGAACCCCTTCGTGTCCGTGGGGACGATGAAGCCGCGGATCGACCGCTGGTCGGCGTCGCCGTTCGTCTTCGCCCAGACGATCGCGACCTTCGCCTGCGAGCCGTTGGTGATCCACATCTTGGCGCCGTTGATCACCCAGCTTCCGTCCTTCTGCTCGCGCGCCATCGTGATCATCCCCGATGGGTTCGAGCCGTAGTCGGGCTCCGTCAGGCCGAAGCAGCCGATGATCTCGCCCGCCGCCATCTTCGGGAGCCAGTGCCGCTTCTGCTCCTCGCTCCCGAACGCGTAGATGGGATACATCACGAGCGCGCCCTGCACGCTGGCGAAGGAGCGGATCCCCGAGTCGCCGCGCTCGAGCTCCTGCATGATCAGGCCGTAGGCGACGTTGTTCAGCCCCGCGCACCCGTACTCCTCCGGCAGGTTCGCGCCGAACATCCCGAGCTCCGCCATCCGCGGGATCAGCTGCTTCGGGAACTTCCCCTGCACGTACGCGTCGCCGATGATCGGCATCACGCTCTCGTCGACGAACCTGCGGACGCTGTCGCGGACGGCGCGCTCCTCCTCGGAGAGAGCGCTATCGATGTTGAAGAAGTCGGTGGCCACGGTCTTCGGGAAAGGGTAGAGCCTGAAAGCTCGCCCCCGCGCCGGGCGTATTCAAGCCGAGCGGGCGATCCGCGGCTCGGGGGCGCAGACGAGGCGGCGCGCCGACGCCTCGATCCCGACCTCGCGCGCCTTCGCGCGGAAGACGCGCCCGTGGTCGATCACGTGGCCGCTCTCGTCCTGCCACTGGTGCACCATCTCGTGGAGGAGAGTGTGCAGCACCTCGTCCCATCCGTGCCGGCGGATGTGCGATCGGCTGATCGCGATCTCGGGCGGATCGCCGGCGGCGGTCGCCGCGGTGTAGTGCCCGAGGCGGCTCCGCATGCGGCGGGAGACGCGGATGGGTACCTCA
The DNA here is from genome assembly GCA_036392515.1 of Gemmatimonadaceae bacterium. Classification (GTDB taxonomy): domain Bacteria; phylum Gemmatimonadota; class Gemmatimonadetes; order Gemmatimonadales; family Gemmatimonadaceae; genus JABFXC01. The sequence goes on along the minus strand of DASVXU010000082.1, from coordinate 5,136 downwards.
CGCAGCTTCCCGCCGAAGTGCGTCGCGTTCAGCCGACGGTGCTCCTCCCGGAGGCGATTGGCGAGGTGGAGATCCTGCGGCGCGGTGCGCTCGCGCGTCGCCGGTCGGCGCGGGGCGGCGGGGACGTCGTGCGCGAGGATGACGCGCTGCGCGGCGCGGCGCTCGGCGCGCGTCCGCCCCTCGACGAAGACGACGATGGCGCGCAGCACCTGCTCCCCCGCGCGCAGGTACGCCTCGTGAACGCGCAGCTCGTGCCCGCGATAGCTGACCATCACCGCGCGATTGCGGGTGAGACGGACGGTCGTGATGCGGCGCAGGCCGAGCGCGCGCAGCTTCTCCAGCAGCTCGTCCGCGGTCGTGGCGGGCGCGTCGAGCTGGAAGGCGAGCTGCGACGGGTCGTGGCGCCCGCGGCCGAGGAAGCGCGCTAGCGTCTGAAACACTTCACCGCTCCGGCGAGGAAGGCCTTCTCGGTCTCCGACCAGACGTGCGTGGTGACTTCGACCTGACTCGCGTCGATCCGGAGAACGTTGAGCGAAGAGGGCCGTCCGCCCCGCGAGCGATTCGAGACCGTGCCCGCCGTCGAGACGACGGTGCCGCGCTTCGTGTGCTCCACGTAGTGGATCGCCTCCTGGTGGTCGTGCCCGCAGAGCACGGCGTCCACCTGCAGGTCGGCGAAGGCGCCGAGGACCCGGCGGGTGTTCTTGAGCCCGTGCCGCTGCGAGAGCTCGCCCTTGAGGGGGTTGTGATGCATCACGATCACCCGGATGTCCCCCGGCGGCGACTTCTCGAACTCCACGCGGGCCTTCTCAACCTGCGAGCGGGTGAGGTAGCCGATGATCGAGAGGTCGCGGAGATTCCAGGTGAGGGTCTTGCGCGTGATCCCGTGGCAGGTGTTGAGGCCGACGATGGTGGCGCCGGGGACGCGGAGCACCGGCTCGAGGTCGCCCGAGATGTACGTCCGGTAGGCCTCGTACATCGCCTCGCTGTTCCCGAAGCCTAACGGGGCGTGCCACCAGCGGACGTCGTGGTTGCCAGGGACGCAGATGGTGCGGCTGACGCGCTGCGCGTCCCGGATGAAGGAGCGCGCGCGGAGGAACTCCCCCGCGCGCGCCCGTTGCGACACGTCGCCCGAGATCGCGACGACCTCGTAGCGTTCTCGCTGGATCATCTCCTCGATCGCGTCGATCTGGTCGGGGACCGCGGGGCGACCGAAGTGGAGGTCCGAGACGTGGAAGATCCGCATCTAGAGCGCAGCGATGATGGCGTCGGTGAGCTGGTCGGTGTTCGCGGTCCCGCCGAGGTCACGCGTTAGGGTCTTCCCCTCGCGGATCACCGTCGCGAGCGCCCGGCGGATCCGGTCGGCGCGCGCGGTGTCGCCGATGTGATCGAGCATCATGCATGCCGCGAGCAGCAACGCTCCCGGATTCGCGATCCCCTTCCCCGCGATGTCGGGCGCGGTGCCGTGCACCGCCTCGAAGAGCGCCGCGTGCGCGCCGATGTTCGCGCCCGGCGCGAGCCCCAGCCCGCCGACGAGGCCCGAAATCTCGTCGGAGAGAATGTCGCCGAAGAGGTTCGTCGTCACGATGATGTCGAAGCTTTCCGGCTTCATCACGAGCTGCATCGCGCACGCGTCGACGATGCGGTCGTCGCACTCGACGCGACCGGCATACTCCTTCGCGACCTCACGGCCCACCTCGAGGAAGAGCCCGGAGGAGAACTTGAGGATGTTCGCCTTGTGGACGAGGGTCACCTTCTTGCGGCGGTGCGACACGGCGTACTCGAAGGCGTAGCGCACGATGCGCTCGCAGCCGGCGCGCGTCACGAGCGCGACCGACTCCGCCGCCGCCTTCGGATCGCCGGCGACGGGGATGTAGTGCTCGATCCCGACGTACAGCCCCTCGGTGTTCTCGCGGATGAGGACGATGTCCACGTTCTCGAAGCGGCCGCCGGGGCGGATGGTGTGCGCCGGCCGGACGTTCGCGTAGAGGTCGAAGGTCTTGCGCAGCGCGACATTCACCGAGCGGTATCCGCCGCCGACGGGAGTCTCGAGCGGGCCCTTCAGCGCCAGCCGCGTCTTGCGGATCGACTCGAGCGTCTGCTCGGGCATCGGGTCGCCGTGCTTCGCGACCGCCGCCATCCCGGCGAGCTGCCAGTCGTACGCGAGATCGGCGCCCGCGGCCTCGAGGATGCGGACCGTCGCGTCGGTGATGCCCGGCCCGATGCCGTCGCCGGGAATGAGGGTGACCTTGGTAGGCATGAAGGAGACTATGTGAAGCGACGCGTCATGGCGCCGCGATGAGGTCGGCCAGCGCGAGAGCGACGCTCTCGAGCGCGACGTCGGAGAAGCCCGGGCGAACCGCGCCGCGCACGTCCCCCGCCCAGACGAGACGCGAGGCGCGCGCGTCGAGCAACGCGACGTGGAGAACAGGTCGCGCGCCTCCCGTCGCCGGTTCGAAGCGCAGCTCGACCGGGAAGAGGACGTAGCGCGCGTCCGTCACGGTGATGATCCCGCGCACCTGCGACGCGAGCGGCTCCTTCAACGCGTTGTCCGCCATCGTCACCCCACTCCGCAGCCGCTCGGCGGCGAGCGAGTAGGGATCGGGGATGTAGCCGGCATTGCGCTTCGCCGAGCGCGCGAGCGCGGGGGGGAAGGTCCAGTCCGTCCGGAAGCCGCGCTCGTCGAGCGAACGCTCGATCGCGCTGTCGAGGGCGACGAGCGTCTCGCGCGGCCGCTCGATCGACGAGGACCAGCCGAGGGTGTCGGCGCGGAGGTAGTGGACGGGGAGCACGACGACGTGCTGCCCCGCGAGGCCGGCGAGCGGGCTCCCGGCGCGCCCGGCGGGCTGCTGAGGCGCGGGCTGCTTCGCGGGCGCGGGCGCCGGCTTCGCGCATGCCCCGGCGACGACCGCGATGCCCGCCAGCGCGACGATCGACGCCAGCCTCGGATGCCTCACGCGTTCCTCCGAATCAAGGTTCGCTCAAAGCTAACCGCGGGGCGGGGACGGTGGCAGACGCGGCGATTGACCATCGTCGTCACGAGCGGCACCTTCTGCTGTCCTCGCTGCCCCCATCCGGATCATGCGAAAATCCCTCTCCCTCGTCGCCTGGATCGCGGTCGCGGCGGCGGGCGCGCTCGGCTTCGGCCGGCTCGCCCTCTCGCGCGGCGAGACGATCAGCGCCGCCTGGCTGCTCGTCGCCGCGCTCTCGACGTACGCGGTCGCCTACCGGTTCTACTCCAAGCTGATCGCCGCGAAGGTGTTCGCGCTGGACGCGGCGCGACGGACGCCGGCGCAGCGGCTCGAGGACGGCCACGATTTCGTGCCGACGAACCGCTGGATCGTCTTCGGTCACCACTTCGCGGCGATCGCCGGTCCCGGACCGCTCGTCGGCCCGACGCTGGCGGCGCAGTTCGGATTTCTCCCCGGGGCGCTCTGGATCATCGTCGGCGTGGCGGTCGGCGGCGCGGTGCAGGACTTCGTCATCCTCGCCGCCTCCGTGCGTCGCGACGGGAAGACGCTGGGACAGATGGCGCGCGAGGAGATCGGTCCCGTCGCCGGCTACACGGCGCTGGTGGCGGTGCTCGGGATCATGATCGTGCTCATCGCGGTGCTGGCGCTGGTGATCGTCAACGCGCTGCGGGCGAGCCCGTGGGGAACGGTCACGATCGGCCTCACGATTCCCATCGCGATGCTGATCGGTGTCTACCTGCGCTGGATCCGGCCGGCGCGCGTGCTCGAGGCCAGCGCGATCGGGGTCGTGCTGCTCGTCGTCGCGCTCTTCGCGGGACGGTGGGTCGCCGAGAGCCCCTCGCTCGCGCCGGTGTTCACGCTGAAGGGGACGACGCTCGCCTGGCTGATCATGGGCTACGGCTTCGCCGCGTCCGTGCTCCCGGTGTGGCTGCTCCTCGCGCCTCGGGACTATCTCTCCGCCTTCGTGAAGATCGGCGTCGTGGTGGCGCTGGCGCTCGGCATCATCGTCGTGCTGCCACCCCTGCAGATGCCGTCGCTGACGCGCTTCATCGACGGGACGGGGCCGGTGTTCGCGGGGAAGCTCTTTCCCTTCGCCTTCATCACGATCGCCTGCGGCGCGATCAGCGGCTTCCACGCGCTGGTCGCGAGCGGGACGACGCCGAAGCTCCTCGAGCGCGAGCCGGACGCGCGCATGGTCGGCTACGGGGCGATGCTGGTCGAGAGCTTCGTCGCGGTGATGGCGCTGATCGCGGCGTGCGTGCTGACGCCCGGCGTCTACTTCGCGATCAACGCCCCGCCGGCGGCGCTCGGCACGACGGTGGAGAGCGCGGCGGCGGCGATCCGGAACTGGGGCTTCACCGTCTCGCCGCAGGAGCTGGCGTCGCTGGCCACGCAGGTCGGGGAGAAGTCGCTCCTCTCGCGCGTCGGTGGGGCGCCGAGCCTCGCGGTGGGGATGGCGCACCTCTTCTCGAACGCGTTAGGCGGGGGCGCGATGGCGCTCTGGTACCACTTCGCGATCATGTTCGAGGCGCTGTTCATCCTGACGACGCTCGACGCGGGGACGCGCGTCGGGCGCTTCATGCTCCAGGACCTCGTGAAGCACGTCTGGGCGCCCCTCGGCAGGCGATCGTGGTATCCCGGGGTCGTGATCATCAGCGCGCTCTTCGTCGCGATGTGGGGATACTTCCTGTACCAGGGCGTGCTCGATCCGCTCGGCGGGATCAACTCGCTCTGGCCGCTGTTCGGGATCTCGAATCAGCTCCTCGCCGCCGTCGCGCTCTGCGTCGGGACGACGGTGATCATCAAGATGGGTCGTGCTCGTTACGCGCTGGTGACGATGCTGCCTCTGGCCTGGCTCGTCATCGTGACGATGACCGCGGGGTGGGCGAAGATCTTCTCGTCCGATCCGAAGCTCGGATTCCTCGCTCATGCCGCCATACTGCGCGCCGGCGCCGCCGCGGGCACGCTCCCGACCGGGGTGAAGTCGGCCGGCGACGCGCTGCGGATGGCGTTCAACGATTATCTCGACGCCGTCGTCGCCGCGTTCTTCATGGTGTCGGTCGTCGTGATCCTCGCCGACAGTATCCGTGAGTGGACGGCGGTGCTCCGCGGCCGCAAGCCAGCCACGTCCACGGAAGCGCCCTTCCAGGCGCGCGTCGCCGTGGCG
>DASVXU010000081.1:0-22760 GCA_036392515.1 Gemmatimonadaceae bacterium | reverse complement strand
GTTCAGCTTCTGCGTCAGGATCCCGTCGACGACGAGCGACATGATCTGCGACTTCGGCGAGTCGAGCTTCTCGACCTTGCGGCCGGTGTAGTCCACCGTCTCGCGGCCGCCGATGCCGGGGTCGATCAGGTACTGCACGCGGCCGGCGTCGTCGACGAGGTAGCGCCCGCTGCCTAACGCGCCCTGCGGCTCGTAGAGGTGGCCGACGCGGAACGACGCGCCGCCGCCGGTCCCCGTTCCACTCGTGACGAGCCGTCCATCGACGAGCGACAAGCGGTCGGGGTCGATGTTCGCCGCCGGGATCACCACGTTCGCCGTGTCGCGCCTGACGATCGTCGTGTACGCCGCGTCGAGCGAGTGGATCGTCCAGCCGATGAGCAGCGCCGAGCTCACGACACCGAAGAGCAGGCCGACCTGCTGCCGCGCCGGCGTCGCACCGACGAGGAATCCGGTCTTGAGGTCCTGCGACGTCGCGCCCGCGACCGCCGCCGCGACGCACACCACGCCGCCGATCGACAGCGCGAGCACGCGATGCTGCGGCATCGTCCAGCCGAGGGCGAGGAAGATGAGCGCCGTCATGAGCACCGCGGCCACCGTCATCCCGGAGATCGGGTTGGCCGAGGCGCCGATCTGCCCGGTGATGCGGCTCGACACGGTGACGAAGAGGAAGGCGAAGAAGACGGCGAGCACCGCCCCGACGACGTTGATCCCGATCTGCGGGAGGGCGACCATCGCGACGATCGCCGCGAGCACGCCGACGGCCACATAGATCATCGGCAGGTCGCGCTGCGTGCGGCGCGTCTCGGTCCCGTCGATCCCCGCGCCCCCCGCGCCGCGCATCCCGCCGAGCCCCCCGACGAGCGCACGCCAGATGGTCGGCATCGACTTCACGAGGCTGAAGATCCCCGCCGCGGTGACCGCGCCGGCGCCGATGAAGTAGACGTAGCTCGCCCGGATCTCCATCGGCGACATGTCGCGGATGAGCTTCGTGTCGAGCGGGAGCACGGTGGACGTCAGCCCCGACCCGAAGAGCTTGATCGCCGGGATGAGCACGAAGAAGGAGAGCACCCCGCCGGCGAAGAGATAGCCGCTGATCTTCGGTCCGATGATGTAGCCGACGCCGGTGAGCTCGGGGCTGATCTCCGCCCTGATCTCGCCGAAGAGCTCCGTCCCCCCGTTAGGCAGCGCGCGCTGGATGATCCGTGCCGGCACCTCCTGCCAGAGCTTCAGCCCCGCGTTGAGGAACTTGTAGAGCGCGCCGAGGCCGAAGCCCATGAACACGGTCTTCGCCTGGACCCCGCGCTCCTCGCCGACGATGAGCACCTCGGCGCACGCGGTCCCCTCGGGATACTTGAGGTTGCGGTGCTCCTTCACGATCAGGCTCTTGCGGAGCGGGATCATGAGGAGGACGCCGAGCAGCCCGCCCACCGTCGCCACCGCGGCGACGCGGCTCCAGGGGAGCGCGTAGCCGAGGAGCAGCAGCGCGGGGAGAGTGAACACGGTGCCCGCCGCGATCGACTCGCCCGCCGAGCCGGTGGTCTGGACGATGTTGTTCTGGAGGATCGTCGCCGGCTTCGCGCGGAAGACGCGCGCCGCGTAGCGGAAGATCGTGATCGAGAGAACCGCGATCGGGATCGACGCGCTGACGGTGAGGCCGATCTTCAGCGCGAGATAGACGCTCGACGCGGCGAAGACGAGACCGAGCAGGATCCCGAGGATGATCCCCGAGACGGTGAGCTCGCGCGGGGCCTCGGTGTGCGGGACGTACGGGCGATGCAGCTCGTCCTCGGCGGCGATGCCGACCTTGTCGATCATGACGGAGGTCGGCGGCTGCTCGAAGCCGGGCTGCTGGTGGGCGGGGTGATTGGATGGCATGCGGGTCCGGTGAAGACGCCGGCAATATCGTGGCTGCAGGAGCGGTCAGCCAGTCGGGACGACCATGTGGCACGAGGCTAGTGTCATGACTTCTGAGTCATGAGTCACCCGGCAGACCGGCCATGGGACAGACCGGCCACGAGGCTGCCATGTGGCCGGTCTGTCTCATACCTCATGCCACAGCCGTGATGACACTAGCCTCGTGCCACATGGCCCTCGCCCCTCACGTCCGCCTTGTCGAGACTCGCCGGACGATCCACCAGGTGACCGCCGCGATGACCGCCAGCGGCACCAGAACCCCGAGGCTCGCGATGAGGAAGGCGATGAAGCCGACGAACGTCCGCCACGCCGTGCGGAATGCGTCGAGGATCGGGTTGTCGCCCGGGTGCGCGCCGACCACCGGTGCCGGCTCGTGGAGCGTCACCGTCATCGTGCTCATCGAGGCGCGCGAGGAGAGGTAGCGGAGCCGTCCCTGATAGCGCTCGATCTCCTCGCGCACGCGCGCGAGCTGCTGCTCGACCTCGAGCGCATCGGCGAGCTTGCCCGTGCGGTTCTCGAGCAGCGCGATGAGCCGCGACTCGAGGCGACGCGCGTTGGCGACGCGCGCGGTGACGTCCACGTACTCCTCGCCGACGTCCTCCGCGTTCTCCTCCTGGTGCTCGAGCACACCGATCGGCCGGATCCCCTCGAGAAGCTGCGTCCAGCGCGCGGCGGGGACCTTCATCTCGACGGTCGCGCTGTGGAGCTGCTCGGTGCCGACCTGGATCGAGGTCGCGCCGACGTAGCCGCCCAGCTGCTGCGCGAGGATGCGAAGCTGCGCGATCGCCGGGGCGAGCGAGTCGACCTTGACCGTGACGGAGCCGGTGCGGATCACCATCGGCGGCGTCGCGTCGACGGGAAGGGAGCCGGGGGTCACCGCCTGTACCGTCGTCGGGCCGGCGTCGGCGTAGGCGAGCTTCCCGCTCACGTCGCCGACCATGCCGACGCGCGCGGCGGAACCGCCCTGCGCGACCGGGGCTGCCGAGGAGGGTGCGGCGGTGACCAGGCCGGCGCTCTCTCGCGACCCGTCGCTTCGCGCGACGTCGGACCTGCTGCAGGCGAGGGCGAGGAGCAGCGCGGCGGAGAGGAGATGCAGCGGGATGGACGTGCGGCGCATCGTGAGGCACCCGGGTTAGGGAAGGAAGCGGGGGCGCCTTCGCGCGCCCATCATGGGACGTCTCCCGACCAGGCGCTTGCACAAGCGCGTGAGGCGTCGCACACGCCGCGCGTTATCTTGTTGCCACACCCCGACCGCCCCGATGACACCAATGTCCCGCCTCCGTCTCGCCGCCGCGCTCAGCGCGATCGCCGCTGTCGCGACCCCCGCGCTCGCGCAGCGCGCCGCCACCTCCGCGAACGCCGCCGCGGTCTCCGCGCCGATCTCCGACGTCCGCTACGAGGTCACCTTCGACAACACCACCGCGCAGTCGCGGACGCTGAAGGTGACGATGACCTTCGCGACCGACGGCACCGGCCCGGTGATCCTCTCGCTCCCCGCGTGGACGCCGGGCGCGTACGAGATGACCTGGTTCGCGAAGTGGGTGTCGAGCTTCGCGCCGACCGGCGACGGGAAGCCGCTGCGGTGGGACAAGCTCGACTACGACACCTGGCGCGTGAGGCCCGAGGGCGCGAAGCGCGTCACCGTCGCCTTCGACTTCCTCGCCGACTCGCTCGACAACGCGATGGCGTGGTCGCGGCCGGACTTCGCGCTCTTCAACGGTACCAACGTCTTCCTCTATCCCGAGGGACGCGGCTTCGACTGGGGCGCGACGGTGACCATCCGCACCGATCCGAGCTGGCTCGTCGCGACGGGGATGGCGCCCGTCGCCGGCGGGTCCGCGGGCGGCGTCGGGACGCGCTCCTTCAGCGCGAAGAACTACCACGACCTCGTGGACATGCCCTTCTTCGTCGGCGCGTTCGACCTCGACAGCGCGAAGGTGGGCAGCGTCTGGGCGCGCTTCGCGACGTACCCGAAGGGATCGGTCGCGGGGAAGAGCCGGAGCGACGCGTGGGGATTCATCCAGCGCGTCCTCCCGCCCGAGATCGCGGTCTTCGGCGAGGCGCCGTTCTCGACGTACACGGTGATGCAGATCGCCGACTCCTCGTACTCGGGGGCGAGTGGGCTCGAGCACCAGAACTCGCACGTCGACGTGATCACCCCGTTCGCGATCGGCAATCCCTTCATGCCCTCGCTCTACGCGCACGAGATCTTCCACGCGTGGAACGTGAAGCGGCTGCGCCCCGCCGACATGGTGCCGTACCGTTATGACCAGCCGGAGCCGACCGGCTGGCTGTGGGTGAGCGAGGGGATCACCGACTACTACGGCGACCTCGCCCTCGTGCGCGGCGGCATCGTCGACAGCGCGGCGTTCGTCGAGACCACCTCGGGGAAGATCACCGAGGTCGCGAGCGCGCCGCCCGTCGCCCTCGAGGACGCGTCGCTCTCGACGTGGGTGCATCCCACCGACGGCACGGGCTATCTGTATTACCCGAAGGGATCGCTCGCCGGCTTCATGCTCGACATCATGATCCGCGACGCGAGCGACAACCGCCGCTCGCTCGACGACGTGATGCGCGAGCTGTACACGACCACCTGGAAGAAGGGGCGCGGCTTCACCGGTACCGACTTCTGGGGCGCGGTGAGCCGTGCCGCGGGCGGACGGAGCTTCACCGACTTCGACGCAAAGTACGTGGACGGGCGCGAGCCGTATCCCTGGGCGACGGTGCTCCCCCTCGCCGGGCTGCGCTTCCTCACCGACACGATCCGCGAGCCGCGGCTCGGCATCTTCACGCAGGTGGACTCGGGGGGCGTGCGCGTGAGCGGCGTCGCCGAGGGGAGCGCCGCCGCCGCCGCCGGGATCCGCACCGGCGACATCCTGCTTTCGGTCGGCAACATCAGGATCTCCGACGCGAACTTCGGCGAGCAGTTCCGCACGAAGTACGGCTCCGCCGCCGAGGGCGCCGCGCTCCCGATCCAGCTCCGCCGCGGCACGCAGACGATGACCGTGAACGGCACGATCCGCTTCGCGACGCGCACGGAGAGCCACATCGAGATCGACCCCGCTGCGTCAGGCAAGGCAGCGCGGATCCGGGCGGGAATCTTCCACGGAACAGTCGATCGCTGACGGACGGAGGCACGCGGATCTTCGCGGGCTCCCCGTCATCTCGGCGCCCTGATTGAACCACAGGGACGCAGGGCGCACAGGGCAAGCGCGGTGGCCCGCCGTCTCAGGCCCGCTTCGCCGCCCTCGTCGGCTCGAAGAGTAACGGCGCTCGCGCGGGATGCGGGCCGATGATCTCGATCAGGCTCTCGATCCCGCGATGAAGGGCGCGCACGTCGCGCAGGGGGAGCTGGGCCAGCGCGGCGAGCAGGCGCTCGGTGGCTGACGTCGGCGCGCGGCGGAGGATCGAGCGTCCGCGCGGCGTCACGCTCAGCGTCACCCGCCGCGCGTCGCCGGGGACGCGGCCGCGCTTCACGTAGCCCGAGCGCGCGAGCTTCGCGACGACGATCGACACCACGCTCTGGCCGGCGCGGGCGCGCGCGGCGAGCTCGTTCACCGTGAGCGGCCCCGCGGCGGCGAGATGGTGCAGCAGGAAGAGCTGCGCGTTCGTGAGGCCGGTGCGCTGCTCCACCGCGCGCGCCGAGGTGTGCAGCGCGGCCACGAGGGCGCGGATGCAGCGGAAGGCCGCGTCGCGCGTCGCCGCCTCGGCTTCGCGCTTCGCGCGTCCGGATGCTCGCGTGGTCGCCATTCGAGTGGAGGATGCCTTCAACCGTCGTGCCGCGATCGCGCCGACCGGCGCCGACCGCACCGAAGATCGGCGTGGATGCGAACGTGGCGCGTGCACCAGCGGTGCGCCACATTACCCGCGACCATACCTCCGCCATCCCCGATGCGACGAATCCCGTCAGCCGCTCTTTGCCTCGCCCTCGCCGGCTGTGCCGCTGCCTCCACTCCGGCCGCGACGCAGCAGCCCGCTCCCTCCGCTCCGGCGGGAATCGCCGCGAAGACCGCGGGAATGACGCGGCGCGACGGATGGATCCCGCTCTACCTCGACGCGGCGAAGGGAAAGCTCTACCTCGAGCTTCCCTCGGATTCGCTCCGCGCGCTCCTCTTCACCTCGCAGGCGACGGGGCTCGGCTCCAACCCGATCGGGATCGACCGCGGCGCCGACGGCTTCTCGCAGATCGCGCGCTTCGACCGCGCCGGCGAGCGGGTGCTCGTCGTCTTCGAGAACTGGAGCTATCGCAGCTCCTTCACCGACAATCCGGCGCACGCGCGCACCGTGGCGGAAGCGTTCCCGCCGAGCACCGTCGCGGCGCTTCCGGTCGTCGCGAGCGAGGGCGCGCGCATCCTGGTGGACGTCACCGACTTCGCCCTGACCGACTGGCTCGACGTCGCCGGCACGCTGCAGGGGGCGAATCAGGGGAGCTACTCGGTCGCGCGCGACCGCTCGAGCATCAACGGCGCGCTCACCCGCGCCTTCCCCGGGAACACCGAGATCGACGCCTGGCTGACCTTCGCGACGAGCGGGCGGCCGGGGCGCACGGTCGCGCAGATCGTCCCCGAGGGGCGCGCCTTCACGCTGCGGCAGCACATCTCGATGATGCCGCTCCCCGATGCGGGCTATCGTCCGCGTCCGCTCGACCCGCGCGTCGGCTTCTTCGGGATCGACTTCAAGGACTACGCGCAGCCGATCCAGGAGCCGCTCGAGCGGCGGTGGATCGCGCGCCATCGGCTGGAGCGGGTGAATCCCGCAGATCCGGAGAGCCCGATCAGGGACCCCATCGTCTACTACGTCGATCGCGGGATTCCCGAGCCGATCCGCAGCGCGACGCTGGAGGGCGCGCGCTGGTGGACGGAGGCGTTCGACCGCGCGGGGCTGAAGGGCGGCTTCCGCGTCGAGCTCCTCCCCGAGGGCGCCGATCCGATGGACGCGCGCTACAACGTGGTGCAGTGGGAGAACCGCAACGAGCGCGGCTGGTCGGTCGGCGGCGCGGTCACCGATCCGCGCACCGGCGAGATCGTGAAGGGGATGGCGCGGCTCGACAGCCATCGTGCGCGCACCGACTACAACATCTTCGCCGGCCTGATGGGCGCCGCGGCGACGCCGGCCGACACGCACTTCGTTCTCGCGCGCGTGCGGCAGGTGACCGCGCACGAGATCGGCCACACGTTAGGCCTGGCGCACAACTACATCGCCTCGACGTACGAGCGCGGCTCGGTGATGGACTATCCTCCGCCGCGGGTGCGGCTCGTGCCCGGCACGGACTCGATCGATCTCTCCGCGGCGTACGCGGTCGGGCCGGGCGACTACGACGTCTGGGCCATTCACTGGGGCTACGGCATCTTCCCCGCGGGGAGCGAGCGCGACTCGCTGCGCGCCATCGTCGCCGACGGGTTGAAGCGCGGCTTCCTCTTCCTCTCCGACGCCGACGCGCGCCCCGAGTTCTCGTCCGATCCGCGCGTCAGCCTCTGGGACGACGCCGCGACGCCGGAGGAGTTCCTCCGCCACCAGATGGCGGTGCGCAAGGTCGCGATCGCGCGCTTCGGCGAGCGCAACATCCGCGAGGGTGAGCCGGTCGCGCTGCTCCAGGAGCGCTTCGTCCCGATGTACTTCTTCCACCGCTTCGCGCTGAACTCGGTGACGAAGGCGATCGGCGGGATGGAATACGCGAACGCGACGCGTGGTGACGCGCTGCAGGCGACCCGTCCCGTTCCGGCCGCGCGGCAGCGCGGCGCGCTCGCGGCGCTGATGTCGGCGCTCCAGCCAGCGTCGCTCGCGATCCCCGACACCGTGCTCACGCTCATGGCGCCGCGGCCCTTCTCGTACGGGGGGAGCGTCGAGCTGTTCGGCAGCCGCACGCGGCCGGCGTTCGACGAGCTGGGCGCGGCGCGCACCCTCGCGCAGATGATCGTGGACGGCGTCCTCCAGCGCGACCGCGCGGCGCGGCTCGTCCAGCAGTCGATCCACGATCCGCGCGCGCTGACGCTCGGCGAGACGATCGACTCGCTCACGCGCTCGTGGCGCCGGCCGGGAACGCTCCCCGACGGGCAGCAGGCGGCGCTCGAGCGCGTGGTGCAGCGCGCCGTCGCCGACCGTCTCCTCTCGCTCGCCGCGGACAGCGACGCGTCCCCCGAGGCGCGCGCGGGAGCGGAGCTCGCCATCGCGCAGCTCCGTCCGGTGGCGCTCTCGCGCTCGACGCGCCGGTCGTCGTCTGCCGAGCAGGCGCACTGGAGCTCGATCGCCGGCGACTTCGCGCGCTGGATCGATCGGCGCGAGCTGCCGAAGCCGACCCCGGCGCTCGTCGCGCCTCCGGGCGATCCCTTCGGCGAGGCGCCATGAGCCGTCGCGCGCTCGTCGTACTCGGCGCCGCGCTCGCCACGCTCGCGGGCACGCGCGCGTCGGCGCAGACGCTGGGCCCGGTCAGCATCGCGGCCGGCGGTGGCGTCACCCTGCAGCGGAGGCCCGAGTTCGCGGCGGCGGGGCCGCAGCTCTGGCTTGGCGCGGAGACGGTGCTCGAGCGGCGGCTGCGCGTGCGGCTCGCGATGTCGGCGCAGCGGTTCTCGTACGCCGCGCCCCCGCCGCCGCCCTGTCCCGCGCAGCGCTACTGCGCGCCGCCCGTCACCTCGTCGCTCGCCCTCGTCGCCGTCACGGGCACGATCGTCTGGCGCGACACGACGGGCGCGAACCCCTGGTACGCGTTAGGCGGGCTCGGCGCGTTCAGCGACGCCAACGGCCGCGACTCCAACTCCCGCATCGGCCTCGTCGCCGGCGTCGGCCGCAGCTTCGGGCGGACGCGCTCCTGGTTCGTCGAGGCGAAGGCGGACGTCCCCTACGACGCGTACGGCTACGGCGTGGTCTTCCCGATCACCGCGGGGTGGAGGTTCTTCCGGTTCGTGCCGTGACGGCCAGGAGACACACGAACACCAACGAGCGACGAGCGATCAACACCAACGAGCGACGAGCGACAACTACAACCGGCATTGGAATCGCGACGAGCGGCAGCTCGTCGCCGCTCCGATGCGGTTTGCAGTTGGTCGCTCGTCGCTCGTTGTGGTTACTGTCGTCTCCACTGAATGAGCGAGGAATCGCGTGGAGCCACACCCACCGAGCGCTGCTTCATCAACACCTCGATCTCCTCCATCTCCCTCGGCGCGCGCGAGATCCACTCCACTCCGCTCGGCGTCGCGATGTAGTCGTCCTCGATGCGGACACCGATGTTCGCGTACTTCGCGACGGCGGGGCGGATCCTCGCGGCGAAGGCGCGGTTCTTCGGGGTGTCGGGGAGGATGTCGGCGGTGTTCGCGCGGACGTAGATCCCGGGCTCGATGGTGAACGCGCTCCCCGGGGCGATGACGCCGCCGAAGTAGTACTGGTCCGGGTCGTGGACGTCGAGGCCGATGCCGTGCCCGATGCCGTGCATGTAGTAGAGCCGGAACTGCGGGCAGGTGCGCGGCGCGGCGGCGGTGCCGCAGTCGTAGGTCGCGTCGGCGGCCTCGATGAGGCCGAGCTTCGCGAGTCCGGCGGCGAGCACCGCGCTCGACGAGTCCGTCATCAGCTTCGCCTGCGCGCCGAGCTTCGCCTGACGCTCCGCCGCGGCCTGCGCGTCGCGCACGATGCGATAGACGTCGCGCTGCGCCGGGGAGTAGCGTCCGTTCGCCGGGATCGTGCGGGTGACGTCGGCCGCGTAGCCGCCGGCGGAGGCGCCGATGTCCATCACGACGACGTCGCCGTCGGCGATGAAGCGGTCGTCGCGGTTGTAGTGCAGCGTCGTCGAGTTCGGGCCCGAGCCGACGATCGTCGAGAAGCTCGGCCGGTCGGCGCCCTGGCGGCGGAAGGTGTACTCGATGAGCGACTGGATCTCGAACTCGTTCATCCCCGGCGCCATCGCGCGCATCGCCTCGCGCTGCGCGGCGACGGTGATGTCCACCGCGCGGCGGATGAGGGCGAGCTCGGTGTCGCTCTTCTTCCCGCGCGCCTGCGCGACGAGCGTCGCCGCGCTCTGGACGCGCAGCCCGGCGTGCGCCGCGGTGAGGCGCGCGACGCGCTGCGCGTCGGCGGTACGGATCGCGGCGCGCTCGTTCCCGAGATCGCCGACGACGTAGAAGGGAATGCCGAGCGTGGCGAGCGAGTCGAGGGTCGCGTCGAGCGCGGCGTTGTCGCGCGCCGGGATTCCAGTGAGCGACGTGGTGCCCTCGACGCCGAGCCGCGTGCCCGTCCAGACCTCGCGCCCCGGATCGCGCGGGTTGACGAACATCGTGCTCCGCGTCGCGCCGTCGTGCTTCACGACGACGAGCGCCGCGTCCGGCTCGTCGAAGCCGGTGAGGTACATGAAGGGCGACGACTGCCAGAAGGAGACGTAGTCCTGCTCCGGCTCCGCGGCGCCGAAGGCGACGAGCACACCGTCGGGGATCTTCGCGAGCACCGCGTCGCGGCGCGCCGCGTACTCGCTCTGCGCGACGCGCTGCGCGGCGAGCGGGACGCCGGACACGAGGGAGAGCAACAGGGCGGCGAGGGCGTGGCGGCGCATCGGGACGCTCCGGAGCGGGGAGGGGAGGGGGAGGACGCGGGGAATCTGACCTTCGGTGCGCGCCCCCGGGAAGGACCCCGATGCCACGTCGGGGGAAGGCCGCTGGCGGCGACTGGTACGCGGCCTAACTTGCACGAACACGCCGACGCCCCTTCCGATGCGCCTCCCGACATCCCGCCCGCTGCGATCCCTCGCGACCCTCGCCCTGCTCGCGCTCGCGGTCGGCTGCAACTCCACCGAGACGAACCAGACGTGCGACAGCACGCCGGTGCTCACGGTGATCAACGACCAGACGCCGCGCTTCGACTGGACGCCGGCGACCTGCGGCGAGCCCTGGCTCAGCGTGCAGGACATGACCGCGTCCGACCGGCGCTTCGTCTGGACGATCGTGGACACGGACAAATGGTTCCTCCCGCCGATCACGTACGGCGTGCTCCCCCAGGGACACGATGCGGGGACGGTGCAGGTCGCGGCGCAGCCGCTCGTCACCGGGCACACCTACAAGGTCACGCTCTATCAGGAGCGGAGCCCCGGGGACAACTTCCCCATCGAGGTCACCTCGGCGACGTTCACGCGGTGAGCGACGCGAGTGTCGCGAGAGGCTGACGGCTCGTCTGTACACCGGAAGCCCCGGCCCGCTTCGCCCGCCGTCCCTTCATCCCCCGCCGCATGACCGCACCCTCGCGCCCGCGCGCCGGCGTTCCAGCGTCGAGCCTCGAGCAGCGCGTCGAGATCGAGACGCCGGAGCACGTCGCCTTCTCCTACACCGTCGCCGGGATCGGCTCGCGGGCGGCGGCGGCGATCGTGGATCAGATCATCATCGGACTGTCGATCGTCGCGATCTTCATGGTGGTCGCCTTCCTGTTCGCCATGGTCACCGGGGGCGACATCGGGAAGGGGTTCGAGGCGGTGTTCGGCTCGTGGGCGGCGGCGGTGATGATCTTCGCGATGTTCGCGCTGTCGTGGGGGTACTTCGTCTTCTTCGAGGCGCTCGCCGACGGGCAGACGCCGGGGAAGAAGATGTTCGGGCTCCGCGTGGTGCAGGACGGCGGCTACTCGATCTCCTTCGGCGCCTCCGCGGTGCGCAACATCGTCCGCATCCTCGACGCGCAGCCGGGGTTCTTCTACGTCGTCGGGATGGTGAGCGCGGTCTTCTCGCGCACCTCGAAGCGGATCGGCGACCACGTCGCGGGCACGATCGTCGTGCACGAGCGCGTCCCCGAGTTCGCGCCGGCGGCGGTGGTCACGCCGGACGTCGCGCGTCGCGACGCGGCGCTCCCGGTGACCGCGCTGCTGACGGAGGACGAGTACGCGCTGCTGCAGCGCTTCATGGCGCGCCGTCAGGCGCTCGAGCCGTCGAAGCGCGCCGAGCTGACGATGCAGCTCGCGCAGCGCTTCGCGTCGCGGATGCCGGACGACGGCGGCAGCGACGCGGCGCGGATCGTCAGGCTGTACCAGTCGGAGCAGGAAGCGCGGGCGCGCGGGGTCGCGTCGCGCGGCGAGACGGGCGCGGCGCGCGAGCATCACGCCCTCGTCGCCCGCGGCGCCGAGCGGTGGAAGGAGTTCGCCGCGCTCCTCGCCCGCGCGCGGGACGGCGGGCTGCGCGCGCTGCCCGAGGCCGACATCGCCGACTTCGTCGCGCGCTATCGCGAGGCGGCGGCCGACCTCGCGCGGCTGCGCACCGCGGCGCGCGGGCGCGATACGGAGGCGCTCTACTACCTGAGCCGCCTCGTCGCCGCCGGCCACAACCTGCTCTACCGCCGGCGCGAGGTCGCGTTAGGCACCGTCTGGACCTTCCTCTCGGTGACGCTGCCGCGCGAGGCGCGCCGCTCCTGGCGTCCGATCCTCACCGCGGCGCTGCTGCTCTTCGGGCCGGCGGCGATCACCTACCGCGCGGTCGTGCGGAATCCGGAGCTCCAGTACGACCTGCTGCCCCCGGGAATGATCGACCGCGTCGAGAACGCGGCCAAGAACGAGGAGCGGGGGAAGGGCTACATCGCCTACGACGACACGCAGCGCCCGATGGTGTCGAGCTTCATCATGACGAACAACATGAAGGTCTCGTTCGTCGCCTTCGCCGCCGGCGCGACGGCGGGGGTCGGCACGGTGCTCGCCCTCGTCACGAACGGCGTCAGCATCGGCGCCGCGGTCGGCACCTACCAGACGCACGGCGTCGCGCGCATCATCCTCGGCTTCGTGGTCGCGCACGGGGTGCTCGAGCTGAGCGCGATCTGCCTCGCCGGGGGCGCGGGGCTGCTGCTCGCCCACGCGATCCTCCTCCCCGGCGCTCTGACGCGCCGTGAGGCGCTCGTCGTGCAGGGCCGCCGCGCGATCCGCCTCGCCACGATCGCGACTATCCTCCTCTTCTTCGCCGGTCTCATCGAAGGCCTGTTCTCCGCCGACCCCTTCTGGCCATTGCCCTACCGAGTGATGGTCGGCGTGGTGAGCGGCCTGCTGATGATCCTCTGGCTGACGCGGGGATGGAGAGGAGAGGCCGATCTTCCGGAGGAGGAGAACGCGTACGCGAGGTGAAGGGGTCGCGGGTCGGGGGCTAGCCGCCGGCGCAGATGGCCCCGGCAACGGCTATCAAAACACGAAGGTCACGAAGGGCCACGAAGGGTGCTTCAGCTACACCTTCGTGAACCTTCGTGACCTTCGTGTTTCAACAACAAGAGCAACAGCCGGCTCGTTGCGATGCGGAGCGCTCGCGCCACACGGAGCGATCCGATGCCACCTTCGACGAGCCGCGGGGGCTACTTCACCTTCCCATGGCTCGACATCCCCGCGCCGACTCGCGTGATCCGCATCTTCGCGGCGGTGCCGGCTCCTTCGAAGAGGAAGCGCACCGCGCCGAGGGCGACGCGGCCGGGTCGAAGGAGGGGAGTAGGGCGTACGCTCCTTAGCCCTGCCGTCAGACCGCCGCCCGCCCCTTCAACTCGAGATACCGGTTGATCACCGCCGCGGTCATCTGGGTCGGTGAGACGTCGAGCACCGACACGCCGGCGCGCCGCATCCGCCACAGCGCTTCATCGCGCGCGGACAACAGCTCCTCCGCGGCCGCGCTCTCGTAGACGTCCTCCGTGCTCTCCCGCTCGTGCGGCACCGCGACCCCCGCGAGCTCGTCGTTGCGGAGCGCGACCACCAGCGGGAGATGCCGCGCCGCGCTGCGCGCGGTGTGCGCGATCAGCGACTGCGACGCGCGCACGTCGATCGCGTCGGTGAAGACCACCACCAGGGAGCGCTTGCGATGGCGCGAGGCGAGCGTGCGGAAGGCGAGGGCGTAGTCCGGCTCGGCCATCGTCGCCACCGCGGGGACCAGCGCGTCGCGGATCCGCTGCAGCGTCGCGCGACCCTTCCCCGGAGGGACGAAGGCGCGGATGTCGTCGTCGAAGACGATGCAGCCGACGCGATCGCCGTTCGAGAGGGCGACGTCGGCGAGGATCAGTGCCGCGCTGAGCGCGGCCTCGAAGCGCGAGTACTCGCCGGCGAGCTGCGTCATCAGGCGGCCGGCGTCCACCGCGATCATCACCGTCTGACCCTGCTCGATCGTGAACTCGCGGGCGATCAGCTTGCCGCGCCGCGCGCTCGCCTTCCAGTCGATGCGCCGCGGGTCGTCGCCGACGACGTACTCGCGCATCCCCGCGAAGCTCATCCCCTCGCCGCGGCGGCGGATCGTCCGCGCGCCGGGATCGCGCAGCCGCTGCTGCAGCGCGAGCAGCCGGAATCGCCCGATCCCGGCGATGCTCGGCGCGACGATCACCGAGTCGGCGAGCGCGCGGCCGGCCATCACCTCCTCCGTGATCCGCTCGACGTGCGGATAGCGGAGCGAGCGCTCCATCAGGCCTAACGGTCCCACGGCGCGCAGCACGACGGGGCCGAGGGGCCAGCGCCCGCGCGTGCGGCCGCGGACGGTGAAGGGGAAGGCCACGGTCCCGCCCCCCTTCGGGATGACGCGGACGTCGTGCGCCCGCGCCGCGGGCTGCTCCAGCGCGTCCGGGAGCTGGTCGAAGAGGCGCAGCCGCAGCGGCGCGTCCCAGCTCCCGCTCACCCGCACCTCTCCCTCGACGCTGTCGCCGACGCCGATCGTCGGCGGGAGCTCGCGGTCCACCGCGAGGTCGCGCGCGGCGGGAAGGGTGAGCGCGTCCCCCACCGCGGCGAGCAGCGCGAGGACGAGCGCGCCGACGGCGATCAGCACCCCCCAGCTCCACACGCTGAGCAGCCAGAGGGGCGCGAGGCACGCCACGACGACGGCGAGCCGCCGCGTCGGATGATAGCGCAGCGCCTCGCGGAGCCGGCCGAGGATCACTGCGGCGCCTTCACCCGGCTGAGCGTGGCGTTGAGCACGTCGTCGGCGCCGCGGCCCTCGACCTCGAGCTCGGGGGCGACGAGGACGCGGTGGCGGAGCACGGCGAGCGCGTAGTCCTTCACGTCGTCGGGGGTCACGAAGTCGCGGCCGGCGAGGAGCGCGGCGGCGCGCGCCACGCGGAAGAGCGCGACCGTCGCGCGCGGGCTCCCGCCTAACGTCAGCGCCGGATCCTCGCGCGTCGCGCGGACGATCGACGCGACGTACTCGCGCACCTCGGGCGCGACGCGCACCCCGTCCACCGCGCGGCGGAGGGCGCGGCACTGCGCGGCGTCGAGCACCGGGGCCGGCGTCACGTCCGCCGCGCGCTCGGCGTCGAACCCCTCGGCGTAGGCGTCGAGCATCTTCAGCTCCGCCTCCTTCGCCGGATAGCCGACGCGGATCTTGAGGAGGAAGCGGTCGAGCTGCGCCTCGGGGAGGGGAAAGGTCCCCTCGTACTCCACCGGGTTCTGCGTCGCGAACACCGTGAACAGCTCGTCGAGCGCGTGCGGCGTGCCGTCCACCGTCACCTGACGCTCGGCCATCGCCTCGAGGAGCGCGGCCTGCGTCTTCGCGGGCGCGCGGTTGATCTCGTCGGCGAGCAGGAGGTCGGTGAACACCGGGCCCGGGCGGAACTCGAAGCCGCGCGACGCGTCGCGGATGATGCTCGTCCCCGAGACGTCGGCGGGCATGAGGTCCGGGGTGAACTGGATGCGGCCGAAGCGCGCGTTGAGCGCGCCGGCGAGGGCACGGACGAGAAGCGTCTTCGCCGTGCCGGGGACGCCCTCGAGGAGCGCGTGGCCGCGCGCGAGGAAGGCGATCAGCGCCTCGTCGATCGCCTCGTCCTGGCCGATGACGCGCGAGGCGACCGCCTCGCGAACGCGGCGCATGACGTCGGCGATCTCGTCGGCTTTCGGGCCTGCTGAAGGAGCGGTCACGTGCGGAGGGTCCTCTCGATCGTGTCGATGTCGTCCGCGAGCAGGGTGAAGTCGCGGGGGGAAACGGGGAGCTTCGTCGCGGCGACGAGCCGCTCGACGTTCGGGTTCAGCGCGGGATAGCGATCGGCGATTCGGCGGAGCCAGGCCTCGTCGTCGCCGCTGCGGGCGACGGTGCCGTGGCGACGCCGCAGCCCGTGCACCAGCCGGCGCGCGGCGAGCCGCGTCGCCTGCTTCTGCATGTACGCCCGCGAGAGCGCGCCGACGTGCTCGAGCGGGGAGCGGCGCTCGAGGCGCAGGTGCGGCCGCGGCGCGATGGGACGCGCGCCGAGCGCGAGGAGCAGCACGAGACCGGCGAGCATCACCTGCAGCCCGGCGCGCCCGACGCTCGTGTCGGTGAGCGCGCGGCGGATCGCCGCCATCATGCTCCCGTGCCGGCCCATCCCGTGATGGTACTCGTCGAAGATCACCGGCGCGCGCGGGCCGGGCGCCGCCCACTCGAGCAGCCGCTGCGGGAGCACGACGAGCTTGTGCTCGTCGAGGAGGGCGTTGCGGACGATCCCCGGGTCGGCGAGGACGACGACGCGCCCCGCGCCTAACGGCAGCCCGATCGCCGCCGGCTTCACCGTCGGCACGAGCCGCGACACGGCGATCACCGTGAGGAAAGTGCTCGTGTCGCGCGGCAGCGGTCGCGTCGCGGTGAGCGCGGCGTGCACGTGATACGAGTAGGCGGCGAGCGCCGACGGGACCCGCGAGCGCCTGCGCACCGCCTCGGCGAGACTGTCGCGCGTCCGCTGGCTGCGCGAGACCGCGCTGTCGAACGACTGGATCGCGTCCGGCTCCTCGAAGTCCTCGTCGTTCGCGCTCGCGCTGTCCGAGGCGGCGGTCGTGTCGTCGGCCGCGGAGTCCATCGCGGCGACGTCTGCCATCGTGAGCGAGTCGGGCGCGCGCGGGGTCGGCATCGCGCCGGCGACGACGGGATAGCCGCTGTACTGGAAGTCGTCGCTGTAGAGGTGCAGCGAGTCGGCGAGCGGTGAGCGCCGCTCCGCCGAGACGACGAGCCCCGCGCCGCGCCGCACGGCGGCGAGCAGCGCACCGACCTCCGACGCGGTCGGCTCGATGTCGGGGGCGAGCACCACGTACAGCGCCGACTCGGGGAGCGTGCCGTGGAAGCGCTCCTCGCGCCGCTTCACCGTCCAGCCGAGCCGCTGCGAGCCCTCGTACCAGCCGCGCACTCCCGAGCGCTCGTAGCTGAGCGAGGAGAGCGCGCCGCTCACCTCGTCCGCCTTGTCGTTGGGCACGAGGAGGCTCGCCAGCACGATGATCACGAGCAGCGTCCCGAAGACGAACTTCGGGGTGAGGAGCCGGTCGAGGAGCCGGTCAGCCATCGCCCTGCACGATCGGAAGGGCGAGCTGACGCAGCCGCTCCCAGCGCTCGCGGTCGCAGACGCCGGTGCCGTAGACGACCACGTCGTACGCGCGCGCGAAATCGCGGAAGAGCGAGAAGCCGCTCGCCGAGCGGGCGCGCAGCTCGCGCGCGTAGTCGCCCGCCGTCTTCGACGGATGCAGCCGCACGAGCCCGCGGCGCGCGATGGTGGCGAGGAGCGCCGCGTAGAGCGCGTGCGCCGCTGCGGTGAAGTCCCCGGTCGCCGCGAGCTGCTGCGCGGCGCTCCACGGGTCGCGACCGAAGCCCACCGCGGCGCCCCCCGCGGGCGCGGGACGCGCCGCGATCCCGCGCTTGCGGCGCACGTAGCTCACCCAGGCGAGCCGCGCGATGATCGCCACCGCGATCGCCGCGGCGACGATGATCACCGTCCAGAAGGCGGTGGGACTCGCGCGGCGCATCGCCGTCATGTGGCTCAGCTGCTCGGCGATCCAGTCGATGACGCGCTGGATCAGCCGCGCGAGCCAGCTCGGCTGACGCTTGACGTAGGCCGCCTGTCGGAAGACGGCCCGCATCGTGTCACGGATTGCCGTCTCTTCGACGGGGAGGCGGAGCTGCACCGATCGTCAGGCGGCGGCGCTGGGGGACGGAGATGGAGTCGGCGACGACGGGAGATGCGCCACGTCGAGGTCCAGCCCCTCGCGGCGCGTCCGGATGTCGTAGTACAGAAAGATCGCCGGAAGCGACATGAAGGGATAGAGCACCGTGCTCGCGATCGCGCCGGTGAATCCGAGCGCGCGCGGGCTCGCCCCCATCCCGTTCGCCGCCTGCTGGACGACGAGCATCAGCACCATCACCAGCAGACCGGGGATCCCCGCGACGCCGATGACGCGGAGGTTGTTGCCGCGCGCCAGCTGCTTCGAGCGGCGGATCGACGCGAAGACCCCGCGCCCCTCGATCGCGTAGGCGGGGAAGACCGCGAAGTACCGCGCGAACGCCCAGATCCCCGGAAGGAAGAAGAGGCAGGTCCAGAGGATGATCACGAGGTACTTCAGCAGGTAGAGCGCGGTCGCGCCGAGCGTGCGCGGGATCGCGCGGCGCAGCGCGTCGCCGAGCGTCGCCGGCCGCCCGTGGATCAGGTCGTCCACCAGGTGGACGTACATCGTCGCCCAGCACCCCCAGACGAGGAGAAGGATGACCGTCCGTCCCACCGCGATCGCGGGATAGTCGCGCCAGACCGCGAAGGGGTGCGCGGGATCGGGGGGCCAGAGCGCGTTCATCACGAGCCCCGGGAGCTGGCCGAGCGCGATGGCGCTGGCCAGCGTCACGAAGTGCCTGCGGATGAACTCGACGGTCGCGTCGAGCAGCTCGGTGTTGGAGCGTGGGCGGAGCTCGACGGCCGCCATCGGTCAGCCCTGCGGCGCCGGAGTCATCGCGCTCGAGAGCACGTCGATGTCGTAGCCCTCCTTGCGCACGCGCTGGTCGAAGTAGAGCACCATCAGCGCGATGTTGAGGAAGGGATACATCACCATCCCGACGAGGTTGCCGATGATCGCCGCGACGATCGGGTTGCGGAGGATGAAGCCGACGACGAGCTGCACGACGAGCGCGCCCGCGAACTGCGCGACCCAGTAGACGCAGAGGCAGAGGAAGCCGACGCCGACGATGCGCAGCGTCGAGTCCTTCGAGAGCGCGAAGGAGCGGCTCACCCCGTCCATCGCGTCCTTGCGCTCGATGACGATCGCGCTCGTGATCGCGAAGGTGCGCGCGATGACGTGAACGAAGAGCACGAGCATCACGATGGCGACGAGGAAGGCGAGGAAGCCGCTGACGCGCCCGAGCAGCGCGACGCCGACCGCGAGCACCATCCCGACGCCCATGATGATCAGCATCCGGAGGACGTTGCCGCCGACGAGCGAGAGCCCCTTCGCGAGCGCGCCGCGGATGGCGTCGCCCGGCGAGGGGCGGTTCCCATGGTACGCCTCCGCGGCGGCGAAAGTCATCGCGCCGTCGATCACCGACATCCAGAGCATGGCGACGAGGCCGATGGCGACGATCATCGGGAGCATCGCCAGCATCGCCGACTGGAACGCCTTCGGGTCGAAGCTCGACATCGAGAAGACGCCGAGCGAGATGAGGATGACGAAGGGCACTGACGCCGCCAGCCCGATCACCGCCATCGTCGCGAAGTTCGACCGAAAGATGGAGAACGCGACGTCGACGATCTCGATCGCGGTGCGCGGGCGGATCGCTGGAGCTTCCATGTGAGCCGGTGGGGAAAGAGGGTCGGCTGCGTCGTGACGAGGGTCCGTCGATCAGGACTGCGCGAGCGCGCCGCGGGTCACCCCGCGGCGGGGGCGCCTGCGGGCTGCGCGTCGAGCATCAGGTCGAGGTCCAGCCCTTCGCGGCGGATGCGCAGGTCGAAGTAGAGCAGCGTCGCCAGCACCGCGATGAAGGGATAGATGCACGCCAGCAGCAGCGTCCCGACGAGCGTCCCCGCGGTGACCCCGAAGATCGCGCCCGCGATCGCGCCGAAGAACGCGGCCGCGATCAGGTACACGAGGTACGAGACGCCGAAGATCCCGGCGATGCGCAGCCTGGATCCCTTCGTCAGCTCCTTCGACCGCTCGAGCGAGTCGCTCGCCCCCGTTCCCTCGACCATCGCCGCCGCCATCCCGGCGAAGTACGTCACCGCGACCCAGATGCCGGGGAAGATGAGCAGGATGAGACCGATGCCGATGCCGAAGCCGTAGAGGAAGCTCACCCAGAGCACGGTGCCGAGCCGCCTGCTCACGGCGCGCAGCGCGTCGGCGGGGGTGATGTCCTCTCCGAGGTAGCGCTTCGCGACGATGATGATCGCCGCCGCCTGCCCCGCCGAGGTGAAGACCCAGTCGGTGATGCGAGCGAGGAGGTTCAGCATCGAGTCGCCGGGGTTCGCCGCGGAGACGTAGCCCATCACCGCCACGGGGATGAACGCGATCACAACCGCGGTGAAGAGCGTCGCGAAGTTCTCGCGCAGGAACTGGAAGCTCGCGTCGATCAGCTCGACGCCGCTGCGCGGACGGAGGGTGACGATCGGCATGGCCCGGGGGGATGGAGATTACCGGAGAAACTACCTCTTCATGGACGACGCACCAGAGGGAAAAGTGACCGTTAGGTGCGGGCTCGGCGCTTCCGCGGGGCGGAGTTGCGTGAGGCCGGCTTCCGGGCCGTGGCCTTCTTCACGGCCGGCTTCCTCTTCCCGTTCGCGTCCCCCACCCGCTCGACGTCGCCCGTGTCGAGGAGGCGCCAGAGATACCAGGACGCGATCGTGCGATACGGTGCCCACTTCTCCCCATGACGCAGCACCTCCTTCGGCAGCGGCTTCTTCCGCAGCCCGTAGGCGCGCTGCAGTCCCTTCTGGATGCCGAGGTCGAGGTCAGGGAGGACGTCGGTGCGTCCGAGCCTGAACATGAGGAACATCTGCGCGGTCCAGCGCCCGATCCCCTTCACCTGCACGAGCGCCTGCGTCAGCGCGTCGTCGTCGAGCTCGTGCAGGGTATCGATGGGCAGCTCCGCTCGTTCGACGCGCGCCGCGAGGTCGCGCAGGTAGCCGAGCTTCTGCCGCGACAGTCCGACCCCGCGCAGCGTCTCCTCCGGCGTCGCGAGCAGCTCCGCCGCCGTCGGATCGCGATCGCCGTACAGCGCGCGCAGCCGCGAATGGATCGTCGCGGCGGCCTTTCCGGAGAGCTGCTGGTAGACGATCGAGCGGACGAGCGCGCCGAAGTGCGTCCCGTCGGCGTGCGCCTGGTACCGGCAGGGGCCGACGGTGTCGATGACGACGGCCAGCTTCGGGTCGACGCGGCGGAGGTGATTCAAGGCTTTGCGATGCATGTAGTAAGATCGACCGCCATGTGGCACGAGGCTAGTGTCATGACTCCCGAGTCACGCGGCAGGTGGCAGACCGGCCAGGAGCCAGAACCTCACTGTCGCGTGGCAGCTCTGGCGAGTGACTCATGCCGCGGCCGTGATGACACTAGCCTCATGCCGTTTGGTCGTCACCCCGGCACGGTGGTTGCCCGCATCGTCGTCCTCAACCATGCAACGAGGAACCGGATGCCGAAGCGCGACAAGCAGCACGAAGAGGAGGTCCCGAAGGAAAGCACGACCAAGTACGAAGGCGGCCAGGGGTCGAAGACGCGCGAGCAGCAGCAGGTGATCCGCGCGACGAACACCAGCGGGCGCGGGGAGAAGGGACCGCAGGAGCTGCGGAAGGCGCAGCATGTCGGCGGGGCGCGGCTCGACGAGGATCGCGAGCAGCACGACGAGGCGGAGAAGAACAGCGAGCGGAACCGCGGCGACCTGCGCCGCGAGCGCCCCGACCATCGCGAGGACTCCGGCCCCGGGCGCGGGAGCGCGGGGCACTAGCGCGAGCGACCGACAGCGATGACCCCGGTCAGCGCGTCGCGCGCGACATGGGAGGGCACCACCGGCTCGGCGGAACCCTTCGTTCCGCCGAAGCCGACGCTCGCGAAGCTCCGGGCGGCGTCGAAGAGGTGCAGAGGGTGCGACCTCTACAAGGTCGGGACGCAGACCGTATTCGGCGAAGGCCCGGCGACGGCGCGCGTCGTCATCGTCGGCGAGCAGCCGGGCGACCAGGAGGACCGCGCGGGCCATCCTTTCGTCGGACCGTCGGGAAAGCTGCTCGACGCGGCGCTCGAGGAAGCGGGGATCGACCGCGACGAGGCCTACGTCACGAACGCGGTGAAGCACTTCAAGTGGGACGGGCAGGAGGGGACGAAGCGCCGCATCCACAAGAAGCCTAACGCGCGCGAGGTGAAGGCGTGCCACCCCTGGCTCGAGGCCGAGCTCGCGACGCTGAAGCCCGACGTCATCGTCTGCCTCGGCGCCACCGCCGCGCAATCGCTGCTCGGCAAGGACTTTCGCGTCAGCACCCAGCGCGGCAAGCTGCTGCGTCCCTTTGGCGCGAAGCCGCTCGTGATCGCGACGGTGCACCCGTCATCGGTGCTGCGCGCGCCGAGCGATCAACGCGCGGCGGCGGAGAAGGAGTTCATGAGGGATATCAAGAAGATCGGAAAGGTGCTGAAGGGAGGGTGAAGACCCTTGCTGTCGGGGGGGATGCGGGGTGTCGGGAAAGAGCGATGCGGGGGGTCGCCTGCGGCGGGAGACCGCGATGCGGGATGCGCGGATGCGGGTACTCCCGCGTTGGCTCATCCCTATTGCTGATCGACACAGAGCACACCGAGATCACGGAGATCACCGAGCAGCCCCTCCGTGTGCTCGGTGGCCTCGGTGATCTCCGTGTCGACCAGCGAGCCGTTTCCGCATCACCGTCCCCGCATCGCTCTTCCCGCATCTTCGCATCTCGTATCGCCGTCTCGCGGTCGCCGAAGGCGCCGCCACCCCGCATCGCTGGTTCCCGTGACCCCGCATCCGCGCGACAGCACCGCACTCTTGGCAACGTGACGCTCCGCGCCTATCGTCAGCGGGAATGTCGGCTCTCTCAGCAACGCACCTCGCCCAACTCCTCGACCAAGATGCGATCAACTCTCGTCGTCGCCACGTCGTTCGCGCTCGCTGCCTGCGCCGGGAGTGGCGCGTCGGTGCCTGAGCCGGGAGTGCCGGTGGACGCCGACGTCCTCGACGTGCGGC
>DASVXU010000080.1:0-5357 GCA_036392515.1 Gemmatimonadaceae bacterium | reverse complement strand
AAGTTCCGGCCGGAGAACGCACAGGCGGCGGCGGGCCAGGCGTGCTGCGACGTCGTCAACCGCGGCGCCGCCTACGCCGACGGGAAGCTGTTCTACAACCTGCTCGACGGTCACACCGTCGCCCTCGACGCGAAGAGCGGCACGCAGCTCTGGCGCACGCGGATGGGCGACCTGTCGCGCGGCGAGACGATGACGATGGCGCCCATCGTCGCGAAGGGAAAAGTCATCGTCGGCTCGAGCGGGGGCGAGATGGGGGTGCGCGGCTGGATCGCCGCGCTCGACGCCGCGTCGGGGAAGGTGATCTGGAAGGCGTTCAACATCGGCCCCGACGCCGACATCAAGGTCGGCGCGCGGTTCAAGCACTTCTACGCGACCGACACGTCGCCCAACCAGGGCGCGACGAGCTGGCCGTCGACGACGTGGCAGCAGGGTGGCGCGACGGTGTGGGGCTGGATCTCGTACGATCCCGCGCTCGACGTCATCTACCACGGCACGTCGAACCCCGGTCCGTGGAACGGCGCACAGCGTCCGGGGGACAACAAGTGGAGCGCGGCGATCATCGCTCGCGACGCGAACACCGGCGAGATGGTGTGGGCGTTCCAGCCGACGCCGCACGACCTGTGGGACTACGACGCGGTGAACGAGAACATCCTCGCCGACCTGCCGTTAGGCGGCACGACGCGGAAGGCGCTCGTCCACTTCGACCGCAACGGCTTCGCGTACACGATCGACCGCGCGACGGGCGAGGTCATCCTCGCCAGGGCGTACGTCCCGATGAACTGGTCCACCGGCGTGGACCTGAAGACGGGACGCCCCGTGCTCGCGCCAGACAAGATCCCCGCGCCGGGGAAGAAGCTCTCGCAGATCTGCCCGAGCCTCGAGGGCGGGAAGAACCAGCAGCCGTCCGCCTTCTCGCCGCGCACCGGTCTCTTCTACGTCCCGACGAACAACCTCTGCATGGACTTCGAGACGCGCGACGTCAGCTACATCGCGGGTACTCCGTACATCGGCGCGAACGCGCCCGAAGTCGCCGGCCCCGGCGGCTACCGCGGCGAGTTCATCGCCTGGGACGCGACCACCGGCCGCAAGCTGTGGGGAGTGAAGGAGCCCTACCCCGTCTGGAGCGGCGCGCTCGCGACGAAGGGCGATGTCGTCTTCTACGGCACGCTCGACGGCTGGCTGAAGGCCGTCAACGCGCGCACCGGCGACGTGCTCTGGAAGTTCAAGGTCGGCTCCGGCGTCGTCGGCAACCCGATGACCTACCTCGGCCCCGACGGCAAGCAGTACGTCGCCGTGTACGCGGGCATCGGCGGGGACATGGGACTGCTCATCGCCGGCGACGTCGCGGCGAACCTGCCATACGACGTGCGTGAGCGCGGGAGCACGCTGCCGGATCTGGCGCGGTGGACGAGCTGGGGAGGCGAGCTGTTCGTGTTCTCGCTGTAGAGGGGCCGGGGGGCCAGGCGTGAGGAACAGCGTCGCGCGCAGTTGACGCCGTTCCTGACTCCCGGTCCCTGTCGTCTGGCCCGCGTTGTGCGCGGCGGCGTACTGATGCTGCAACGACTCGAACAGCTCGCCGGCGCGGCGCTGATTCTCCTCGCGCTCGTGGACGTGTTCCTGACCGTGCTCTACGCGCGACTCGGGACGGCGGTGCTCAGCACGCGGTTGTCGCGGATGGTGTGGCGGGCGTTTCGCCCATTCGCCGCGCGCGCGGGGCGGAACAGGGGGAAGGTGCTCTCGTTCTGTGCGCCCCTCATCCTCGTCGTGCTCATCGGGATGTGGGCGGCGTTACTCGCCTTCGGGGCGGCGCTTCTCATACACCCCGCGCTCGGCACGTCGGTGCGTGCGACCGTGGGACCGACGTCGCGCGATTTCATGACCGCGTTGTACGCCGGAGGATCCAGCCTCTCCATCGTCTCGGTCGGTGACCTGGCGCCGCAGACGACGCCCTATCGCCTGCTCTACCTGTTCAGCTCACTCATCGGAATGTCGGTGGTCTCGCTGACCATCACCTATCTGCTCCAGCTCTACAACAGCGTTCGGGAGCGCAACACCTTCGGGCTCAAGCTCCATCTGATGAGCGCGAACACCGACGACGCAGTCGAGATCGTCGCCGGCATGGCGGTCCGCGGACGATTCGACGCCACATACAGCGCGTTCGCCGAGATCGGCGCCGAGGCGACGCAGGTGAAGGAGTCGCACCATTTCTATCCGATTCTCGCGTTCTTCCGCTTCCGCGAGCCATTCTACGGCTGGTCCGCGTCGATCCTTCGCTGCCTCGATACGGTGACGCTGCTCAAGAGCGCCCTCGACGACGAGCAGTACGGGTGGGTGAAGGAGTCAGCGGCGGTGACGCAACTCTGGTACGTGGGGATACTGAGCACGAAGCTGCTCGACGAGGCGCAGCATCAGCACGGCGCCGCGAAGCACGGCGAGGAACCCGACGAGGCGACGCGCGAGCGCTGGCGCAGCCGCTATCACGCCGCGGTGCACCGGCTCCGTCAGGCAGGCGTGAAGCCCTACGCCGACGAGGCCGTGGGCGCGGAGATCTACGTCGCGCTACGCGCGGAGTGGGACCATCGCCTGCGGGTGCTCGCGCCGGCGATGTGCTACACGATGAAGGAGATCGACCCGGCGGGGGAGGACCCGGCGACCACGGAGCGACTGCCGGCGTTCGAGACGCGACTGACGTCCGTCGAATAACCGAAAGCGGAGGATGCGATGACGACCATCGAGCGGATCGCGAGCGCGGGCGTGTCACTCGTCGCGCTCCTGACGTTGGGCGAGGCATGTCGCGAGTCGCGCGCGGCGGAGCCGGCGCAGGCGTCCGCGCAGCCGGCGGCGACGCAGCCGGTGCGCGCCGACTCCGCGGCGCCCTTCGTCGCGCACCTCGAGCACATCCGCCCCGGCGACGCGCCGCCGCGCGGGACGACGATGCGCAACCCGTACGCGGGGAACGCCCAGGCGGTGGCGACCGGCGCGAAGCTGTTCGTCTCCTACAACTGCGTGGACTGCCATGGCGCCGATGGGAGCGGCGCGATGGGGCCGAGCCTCGCCGACGGCCGGTGGCACTTCGGCGGCGGGGACGGCGAGGTGTTCGAGTCGATCTACCAGGGACGTCCCGACGGGATGCCGGCGTGGGGGAGCGCGATCGCGCCGAACCAGATCTGGATGCTCGTCGCGTACGTGAAGTCGCTCTCCGCGGGAAAGGACGTCGCCGTCGAGAACTTCAGCGGGAAGACGGTGGAGCGCACCGGTCACTGACGGGTCGCGGTTGTACTCCCTTCGCCTCGCGACGCGCGCCGACGTCCCTTCCCTGTCCGCGCTGCTCGCCGAGTCGGTGCGCCGCCTGAGTGCCGGCTACTACGCGGACGACGTCGCGGACGCGGCGCTCCGCGACCTCCTCAGCGTCGACACGCAGCTGATCGACGACGGCACGTACTACGCGATCGAGGACGCGGGCCGATTGGTCGCGTCGGGGGGCTGGAGCGGCCGGCGCACGCTGTTCGGGGGCGACCAACATAAGGAGGCGGTGGATTCGCGGCTCGATCCCGCGCGCGAGCCCGCGCGCATCCGCGCCTTTTACGTCCACCCCGCGCACGCGCGTCGCGGGCTCGGCCGGATGCTCTACGAGCACTGCGCGGCCGCGGCGCGAGCCGCTGGCTTCCGGCGGCTCGCGCTGGTGGCGACGCTGCCGGGGGAGCCGCGTTATCGTGCGTTAGGCTTCACGGCGATGGAGGAGGTGGTGGTGCCGTTGAGCGGGGGGCTGGAGATGCGAGGGTGGCGAATGGGGCGGGAGCTGGAGTGGCCGACGCGTTCAGGTAGTGGGGCGTGAGGCGGCGGGTGAGGAGCGCGGTCGGCGGTGACGCGGTGAGGCAGCGACGCCAATCCTGCAGAGCTGGCCGGGAATTACCCGCAGCATAACGCGCGAGAGCGACCCGTGCGGCCGCGGGCGCATGTGGCGACGGCGGAATCAGTTCAGAGGCTCCGGCTCCTCTGGCGTCCGCGCGGCATTGGGGCCATTGTAGGCGGGGACAAATAATTAGATTGTTCGGCCTAATTGGCGTTAGACGGCCATACGCATCGTGGCGGAGTTCGAACTCGTGACGTTGCCGCGCGTGTACTGCGACTTCAATGACCGACTCGACGACGTGACCTACGGGTTACGAGTCTTGGGATCACGCGCGGATCTGGCCAAACTCCCGGAGCCGGTGCAACTCGGCACGCGGCTGACGCTGTACGACTATGATGGGTTCGACGACGGGAGTCCTGCATGGATGCTGGCGGAAGGTGTCGTCGTTCGGCTGCCCTCCGGCGACCTAGCAGTGGAGGTTGATCCCGAGTCATTTCGCTGGGAGCCGCGCTCCGAGTGAATCACTACTCGCGGCCGTCTAACGTGGCGCTGAAGCTGACGGGGCTTCATTATCGAGTTGCGGCCGCTAAAGCGGCCGCATTATGAGAAAGCCCCGCAGCTTAGCGTGGGCGTTAGCCGGAGAAGTGCTCAAGACTTTGGGTGGACACTCGTGCGGTGCTCGAGTCCATCTCGCCTGGCCGCCTTCGGGTCAGCCGCGTTGGTAAGCTCGCGGTGGCGGCCCATGAGCGCCGCGAGCTCGCGCGCCGGTCAGTCGAGTTCGCGCGCCGAGCGTCGGGTTGCGCGCAACGCGGTGCGCCACGAGCCTCCGGCGCCGGAGCTCGCGACCCCGCCCGTAGGGCCGAGCTTCCCGTCTAACGTTGTGCTGAAGCTGTCGGGCGATGATTATGGTGTGCGCCGCTAAAGCGGCGCACTTATGGGAATCGCCCGCAGCTTAGCACTGGGCGTTAGACGGCCATCGACTTGAGCGTTATGGATATTGGCGCTGAGTTAACGCTGCAGATCGCCCGCCTCGTCCATGAACGACCGGACCCCCCGCGGTCGCCCGCGAAATGGACGTTCTGGCCTGAGGGCCTGCACGCGACATGGCCCGAGGCGCGCGCGTTCCTGGGCGCTGCACCCAAGCCGCTCTTCGTTGCCCCGCTGATCGAGCCCGGCGCTCTCGGACTCTGGCGAGTGGACGGTCTCGACGCCGCGACCCGAGTGCGACTGCAATCAGAGCTCGCGAATCAAGTTCGCTACTACACGGAGAAGCTCGCGGTCCTTGGGCTACGGGACGCCGAGAGTCTCCGCTTTGAACCTGCGACACCTGACTGCACTCTGAGCCTCGACGCGTTCATGCAATGGGCTCACGAGTATGCCATTGCGGTGGGGATATCGATTGACCGGTCACCTCAGCCCGGTGTTGGGCGGCTGGTCATTCGACCACCGGGTGGCGGAGGCCCACCATTGGGAACTCGCGCGAGCCCATACGCGCCGGCCGTCT
>DASVXU010000079.1:0-88132 GCA_036392515.1 Gemmatimonadaceae bacterium | reverse complement strand
GTTCGACAGTGCCGAGCTGCTGACGGCCGAGAACGAGCGGATCGTCGTCGATCGGGACTTCATGAAATTCGGCTACGACGACACCATCCTCCACCACCGCCCCGACATCGTCCTCTCGGCGACCTTCCAGCTCGAGAAGGGCGACCCCGCGGTGCTGCACCGGATCGCGCAGGAGAACCTGAGCTGGCGCGGGGGGAAGCACCCCTGGCTCGAGTGGCACCCGAGCGCGGGCTCGATCTTCAAGAAGATCGAGGGCGTCGGCGCGGGACGGTTGATCGACCAGTGCGGGCTGAAGGGCTATCGCATCGGCGACGCGCAGATCTCCCACATCCACGCGAACATCATGGTCAACCTCGGCCACGCCACCGCGGCCGACGTCCGCAAGCTGATCGCCTTCGCCCAGAAGTCCGTCCAGGAGAAGTTCGGTCAGCGTCTGGAGCCGGAGATCGGGTTCATCGGGGAATTCTGAACTGCAGGGGTCCGGTGTCAGGGGTCAGCGCCGACGTCCGACGCCTGACCCCCGCCCCCTAGGCGGTCTGCTCCGCCGCCTCGACCGCTCGCTCCCACGCCGCGATCGCCTTGTCGAGCGCGCGCTTCGCCGCGTCGAGCTCGCTGCCTAACGCGGTCGCTTTCTTCGTGCCTTCCGGCGTCGTGTAGAGCTCGGGGTCCTCGAGGGCGCGCGTCAGCTCGCCGACCTTCTCCTCGCGCCGCGACACCTCCTGCTCGGCGTCCTCGACCGCGCGCTTCGCCGCCCGTACCGCGCGGTCGTCCTTCTCGCGCGCGTCGTTCTTCCGCGCCGTCTTCTGGCGCTCGTGCACGCGCCGCAGCTCCGCCTCCTCCGCCGCCGCGACCGAGGCGGCATGCGAGCGCTCGGCGCTCACCAGCTCCCACTCCTCGAAGGTCCCCGGGAAGTCGGTGATGTGCTCGTGGTGCAGCACCCAGACGCGCGTGACCAGCGCGCGGAGCAGCGCGCGATCGTGGCTGACGAGGATCACCGTCCCGTCGTAGCCCTCCACCGCTTCCTCGAGCGCCTCGATCGACTCGACGTCGAGGTGGTTCGTCGGCTCGTCGAGCACCAGCAGGTTGGCGCCGCTCAGCATCATGATCGCCAGCGCGAGTCGAGCGCGCTCGCCGCCGGAGAGGACGCTGGTCGTCCGCAGCACGCTGTCGCCGGAGAACCCGAAGCGGCCGAGGTGCCCCTGCACGGGTCCGCGTCCCCACGTCGGCCGCAGGTCGGCGATGACGTCGTACAGCGTCTTTCCCATCGGAACGTTGCCCAGCTGCTGGTCGTAGTAGGCGACGGCGATCGACCCGCCGACCTTCACCTCTCCGCCCTGCGGCTGCCGCTCGCCGACGATCGTGCGGAGCAGCGTCGTCTTCCCCGCGCCGTTAGGCCCGATCAGCCCGACGACGTCGCCCCGGTGCACGCGGGCGGTGAAGTCGCGCAGCAGCGTCCGCCCCTCCACCGCCACGTCGACGTGCTCGGCGACCACCACCTGGTCGCCCCCTCGCTCAGCTGCGCGCAGCGAGAGCGACATCACCCCCGCCTCGCCGGCCAGCCCGCTCAGCCGCGGCATGCGGTCGAGCCGCTTCCGACGCCCCTTCGCCTGCTTGCTGTTCTGCCCCGCGATGTTGCGGCGGATGTAATCCTCCTCCGCCGCGATCACCTTGCGCTGCTTGTCGTACGCGCGCTGGTCGGCGAGGCGCCGCTCGGTGCGCTGCGTGACGAAGGAGGCGTAGCCGCCGGCGTAGGCGAACGCCGTCCCGTTCTCGAAGTGCAGCACATGGTCGGCGATCGCCTCGAGAAAGGCGCGGTCGTGGCTGACCACGACCACCGTCGCCTCGAGCTCGCGCAGGTACTGCTCGAGCCACGCGGTGGTCTCGAGGTCGAGATGGTTCGTCGGCTCGTCGAGGAGCAGGACGTCGGCGGGCGCCGCGAGCTGCCGGGCCAGGCCGAGCCGTCCGCGCTCGCCGCCGCTCAGCTGCGAGACCGGCTGCGTCCGCGCCTTCTCGGGATCGAAGCCGAGGCCGTGCAGCACCGAGTCGACCTTGGGCGCGATCTCGTACCCGCCCTCGCGCTCGAAGCGCTCGAGGTCGCGCGCGTAGCGGGCCATCGCCTGCTCCGACGAGTCGCTGCCTAACGCCTCGGCCTGACGCGCGAGCGACTGCTCGAGCGCCAGCAGCTCGGCGAAGGGCCCCGCGGCGGCGGCCCACACCGTCTCCGCGCCCTCGAAGGTCCGGTGCTGCTCGAGGAGCGACACGCGCACCGCGCCGGCGCGCGCGATCGACCCGCTCGTCGGCTGCTGCTCGCCCGTGATCAGCTTGAAGAGCGTCGTCTTGCCGATCCCGTTCCGGCCGACGATCCCCCAGCGATCACCGCGGGCGATCGTGAAGGTGATGTCACGGAAGAGCGTCGTCGCGCCGAACTCGACGCCGACGTTCGACACCGCGATGAGGCTCACTGGTCCCGCTCCGTCACTTCGCCACCCACTGCTTCCACTCGCCCTCCGCGGCGCCGACCGTCAGTTGATTCCCGTTCCGGACGAGCGGCATCCTCAGCAGCAGGGGCTCGTCCGCCAGCTTCTCCATCCACCGTTCGTCCGACAGTCGCGCGTGGGCGAGCCCGAGCTCGGCGTACCGGCGCGACTCCTGATCGATGAGCGCGCCCACCCCGAACTTCTGGGCGAAGCGCCGCAGCTCGCCAGGCGAGGCCGCGCGCTCCATCAGGTCGACGAAGTGCACCTTGATCCGCCGCTCGGCGAAGAACCGCTGCGCTTTCCGGGTGTCGGCGCTCTTCTTCACGCCGAAGATCTGGACTTCCATAAGGAGCACTGAACTTAATCGAGCCCACGCCTTCGCGGCGGTGCTCCCGCCGCTCGCATCGCGGCGCGAGGGGCACTAAGATCACGGTCCTGGCGTTGCGTCACCAACCCACGCGCCACCGGCGCCGACCGCTTCCCCGATCCGACCATGCGTCTCAAGCTTCGAGAGCTCGCCGCGCCCGTCAGCCTCCTTGTCGCGGCCTGCGCCCATCCGTCGTCGATGCCCGCGGGACACGATCACGCGATGCCGACGGCGGTGATGGCGTCGACGGGCGACGACACCACCATCGCACCGGGAGCGACCACGGCGATGGCGCGGCTCGAGCGCTCCCCTCGCCACGGTGAGTGGGTCACCATCCGGACCGATGCGCAGACCGGCGACTCGCTCCGCGCCTGGGTGGTCTATCCGCAGCGGAGCACGAAGGCGCCGGTGGTCGTCGTCGTCCACGAGATTTTCGGGCTGAGCACCTGGATCCGCAGTGTCGCCGACCAGCTCGCGGCCGAGGGGTTCATCGCTATCGCGCCCGACTTCCTCACCGGGAAGATCCCCCTCGCCGCGACCGACACCGTCGGGATGCAGCAGGCCGTGGCGGCGATCCGCACTCTCGACCCCGCGGTCGTGCAGCGGCAGATCGACGCCGCGGCGGCGTACGCGATGGCGCTTCCGGCGGCCGCGCCCCGTTACGGCGTCGTCGGATTCTGCTGGGGTGGCGGCGTCTCGTTCGCGCACGCCGTGCATGCTCCGACGCTGGGCGCCGCGGTCGTCTACTATGGAACGTCGCCCGCTTCAGCCGAGCTGGCGAGCGTTCGCGCGCCGGTGCTCGGCCTCTACGGCGAGAACGACGCCCGCGTCGACGCGACGATCCCTCCCGCCGACTCGGCGATGCGGGCGCTCGGCAGGAGCTACACGCACGAGATCTTCCCTGGCGCCGGTCACGGGTTCCTTCGCGGTCAGGATCAGATGAACGGCGCGAACCTCGCAGCCGCGAAGCGCGCCTGGCCAATGACCGTGCAGTTCTTCCGCAGCAACCTCGAGCGCTGATGCCGATCACGCATCTCTTCCTTGGCTTTTTTCTCGCCGGCCTCGTGCTCGGGGTCGGCGCGATGCTGTTCGGTGTCGAGCGCAAGGGCAAGACGGTGCCCCGTCACCCCGGCGCCGAGCCGCCGACGATCGGCGCCCGGCTCACCGTTCCGAATGTCGCCGCGTTCACGACACTTTTCGGGGCGGTGGGCTACCTGCTTCACCGCTACACCACTCTCTCCCTCGTCGCGATCATCGCGATCGCGGCGGTGCTCGGTGTCGCGGGCGTCGTCGGGGCGGTGCTGCTCGTCGCGCGCTGGGCGCTCCCCGGGGTGGTGGCGGAGGTAGTGGACGAGCGCTACCTCCTGCAGGGGACCCCTGCCCGAGTGACCCGAGTGGTGAACGCGGGCGCTGGCGCGCCAAGTGCGTACGAGATCTCGTACGAGCTGGAGGGGCGGACACACGTGCTCCCGGCTCGCGGCCTCGATGACGCGCCGCTGGCCCAGGACGCGGATGTCGTCATCGAGCGGGTCGAGGAGGGATACGCCTACGTCGAGGCCTGGTCGGTCGTCGAGCGGAGACTCTAGCCGCCGGCGCTCGTCCGCCGTCGGCGCGGGGAGACAGCGATCTTCCGGGTCGCCGAGCTGACCGCCGTTCGCGGAAGGAAGGGCAGGATGAGTGACGAGGTGCTGTTCGCGGTGCTGTTCCTGGGGTTCTTCGTCCTGCGCATCATCGCAGCGACGGTGTTCTTCCTCTACATCCTCCCCACGGGCGTGCAGTGCCCGCACTGCGACGCGCCGACGATCCGGGTTCAGTCCCGCGGCTGGAATCTGCTCATGCCATGGTTCCGGACGAGCTGGTGCTACGAGTGCGGCTGGGAAGGGCTGCTTCGCAAGGGACCGGCCCCGGATTATTCGCCCATTGCGAATAATTTGACCCAGTCGGGCCAGTTGCCGCTCAGCTCGAAGAAGTCGTCGAAGTAGCGCAGCCCCAGCGCCTCGAGCTCCTCGATCAACGCCACGAGCGACGGCTCCTCGTGGATCGGGCCCACGGCGACGATGCTTCCCTCGACCCGGAACTCGTCGGGGGTGAGGTTGAGGCGCGCGTCGAGCGCGGCTCGCGTCAGCCCCGAGCGCTCGAAGGCGTCGCGGCGGA
The DNA here is from genome assembly GCA_036392515.1 of Gemmatimonadaceae bacterium. Classification (GTDB taxonomy): domain Bacteria; phylum Gemmatimonadota; class Gemmatimonadetes; order Gemmatimonadales; family Gemmatimonadaceae; genus JABFXC01. The sequence continues at coordinate 83,134 of DASVXU010000079.1, read as the reverse complement.
TGAGCAGCGTCGGGGCGCCGGCGGGGGCGGACAGGGGCATGCTGACTCTCCCGTGGTGAGCGCTGACGAACGGCGGAGAATAACCGCATCCCTCACGCGCTGCCACCGACCGGGCGCTCGCGTGTAGCTTTCGAGACCATGATGTCTCTCGCGAACCTCGAGGCGACCTTCGACGTGATCGTCGTCGGGGCGGGCCACGCCGGCACCGAGGCTGCGGTCGCCGCGGCACGACTCGGCGCGCACGTCGCCGTCGTCACGAGCGCGCTCGAGACGATCGGCCAGATGTCCTGCAATCCCGCGATCGGCGGCGTCGCGAAGGGCACCGTTGTCCGAGAGGTGGACGCGCTCGGCGGGATCATGGCGCGGGCGACCGATCTGGCGACGCTGCAGTTCCGGATGCTGAATCGGGGCAAGGGGCCCGCCGTGTGGGCGCCGCGCGCCCAGTGCGATCGCGGGCTCTATCGGCGCGCCGTCCGCTCGCTGCTCGAGCAGCACGAGACTCTGGTCACGATCCAGGGGACGGTCGCGCGCCTCCTCATGGATGATGACGCGCGCGAAGTGCGGGGCATCGAGACGCTCGAGGGACGTCGTTTCGGTGCTTCGTGCGTGGTGCTCACCACCGGGACGTTTCTCCGCGGCCGCATCCACATCGGTACCGAGACGAAGCTCCCCGGCGGTCGCGCCGGGGAAGCACCCGCGGTGCATCTCGCGGAGCAGCTCGAGTCGCTCGGGCTCCAGGTCGCGCGCTTCAAGACGGGCACGCCCCCGCGCATCGATGGCCGCTCGGTGGACTACTCGCGTCTCGATCGCCAGGAGAGCGAGATCGAGGCGTTCGACTATTCCTGGTCGCACTTCTGGGAGCGGCCGCGTCGCGCGGGGGACGCTACCCGCCATCCGGCGCAGCTCCCCTGCTGGATCACCTTCGCCGGCGACGAGGCGAAGGCGGTCGTCCGCGAGAACATCAACCGCTCGGCGATGTACGGCGGCGCGATCGGGTCGCGCGGTCCGCGCTACTGTCCGTCCGTCGAGGACAAGATCCTCCGCTTCCCGGACGCGGAGCGCCATCAGATCTTCCTCGAGCCCGAGGGACACGACACGCACGAGCTGTACGTCAACGGGCTCTCGACCTCGCTCCCGGTGGACGTGCAGCTCCGCATGCTGCACGCCGTTCCCGGTCTCGAGGCGGCACGGATGACGCGCGCCGGCTACGCGATCGAGTACGACTATTATCCGCCCACGCAGCTCGACGCGACGCTGCAGCTCCGCGCGCTCTCCGGTCTCTTCTTCGCGGGGCAGATCAACGGGACCACCGGCTACGAGGAGGCGGCGGGGCAGGGCGTCGTCGCCGGCTATAACGCCGCGCTTCGCGCGCGCGGTGATGACCCGCTGATCCTCGGCCGCTCTTCGTCGTACATCGGCGTGCTCGTCGACGATCTCGTCACTCGTGGTGTGGACGAGCCCTACCGGCTGTTCACCTCGCGCTCCGAGTTCCGCCTGACGGTGCGGCAGGACAACGCGCTCCGTCGCCTCGCGCCGGTCGCGCTCGAGCGGGGCGCGCTCGACGACCGTGAGGCGGCAGTGGTCGAGCGCCGCTTCGCCGAGGAAGACCGGGCGCGCGATCTCGCCGAGCGCACCTCGATCCGCCCCGAGCAGGCGGCACTGCTGCTCGACGCCGCCGGAAGCAGCCCGCTGCCCCACGCCATGAAGATCGTGGAAGTCGCGAAGCGGCAGGCGGTCTCGCTCCTCGACCTGCTGCGCGCCGCCGGGGTCGATCCGCTGCCGGCCGCGGATGCCGCGGTGACGGCGGAGCTCGAGATCAAGTACGGAGGATACTTCGAGCGCGAGCGCGCGCAGGCGGAGAAGCTGCGCCGGCTCGATGCCTTCCCGCTCCCTCGTGATCTGCCGTACGACGAGATGCGATCACTCTCGATGGAAGCCCGGCAGAAGCTCGCGGCCCGCACGCCGGCGACGCTCGCGCAGGCGTCGCGCATCCCGGGGGTCAGCCCGAGCGACCTGCAGAACCTCGTGCTCGAGGTCGAGCGGCGGCGAGGCGGCTGACCGTGCGCGGGGAGATTGCGTGGTCGTCTCCCCGGCGATGAGGTTCGGCCTTGCCCGTCGAGGCAACCTCCGGTTGGATTCAGGGTATCGTCGAGCGCGCCGCAGCGTGCCGCGATGCCGCGGACGAATTATTCGCGATATGCTACCAATCAACGCTCACCCTTTCCGGTGCCGATGACCATCCGCCTGCCGTCGCTCGCCCTCGCCCTCGTCGCCGTGCTCGCGTGCGCACCCGCGCGCGCTCAGCAGCCCGCGCCGGTTCCTGTCACGACGTCGGTCGTCACCAACGGCGCGGTTCCCCAGGTGATCACCAACGGTCAGGGGGAGGCGAAGATCGTCCCCGACCGTGCACGCCTCGAGGTGAGCGTGCAGACGCGCGCCGCGACGGCCGCGGCGGCGGGGAGTGACAACGCGCGCAGGCAGCAGGCGGTGCTGGACGCGCTGCGGAAGCTTGGCTTCGGCTCGGACCAGCTCTCGACGGTGAACTACAATCTCTACCCGGAGATGCGCTACGACCCTAACGGTCAGAACCCGAAGGTCACGGGTTACGTCGCGACGAACACGGTGCGGATCGAGATCCGCGACATCGGCATGATCGGGAAGGCCATCGACGCCGCGCTGGAGGCCGGAGCGAACATGATCAGCTCACTGTCCTTCTATCCGTCGAACACGGACAATGCGCGGCGGAGTGCGCTCGCGGAGGCCGTGGCGCGGGCGCGCGACGATGCGGACGCGGTGGCAAAGGCGGCCGGCGGGTCGATCGGCGCGCTGCTCGAGATCACGACGACGGACTTCCGTCCGCCGATCGTCTACAACCGCGTGCTCGCCGAGGCGAGCATGGCCGGGAAGATGGCTGGTCCTACCCCGGTCGAGCCTGGGGAACAGACGGTTACGGCGACGGTGAATGTGCGCTGGGCCTTCGTTCCCGGGCGCTAAGTCGTTCAGGGATAATGCAGTCGAAGGGGCCTCTTCCATGGGGGCCCCTTTGATGTTTGAGGCTCTCGTGTTTCACGTGGAACACGAGCTCATCAATTGAGGGACGAGCGTTTCACGTGAAACATCGCCGCGCTATATTCCGGCTTCCTCAATCCGGACGGCGTGTGGGTCGAGTCATCGCGATAGCGAACCAGAAGGGCGGGGTCGGTAAGACCACCTCCGCAGTCAACCTCGCCGCAAGCCTCGCGGTCGCAGAGCAGCGCACTCTCCTCATCGACGGCGACCCGCAGGGGAATGCGACGAGCGGAATCGGCATCGCGCGCGAGCAGATCGAACTCACCGTCTACGATGCCCTGATCGGCGAGTCGTCTCTCGCCGAGGCGACCATCCGCGGGGTGCAGTTCAAGCACCTCGACGTGGTGCCGGCCACCCCGGACCTCGCCGGTGCGGAGGTCGAGCTGGTCAGTCATCCCCGCCGCGACCGCGCAATGCGCGACGCCGTCGACCGAGTCCGCGATCAGTACGACTTCGTCCTCATCGACTGCCCGCCGTCGCTCGGTCTCATCACGCTCAACATGCTGGCTGCGGCCGACGCGCTGCTCATCCCGCTCCAGTGCGAGTACTACGCGCTCGAGGGGATCTCCCAGCTCCTCAGCACCGTCACCCTCGTCCAGCGCGGCGTGAACGAAGGGTTGGGCATCGACGGCGTGCTTCTCACGATGTACGACGCCCGCCTCAACCTCTCCCGCCAGGTCGCCGCCGATGCCCGCGAGTACTTCGGGCCCAAGGTCTTCCAGACCGTGATCCCGCGGAACATCCGCCTCGCCGAGGCCCCCAGCTTCGGTAAGCCGATCATCCTGTACGACGTGGCGTCCGTGGGCGCGCAGGCCTACATGAACGTCGCGCGTGAGCTCATCCAGCGATTCGGCCAGAAGACCGTCGCATACAATCGAGAGACTGCAATCGCCGCGCAGAACCAGAGCGGCGCGGACGCGTCGGGGGCCGAGGCATGAGCAACGACAAGCAGCAACGCCGGCTCGGAAGAGGGCTCGAGGCGCTGATCAACTCCGCCCCCACGATCCCGGCGCCGGCCGCTCCGGGCAGCGTGACGGCGAGCGCGCTGCCTTACCGCGAGCTACCGTTGAACGCGATCCGTCCCAATCGCTATCAGCCGCGCCGGGAGTTCAGGCCCGAGGAGCTGAGCGAGCTCCAGGCGAGCATCAAGGCGACCGGGCTGCTCCAGCCGATCACCGTGCGCCCGGCGGGACCTGACCGCTACGAGCTGATCGCTGGTGAGCGGCGCCTGCGCGCTGTCAGCTCGCTCGGATGGGAGAAGGTTCCCGCCGTCGTGAAGGACATCGACGACCGCACGGCGCTCACCTTCGCCCTCGTCGAGAATCTGCAGCGCTCGGATCTCAATCCCCTCGAGGAGGCGGAGGGATACCAGCGGCTCGTCGACGAGTTCAAGATGACGCAGCAGCAGGTCGCGGACATTGTCGGGAAGGACCGGTCGACCGTAGCTAACATATTGCGAGTGTTGAGCTTACCGTCTTCCGTCCGTCGCATGGTCGCCGAGGGTCAGCTCACCCTGGGCCACGCCCGCGCGCTGCTCGCCCTCCCCAACGAGCGCGAGATCACCGCCGCCGCGAGCGAGATCGTCGCCCGCGGATTGACCGTCCGCGACGTCGAGCGGATGGCGAAGGACGGCAGTCGCGGGAAGCCTGCGCGCTCCGAAAAGAGCGGAGTTGATACGCGGCCGCCGGAAGTGCGTCGTATTGAAGATCAGCTCCGCAAGCGACTGCAGACCGACGTGCATGTCGCCGTCGCCGGGAAGGAGAAGGGCGAGCTTCGCATCCCCTTCTACTCGGCCGACGATCTGGAGCGGGTGCTCGACATTCTACTCGGCACCCATCGCGACATGCTCTGACGAGGTTTCATGGCCGACCCGAAGAAGCAGAAGCAGGGATACGGGAACATCTACACCCCGCACGCCGGGTCGATGATCATCCAGGTCCAGCGAGAGGGCGGCCTCGCGAACCGGACCATCGTGCTGAGCCCGCGCCGCGTCCGGATGCTCCGCTTCATCCTGTCGCGCACCGGGATGGTGATCGGGACTGCGGTCGCTCTGATCTTCGTCTTCTTCGCGATCCAGGCCGCGCGAGTCCCCATCCTCACCAATCGCCTCGCGACCATGGAGCGTGACGCCCACCGCCTCGACACGCTCGAGGTGACGCTCACCGAGCTCCAGAAGCGCTACGAGCAGGTCCAGACCATGCTCGGCGCGGCTCCTGCCGCGAAGCCGGCGAAGACCGACTCCGTGGAGATGACGCTCCCGACTCGCTATCCTCTCGATGCGCGTGGCTTCGTCACGCGCGGTGTCGGAAGCGGACAGGAGTATGGCGCCACGCACCCTGGTCTCGACATCGCCGTCCCCGAGGGGACGGAAGTTCGTGCCGCCGGGGGTGGGATGGTCGTCGAAGTCGGCGAGACGCCCGAGTACGGAAAGATGATCCGGCTCGTGCATCCGCAAGGGTACGAGACCCTCTACGGACACCTCAGCGCGATTCGCGTTAGGCAGGGCGACCCGGTCGCCCAGGGTACCGTGATCGGTCTCTCGGGGAACACGGGCCGGTCGACCGCGCCGCACCTGCACTTCGAGCTGCGAAAGGGCGGTGCCGCGATCGATCCAATGACGCTCATCCAGCAGACGAGGCAGTAGACCAATGGCGATCTTCAAGGACGAGAAGCAGGACAGCAAGAGCGGCCCCGCGGCGGGCGAGGGCGCGCTCTCGATCATCGCGGCGGGGATGACCGTCACCGGCGACATCGACAGCAACGGCGTGGTGAAGGTGGAGGGGCGCGTCGAGGGCGCCATCCGCTGCGCGCGTCAGGTGCTCGTCGGCCGACAGGGCGTAGTGCACGGCGACATCGAGACACGCGAGGCGATCATCGGCGGCACGATCGAGGGAACGATCGTGGGCGCCGAGCGCGTAGAGGTACAGGCGACCGCGTCGATCCAGGGCGACGTGAACACGCGAACGATCGTGATCGCCGAGGGCGGGAAGATCAACGGCAGCGTCCGCATGCAGGAAGGGCGCGCCCCCTCGCGGACGAACGCTTCCGGAGAGCCGGCGCTGGTCGTCGCCAAATAGCGCTGGCGGAAACGCCGCGCGCCCGCATGTTTCCACAGAGGTGCATGTCGTTGCCAAGCAACAGCATGCACCTCTGCTCACGTCGCTGCACTCCGGGTTCTCCACAGCAATGCACAGACACACCTCGCCGCAGAGCGCCGCTCGGCGCGCGTTAGGCATCATCGCGGCGCTCGCCGTCGCGGCGCTCGTCGGCTGCAGCGGACGCGAACCATCACGCACGGGCGGCTTCCGCGTCGCGCTGCTCACTCCAGGCCCGATCTCCGACCACTCGTGGAACGGCGGCGCGTATGACGGCCTGCTCCGGATCCGCGACAGCCTCGGCGCCTCGATCAGCCACATCCAGACGAAGACGCCCGCGGAGTTCGAAGAGAACTTCCGGCAGTACGGCGCGCAGGGCTACGACCTCGTCTTCGGGCATGGCTTCGAGTTCCAGGACGCCGCGATCCGTGTGGGTCACGAATTCCCGAAGACCGTCTATGTGGCGACTTCCGGTGATCGCTCCAGTTCACCCAATGTCGCGGGGATGGTGTTCGGCTTCGAGGACCCGTCGTACCTCGCCGGGATCGTCGCCGGATCGCTGACGAAGACCGGGACGATCGCCGTGCTGGGCGGGACCGAGCTACCGCCGGTGAAGAGCAGCTTTGCCGCGTTCGAGCAGGGTGCGCGGTCGGTCAACCCGAAGGTCCGCGTCCTCTCGTCCTTCATCGGCAACTGGGACGACGCGGCCGCGGGGAAGGAGCAGGCGCTCGCCCAGATCTCCCAGGGCGCGGACTTCATCTTCCAGAACGCGGACGCCGCGGGGCTCGGGATCTTCCAGGCGGCTCGCGAGCGGAAGGGCGTATACGTCTTCGGCTCGAACTCCAACCAGAACGGGGTCGCGCCGGACGTGGTCATCGGGAGCGTCGTCATCGACCTCCCGCACGCGTTCCTCACGGTGGCGCGCGAGGTGAAGGAGAAGCGCTTCGTGCCGCGCGTCATCCATCTCGGAACGGCGAGCCAGGTCGTGACCTACGTGCCGAACCCCGCGCTCGACTCGATGATCCCGGTCCGCGTCCGCGCGACGGTCGATTCGGTGCGGGCGCGTCTCGCGGCGGGATCGCTGTCCGTCGGCGGCCGCGACGCGACCAACCACTGATGGCCACGCTGCAGGCGATCGCGGAGCGCCTCGACGCGTTGCTCGCGACCCGCGACATCCCCGACTATCCACCCGCGGTCAACGGCATCCAGCTCGAGAATCGCGCCGAGATCCGGGGCGTGGCGGTGGCGGTGGACTGCTCGCAGCGGACGATCGACGGCGCGATCGCGGCCGACGCCAACCTGCTCGTCGTCCATCACGGCCTGCTCTGGGGTGGCGTGCAGCCGATCCGCGGCGCGTTCTATGACCGGCTGTACCGCCTGCTCTCGCACGGGATCGCGGTGTACTCCTCGCACCTTCCGCTCGACGCGCATCCGGAGGTTGGAAACAACGTCCTTCTCGCGCGAGAGCTCGGGCTCGAGCCCACCGGCGGCTTTGCCCGCTTCCAGTCCATCGAGATCGGCGTGCGCGGCGAGAGCCAGATCCGCACCGGGGACCTCGTCGCGCGCGCCGACGCCTTCGCGCGCCGGCACGGCGGCCAGGCGATCGCCACGCCGTTCGACGGCGACCGCGTCACGCGGCGCTGGGGGATCTGTACCGGCGCCGGCGCCTCAGCCGACACGCTGCGCGAGGCGGCGGCCCTCCGTCTCGACACGCTCATCGTCGGCGAGGGGCCGCACTGGACGGCGGTCGACGCGCCCGAGCTGGGCCTCGTGATCGTCTACGCGGGACACTACGCGACGGAGACGCTCGGCGTCCAGGCGTTAGGCAGATGGATCGAGCGCGAGTTCGCGCTTCCGTGGCGGTTCGTCGAGGCGCCGACCGGACTGTGAGCGCGGTGCGGGGGGACGAGGAGCTCCTCTCGCTCGAGGGGATCGTCAAGCGATACGGCGACACCGTCGCCCTCGACGGTGTCGCGTTCCGCGTCCGACCGGGGACGATCCACGCGTTGCTCGGGGAGAACGGGGCGGGAAAGACGACGCTGATGCGCGTCGCCTACGGCCTCACCCACGCCGACGCCGGAACGATCCGCTGGCGCGGGGCGGCCGCTCGATTCAGCTCGCCGCGCGACGCGCTCGCCGCGGGGATCGGGATGGTGCAGCAGCACTTCTCCCTGGTCCCGGCGCTGACCGTCGCCGAGAACGTCGCGCTGGGCGGACGCGGGCTCCACGACCCGCGACGCGCCGAGGAGCGCGTGCGCGCCCTCTCCGAATCGACCGGCCTTCCGATCGATGCGACGGCCGCGGTCGCGACGCTGCCGGTGAGCGCGCAGCAGCGCGTCGAAATCCTCAAGGCGCTCGCGCGGGACGTCAGGCTGCTCATCCTCGACGAGCCCACCGCGACGCTGGCGCCGCCGGATGCCTCGGCCCTTCTCGCCTGGGCGCGCCGCTTCGCGACCGCCGACCGGGCGATCGTGCTCATCACGCACAAGCTGCGCGATGCCCTCGACGTCGCCGACGAGGCCACCGTGCTGCACCACGGGCGTAACGTGGCGACGGTGGCGACGCGCGACACGAGCGCGAGCGAGCTCGCCACCGCGATGCTCGGCGAGCGTGTCGCGCGCATCGAGCGGGAATTCCGCCAGCACGACGCCCCACCCGCGGCCCGTCGCGTAGTCGCGAGCCTCACCGACGTCTGGTCTGCACCACGCCCGGGCGCGACGACGCTCGCCGGCGCGACGCTGGAGGTCCGCGCCGGCGAGATACTCGGCGTCGCGGCAGTCGAGGGGAACGGCGAGGAAGCGCTGCTGCGAATTCTCGCCGGGCGCGAGCGCCCCGCTCGCGGCAGCGTCACCGTGCCGCGCGGCATCGGCTACATCCCGCAGGACCGCCACGCCGACGCGATCGCGGACGATCTCACCCTCACCGAGAACGTCGCGCTCTCCGGCGCCGGCGCGCGTCGCGGATGGATCGACTGGCGTGCGCTCCGTGAGCGTGCGGCGAATCTGATCAGCCGCTACGACGTCCGCGCCGACGGACCCGAGGCGAAGGCGGCCTCACTCTCCGGGGGCAACCAGCAGCGACTGGTGCTGGCACGCGAGCTCGAGGGAGACCCAGCCCTGCTCGTCGCCGACCAGCCAACGCGCGGGCTCGACCTTCGCGCGACCGCCGAAGTGCACGACCGGTTGCGAGCCGCGCGGGCGAAGGGGAGCGCCGTCGTCGTCCACTCGGCGGATCTCGACGAGGTCGTCGCTCTCGCGGACCGCGTCGTGGTCGTGGCGGGCGGCCGGGTGCGTGAGGTGCCGAAGGACCCCAGCTCCATCGGTCGCGAGATGCTCGGCGCCGAGCCGGCGCGACCGTGACCGCGACGAAGGGGGATCACCGACCCGGCGCAGCCGCCCGGGTGCTCGCGCTGCTCGCCGTCGCCGAGCTGCTAGGCATGTCGCTCTGGTTCACGGCGAGCGCGATCTCGCCCGAGCTCGCGGCGCGGTGGGGACTCGGCCCCGGCGCGACCGCCTGGCTGACCGGGATCGTGCAGCTCGGCTTCGTGACTGGGACGGCCATCGTCGCGCTGCTCAACCTCGCCGACGTCGTTCCGACCCGCTGGCTCTTCGCGGTCTCGGCGACGCTGGGCGCGGTCGTGAACGCGCTGCTGCTCGCCACCGACCGTTATGACGTCGCGCTCGCGCTGCGTTTCGCGACGGGAGCGGCGCTGGCTGGGGTCTACCCGCCGGCGATGAAGATGATCGCGACGTGGTACCACGATCGCCGCGGGCTGGCGATCGGCGTGATCGTCGGCGCGCTCACGCTCGGCAAGGCGACGCCCTTCCTCCTCCACGTGCTCGCGGAAGGGAACGGGCGCGCGGTGGTGCTCGCGAGCTCGATCGGCGCGCTGGCTGCCGCGGCGATCGTCGCGGTGGGATACCACGACGGACCCTTCGCCTTCGAGCGGCGGCCGTTCTCGTGGCTGCTCGTGAGCGAAGTGGTGCGCCGGCGCGAGTGGAGACTCGCGACGGGCGGATATCTCGGGCACATGTGGGAGCTCTACGCCTTCTGGACCTGGATCGGCGCCTTCCTCGCAGCGAGCGAGGTAAGGCATGGCGGCTCGCTCTCCGTGGTCGCACGTCCGCTCGTCGAGGTCGTCGCCTACGGAGCGATCGGGATCGGGGCGCTCGGCTGCGTCTGGGGAGGGTGGATTGCGGATCGCATCGGCCATGCGCGTCTGGTGACCATCGCGATGCTGGCCAGCGGGAGCTGCGCCCTGCTCGCGGCTGGCGCGTTCGGCGGCCCGTTCCTTCTCACGGCCGGACTCGCGTGGACCTGGGGGTTCTGGGTGATCGCGGACAGCGCGCAGTTCAGCACTCTCGTGACGCGCTCGGTACCCTCGCACGCCGTCGGGACCGCGTTGACGCTGCAGACGTCGCTCGGCTTCCTCCTCACCATGGCGAGCATCCAGCTCGTGCCGATCGTTGCGCAGCGGATCGGGTGGCCGGTCGCGGCCGCGATGCTCGCGCTCGGTCCCACGGCGGGGATCATGGCGATCCGTGCATTGCGGTCGCAGCGCGCTGGCCGCTAAATCACTACCCGTGAGCGACATGACGAATCCGGCGCCGCCCCCTCCCGCTTCGACGGGACCTTCCCAGCCGCCGGGTTCGCGGCTGCGGACGCGGCGCACCCTGATCATCCTCGCGTCGATCAGCATCGGGTGGAAGCTGCTCGTGTTCACGCTCGGCGCGGCGCTCCCGCGCTGGCTCGTCTCCGACGGGCTGAGCGAGCTGCCCCCCGAGTGGCGTGCGTACGGAGACAGCGCGCGCACGACCGCGATCGCCCTCTGGAGCGGGCCGATCGAGCGGCGTGGGCTCATCCGGTCCGTGCGGGTCGTCAGCGTCGAGAGCATCGGGGGCGAGCTCGCGCCCGCGGGATGCGACGGCCGGAGCGCTCGTGTCCGCGCCTACACCTACTTCGCGATTCCGTACTCCGAGGTCCGCACGCTGTGCGACAGCGGAGTCGTCGAGTATCGCGTCCTGCGCCGCCGCCCGCGGCGCGACTGACGCTCGACCCGCGATGAGCGACGGTTCGCCGCGGGCGGCGAGACGCGGCGCCAAGTACCGCTCGCTCCTCGCGGCACTCACCGTCGCCGCGATCGCGCTCGTGCTGCTCGCCGCCCTTCTCGCGGCGGGCGGCTACGACGTCGCCGAGGCACTCGGCGCGCTCTGGCGTGGGTCGGTGGGATCGTCCTATGCCTTCTTCTCGGCGACGATGGTGCGCGCCGTGCCGCTGATGCTCGCGGGGCTCGCCGTGGCGCTCGCGTTCCGCGCCGGCGTCTGGAACATCGGCGCGGAAGGGCAGCTCCTCGCCGGCGCGACCGCGGCGATCGGCGTGGTCGCGCTGCCATTGCCTGGCCCCGTGCGTCTGACGCTCGCGCTGATCGCCGCGGCGGTCGCCGGCGCGGCGTGGGCCACGCCGGCCGCGCTCCTGCGCCGACGCGGCGTGCTCGAGGTGATCAGCACGATCATGCTCAACTTCATCGCGCTGAACCTCGTGGGCTATCTCGTGCGCGGCCCGCTGCAGGAGCCGACGCACGCCTATCCGCAGAGCGCGACGATTCCCGACGTGGCGCGGCTCCCACGCGTTCCGGGGACGCGACTCCATCTCGGCGTCGCGATCGCGATCGTCGCGGCGCTGCTGCTCTCGATCGTGATGCGCCGCAGTGCCTGGGGCTTCCGCGTGCGCGCGGTCGGTGCGAACCCTCGCGCCGCCGCGAGCGCCGGGCTCGTGGATGTCGCGCACACCGCGCTCGGCGCCTTCCTCGTGAGCGGAGCGCTCGCCGGTCTGGCTGGGGGAATCGAGGCGACGGGGGTGACGTACGCACTCTATGAAGGACTGTCCCCAGGCTACGGGTACACGGCGATCGCGGTCGCGCTGCTGGCGCGGCTCGATCCGCTGCTCGTCATTCCCAGCGCGCTGCTGTTCGGCGGCCTCGAGGCGGGAGCGACCGCGATGCAGCGTGACGCCTCCGTGCCCGCTTCCTTCGTGACGGTGGTCGAAGGCGCGCTGGTGTTGCTCGTGCTGCTGCTTCCGCTCTTCTCCGGGCGGTGGGGCGCGTTCGCCGCGCGCTCGCGGCAGGGCGCGTCGTCGTGAGCGCGGAGACCGAGTTCCTCGCCGCCACCGTGCGGACGGCGACACCACTGCTGCTCGCGGCAACCGGCGAGCTGCTCGTGGAGCGGTCGGGGATCATCTACGTGGGTATCGAGGGAAGCATCCTCGCCGGCGCGCTGGCCGCGGCGGCGGGCGGGCTCGCGTGGGGCGCGCCGGCGGGGGTCATGCTCGCGCTGCTCGCGGGCGCGGCGACCGCCGCCGTGTTTGCGTTGTTCGTCGTGCGCTGGAACACCGAGCAGATCGTCACGGGAACCGCGATCACCCTGCTCGCCACCGGCGGCACCGCGGCGCTGTATCACAGCCTGTTCGGGCCCGAGGGCGCGGGGCTGCGGATCCCGGTGCTGGGACCGATCGCGATCCCGATCCTGTCGGCGATCCCGGGCGTTGGCGCGCCCCTCTTCGCGCAGAGTGGCTTCACCTACGCGGCAGTCGTCGCGTTAGGCATGGTCTGGTGGGGAATGGCGCGCACGCACCTCGGGCTCGCGCTGCGGGCATGCGGGGAGCGGCCCACCGCGGCGCGCGCCGCCGGCGTGGCGACCGACCGGCTTCGCGCCGGGGCAGCGATCGTGGCGGGTGCGTTTGCCGGCGCGGCGGGTGCGTCGCTCGTGCTCGTGCAGTCGGGCACTTTCGCCGAGGGAATGTCGGCCGGCCGCGGCTTCATCGCGATCGCGATCGTCGCGTTGGGCAGGTGGCGGGCCGGCGGCGTGCTCGTAGCGGCGATCGCCTTCGGAGGCGGGAGCGCGCTCCAGTATCTCTTCCAGGCGCGCGGCTGGACGCTGCCGTATCAGGCCTTTCTCGCGCTCCCCTACGTCGCGACTCTGATCGCGCTCGCGACCGCTCGCGCCCGCGGCGCAGCGCCCGCGTCGCTCGGCCAGGCGACTGCGGAATGACTTCGCCGCCAGCGCTCGCGCGTCAGCCGCAGTCGCTGGCCGCGCTCGTCCAGCGCACGCGCCACTGCCCTGCGGCCACGCGCTCGAGCAGCAGATAGACGATCCCGTCGCTGACGTAGCGCGCGACGACGAGGCTCGGGCGTCTCGCGGCGCCGATCGCCACCGCGGCGAGGACGTCGTGCGTCTCGACACTTCCTTCGTGTCCCGACGCACGCTCGACGAACGCCGGACGCCAGGGCGCACCGGCGCTTCCGCTGTCACGCTCGGCGACGACGAGAATCTGCTCCTCGCGCGGGTTCGCCTCCTGGTTGATCCGTCGCGAGAGGTCGGCGACCAGCGCCTCGACCCCGGGAGCCGCCCGGAATCGGCGCACCGTGTGGACGTAGTAGGGAAGCCCACGGAAGACGCGCGCGGTGTCGTCGGGCAGGCCGCTCGCGAGCCTTGCGACCTCGCCCGCCAGCCGTGCCGAATCGGGGCGCGAGAGCCGCTCGATCGAGTCCAGGGGAAGCGATTGTGCGCGTCCGCTCACGAGGCCGATCGTCCAGCTTCCCCTCACCCCCTGGCCTTCGTTGCGCAGCCGCACGGCGGGCCACCCCGCGCACTCCTCGGAGCTGCTGTCCGAGCGCGCGGTGCTGTCCTCTCCGACGACGATCGCGGTGCCGGCCTGGCCCTCGCGCGAGTAGAGGGTCACCCGCGTGCCCCGCACCGGCGCGAGATCGGTGAGCGTCGAGTCGCCGAAGGTGCTGTCGGTGACCTCGGGAAACACGACCTGGGCGACGTCGGGGATGTCGCTCGCGACGAGGAGCACCGCCCCCGCTTCGGGCGCCCATCCCGAGTTGAGCGCGGCCTGCTCGCCGGTGTCCGCGCTCGCCGCGTTCACGCTCGCCGCCGAGTCGGCGCCGCGCGTGGTGGAGGAATGCTCGCATGCGAGCACGAGCGAGAGCGCGAGCAGCAGCGCGAGGCGGGGGCGCCGGACGAGCGGCGCGACGACATCGTGACGCAGCGAGGAACGCATCGGTCATAATCTGCACGAGTCGGCAGAGGCGTCAACGGCGGGGAGCGCTTTCCCCTGCTACGTCAGGCGACGTATCGTCGGCCCCACCGGGGAGGGATAGACTCCAGGCGTACCCCCATCCACTCATGGCACACGCTACCCACGTCATCCCGACCACCGCCCCCGACGGCGAGGTCATCGTCGAACGAGCCGCCCCGGCGCGCGAGCGATTCAGCTGGGCGCTGTACGATTTCGCGAACACCATCTTCTCGATGAACGTCGCGACGTTGTACTTCGCCGTGTGGCTGGTGTCCGACCTGCACGTGCGCAACACCGCGATGGCGATCGGCAACGGCGTCTCGTCGCTGCTCGTCGCGCTCTCGATCCCCGTCTTCGGCGCGATCTCGGATGCGACGCGCCGGCGCAAGCCATGGGTGGTGTGGTTCACCGTGCTCGCCTGTCTGGCGACCATGGCGATCGGAGTGATCGGACAGACGATGGTCCCGGTGACCGGCGACGAGACGATCGGCGCCGCGACGCTGCCCGCCGGGTGGCAGCTGCCCATGCCGGCGCTCGTGGCGGTGATCACCGCCTTCGTCGTCGCGAACTACGCCTATCAGGGTGCGCTCCCCTTCTACAACGCCATGCTGCCCGAGCTCGCGCCGCTGCGCGAGCAGGGGCGCCTCTCGGGGATCGGGACCGCGCTGGGCTACGTCGGCTCGATCGCGGGCGTCGCGCTCGTATCGGTGTTCTTCAACGGCTCGCTCGCCGGCGCGCTCGCGCTCCCCGCGGGCGCGATGGGCGCGCTCCGCTCGGTCGTTCCCTTCACCGCGCACGGCGGGCGTGTCAGCACCTTCGTGCCGACCGCGCTCCTCTTCTTCCTCTTCACGATCCCGCTCATCGTCTGGTGCCGCGACCACCTCGCCGGCACCGTGCAGCGGACGCGCGTGCGCTGGCGCGAGGCGTTCGTCGACGTCGCACGCACGGTGCGCGACGCGAAGCAGCATCCCGGTGCGCTGCGATTCATCCTCGCTTCGTTCCTCTATCAGGACGCGATGGGGACGATCATCAGCTACATGGCATTGTACGCGGTGGTCGCGATGGGCTTCGCGAAGGGCTCCGAGGTGAAGCTCTTCCTCATTCTCACGGTGCCCGCGGTGATCGGGAGCTATCTCTGCGGGATCATCACCGACCGCATCGGCCCGAAAAGGACGCTGATGGGAGTGATCGCCGCCTGGGTCGTGCTGCTCGCGGCGATGATCCTGGCGCCGTCGCAGCAGGCGTTCTGGGTGGTGGGCTTCCTCATCGGGTTGATCTATGGCGGGGTGAGCACGGCGGAGCGTCCGCTCCTCCTCAGCCTCGTGCCCGACGTCGAGGCGGGCCGCTACTTCGGGCTCATGGTGCTTTCGGCGCGCGCCGCGGCGGTGCTCGGTCCCTTCGTGTGGGCGATCGCGGTCGACGGACTCACGCCGTCGTTCGGGACGGGGTTCGCGTATCGCGCCGCGGTGGGGACGGTCGCCGTCGCGATGCTCGTCGCGCTCGTGATCCTGCGCAAGGTACCCGACACCTTCGCCGCGCGGGCGCGGAGCCGCTGATGCTGTATCCGACGATGCGCGCGCTGGCGCGGATCGCGCTGCGCTGGTACTACCGCGAGATCGAGATCGTCGGCGCGGAGCGGGTCCCGCGCGACGTGCCCATGCTCGTGGTCGCGAACCATCCGAACGCGATGATCGACCCGATGCTCGTCGCGACGACGCTCTCGCGCCGGGTGACGTTCACGGGGAAGGCCACGCTGTTCGAGAACCCTTTCACGCGCTTCTTCCTCGGCGCGCTCGGCATGGTGCCGTTGCGCCGGGCGAGCGACGAGCGGGCGCGCCGCGAGGCGGGCGGCGCGCCGGATCCCTCGCGCAACGCGGACGCGTTCAGGGCGGTGGTCGCCGCGCTCGCCGAGCGGCAGGCAGTGCTCATCTTCCCCGAGGGAAAGAGCCACGACGAGCCGTCGATCGCGCCCCTCAAGACGGGCACCGCGCGAATGGCGCTGCAGGCGCGCGCCGCGGGAGTCGGCGAGATCGCGATCCTCCCGATGGGTTTCGTGTTCGAGGACAAGGCGCGTCCGCGGACGCGCATCCTCGTCGAGGTGGGAGAGCCGATTCGGCTCGAGGAGTGGCTCGCGGGCGGCGGCGGGGACGCGGACGCGCTCACCGCCGAGATCGACCGGCGCCTCCGCGCGCTGACGATGAACTTCGAGTCGGCCGACGCGGCCGCCGAGGTGGAGCGGCTCGCCGCGATGCTCGCCGCCGGGGGAAGCGGGCCGTTAGGCAGCGGCGTTCGCTACGCCGACACCGTCTCCCTCGCGCGGCGTATCGACGAGGCGCGGCGCCTGCTGGCCATGCAGGCGACGGAAAGTCCGCCGCTCGCCGTGCGCGCCCGTTCGCTGCGGGACGACCTGCGTCGCGTCGCCGCGATCGCCGGGCGGCGCGGGATCGACCTCCGCGATGCGACGATCGACACGAGCCTCGGCTCGGGGGCGCTCTTCGCGCTGCGGGAGGGAGCGCTCGCCGCGGTGGCGGTTCCGGTCGCGCTGGCGGGCCGTCTCGTGCACTGGCCGGCGGTGAGCATCGCGCGCGCGGTCGCGCGGCGCACGAGCCGCTCGGGCTCCGATCCGGCGATGCAGACGATGCTCGTCGGCGCGCCCCTGGTGCTCGTGACCTGGCTCGCCGTCGCGATGATGGCCTGGCGCACCGCCGGGCCGATCGCCGCGCTCGTGCTGGTGCTCGCACTTCCCGCTCTCGCGCTCGCCGACGTCGCGATGCGAGACCGCGCGGAGAGAGCGCGGGCCCGATCGCGCGCGTACTTCACGCTCCGCCACGACCGGGCGCTGCAGCACCAGCTGCTCGCGGCGCTGTCGGCTGTGCGCAACGAGGCCGCTCAGCTCGAGGAAGACCTCCGCGCCATGCGCGCGCTTCCGGGCGCGCGGTCCGGGGCCGGGCGCGCCTGACGCTTCGCTATCGCGGCGGAAGGAAGGGGCCGACGAGGTCCCAGTGCCAGGCCTCGCGCCGGATCCCGGTGCGCGGGTCCTTCAACGGCTTGAACTGGAGACGCTGCGCGGGGATCCCGACGGCGCGGCCGTAGGCGAGGAGGAGCTCGCGGTCCGTCGAGACGAGATGCGCCATCGGCCGGCCCTTCCAGACGTGGCGATGCAGCCAGAGACCGCCATCCATCGCGAAGATCATCCCCTCGCGCCGGTCGGTGAACTCGCGGTAGCGCGGCGGGCCGTGAGGCGGGGCGGGGACGGGGTCCGTCACCGCGCGCGCCCCCGGATCACTGACAGGTGATGAGTCCTTCCGCGGTGGCCGGGGCGAGCGGAGCCGCGCCGGCATAGAAGAGGGAGCAACGCATCGGCCAGGCGTCGGGATGCGTCACCGTCGCCGACCAGCCCGCGGCATTCGCCTCGGGGATCGTCACCACCACTCCGTTCGACCCGCGGAACTTCAGCGAGTCGAGCACGCCGGTGTAGTGATTGTTCGTGTAGAAATACGACTCCTCCGCCGTCGCGAGATTGCGCAGATCGGTGCGCAATGCCGCGGCGTTCGCCTTGCCCTTCGTGTTCTTGAACTTCGGGATGGCCATCGCCGCGAGAATGCCGATGACGACGACCACCACCAGGAGCTCGACGAGCGTGAACGCTGCTCTGCGACGCATCGGAGTGCGGACGGGGGACGACCATGAGACGAGCGGTGGCGCCAGTGCCCATTAGAGCACTGTAAGAAAGAGACGCGCCGGCGCCGTACATGTCACGACTATCGAGCGTGGCCTGCGTCACATCTTGGTCTCGAGCCAGTTCACCCCCATGCCGATGTCGACCACGAGTGGGACCGACAGCTCCGCCGCGTGCTCCATCTCCTCGCGCACGAGCGCCTGGAGGGCGTCCAGCTCCTGCGGTGGCGCCTCGAACACGAGCTCGTCGTGCACCTGCAGGATCATCGCGCTACGCAGCCCCTGCTCGCGCAGCGCGCGGTGGATGCGGATCATCGCGATCTTGATCAGGTCGGCCGCCGAGCCCTGGATCGGCGAGTTGGTCGCCGTCCGCTCGCCGAACGCGCGGATGTTGAAGTTCCGGTCGCGCAGCTCCGGGATGTAGCGCCGCCGGCCGAAGATGGTCTGCACGTAGCCCTGTGCGCGCGCGAGATCGACCATCGAGTCGAGATACTTCCGGATCCCCTGGAAGCGCTCGAAGTATCGCGTGATGAACTCCTTCGCCTCGGCGTGCGCGATGCCGAGCTGGCGCGAGAGGGCGTGCGCGCCCTGACCGTAGATCGTCGCGAAGTTGATCGTCTTCGCGCGTCCGCGCATCGCCGAGGTCACCGCGTCGAGCGGCACGTCGAAGATGAGCGCCGCCGTCTGCCGGTGGATGTCGCCGCCGCTCTGGAACGCCTGCACGAACGCCGGGTCGTGCGAGAGATGCGCGAGCAGTCGCAGCTCGATCTGCGAGTAGTCGGCGGAGAGCAGCGTCCATCCCGCGCGCGGGATGAAGCCGCGGCGGATGTCGCGTCCCAGCTCGCGGCGGATCGGGATGTTCTGGAGGTTCGGATCGCTCGACGACAGCCGGCCAGTCGTGGCGACGGTCTGATTGAAGGACGTGTGAATCCGCCCCGTGTGCGGGTTCACCATCGCCGGCAGCGCGTCGATGTACGTGCTCTCGAGCTTCGACAGCTCGCGATACTCCATGAGCAGCGAGGGGAGCGCGTGTCCCTCCTCCGCCAGCTCCTGGAGCACGCTGGCGTCGGTGGACGGGCCGGTCGCGGTGCGCTTGATGACGGGCAGCCCGAGCTTGTCGAAGAGAATCTCGCGGAGCTGCGGGTTGGAGTTGATGTTGAACTCCATCCCCGCCGCCTCGTAGATCAGCTTCTCGACGCGCTCGCGCTCCGCCTGGAATCGTGTCTTGAGCGACGTGAACCACGGCCCGTCGATCGACACGCCCGTCCACTCCATGTCGCCGAGCACCTCGACGAGGGGAAGCTCGACCTCACGAAAGAGGAGCGTGAGCGCATGCGACTCGAGCTGCGGCTCGAAGAGCGCGCGCAGCCGCAGCGTCATGTCTCCGTCCTCGCACGAGTAGTCGCGCGCGCACTCGATCGGGACCTGATCGTACGGGATCGCGTTGCGCCCCTTGCCGCACAGCTCGTCGAAGCTCGTCATGCGGTAGTCGAGGAACTCGAGCGCGAGCACGTCGAGCCCGTGCGAGCGGCGCCCCGGGTCGAGCACGTAGCTGGCGAGCATCGTGTCGAAGTCGAGACCGCGCAGACGGATCCCGGCGCGACGGAGTGCGAGCAGGTCGTACTTCGCGTTCTGCGCCGTCTTGCGGACCGACGGATCCTCGAGCAGCGCGCGCAGCGGCTGCATCTCCCCGCTCTCGATCGGGGGAAGGTTCTTCACCGGCTGCGCGCCGCGCGCGAGGACGCGTTCGGCGATGCTCGCCGGCTCGGCGGACGCCGCCGTCTTCTTCTTCGCCTTCGGCTTCGCTTCCACGGGCACGGCCTCGTCGCCCCCCATGACGAGCCCCCGATCCTCGGGCGCGTCGGTGGGAGCGCGGTCGCCGGAGGCGTCGAGGAGCAGGTCTCCCTGCGCGCCGTCGCGCGCGCGGTGGCGGAGGGGGAAGTAGTACGCCTCTCCCGGCCCGACCGCGATGGTGACGCCGACGAGCGTCGAGCGAAGCGGGTCGACCTTCTGCGGGCTGTCGACGTCGATCAGCGTCTCCGTGTCGACGGCGATCGTGCCGACCTCGCGGGCGCGGGCGACCGCGCGCTCCATCGCGTCGATCGTGTCGACGGTGACGTAGCGCTGCTCGATCGCGGGAAGGGTGAGCGCCGGCGGCGGGGGGAAGTCGAGCGCCGGGTCGTTCTCCGGCAGCGCGCCCGGCGTGTCGTTGACCGCGAGCGCGTCGGGGGCGGGCGCGCCGATACCTAACGGTCGTCCGGCGCCCGCCGCGGCGGCGGCCTGTTTCGCGAGCGTCTGGAACTCCAGCTCGAGGTAGAGATTCTTGAGCCGCATCCAGTCCGGGTCGCGCACGCGCAGCCGCTCGAGGTCGAGACCGACCGGGACGTCGCGACGGATCGTCACCAGCTCCTTCGACAGGATCGCGAGATCGGCGAACTGCTGCAGCGCCTCGCGCGGCCGCTTCTTCGCGATGTTCTCGACGTTGGCGAGGATGCGGTCGAGCGGTCCATACGTGTTCACCAGCTCACCGGCCGTCTTGTCGCCTATTCCCTTCACGCCCGGCACGTTGTCCGACGAGTCGCCGACGAGGGCGAGATAGTCGACCACGAGCTCCGGCGGGACGCCTAACCGTTCGCTCCCGTTCTCGACGCCGACCCACTGCTCCTCGACGCTCGCCGGCCCGCCGCGCCCCGGGTTGAGCAGCCACACGCCCGGAGCGACGAGCTGCTGGAAGTCCTTGTCCCCCGAGACCACGACGACGTTGACACCGCGCGGCACCCCCTGCGTCGCGAGCGTCCCGATCACGTCGTCGGCCTCGTAGCCATCGCAGGAGAGCACCGGGATGTGCATCGCCTCGAGCAGCTCGGAGATGCGCGCCATGCCGCGATCGAAGTCGGCCTGCAGCTCCTCGCCGAGCTTCTCGCGCGTCGCCTTGTACGCGGGGTAGCGCTCGTGGCGGAAGGAGAGCCCCGCGTCGTGCACCCAGCCGAGGTACTCGGGCCGGTGATTGGCGAGCAGCCGCTGCAGGAAGTTCGCGACCCCCCAGACCGCCGAGGTGTTCTCCCCGCGACTCGTCGTGAGGGGCCGGGAGAGAAGCGCGAAGAACGCGCGATAGATCAGCGCGTAGCCATCGACGAGAAAGAGGCGCGGTGCTGGCGGTGGGGCGGTCATACGGAGAAAACAAACACGGCGCGTTGCGCGTGCCTAGCGGTTGCCGGGTACAGGGTACCGGCTACCGGGTACCGGGTACCCTGAAAACACGACCGCCTGCCGAGGTCGGCAGGCGGAGGCGCATCGCAGGCCCGGGAGCCGGCGCGAGCTCAGAGCCGCTGGACGTTCGCGGCGTGAAGCCCCTTGTCGCCGGACTTGATCTCGAACTCGACGAGCTGACCTTCGGCGAGCGTCTTGAAACCGTCCATCGTGATCGCGGAGAAGTGGACGAAGACGTCCTCACCGCCGTCTTGTTCAATGAAGCCATAACCCTTGGCGTCATTGAACCACTTCACTTTCCCTTTGGCCATACGAGGCTGCCTCCTGCGGGGTGGATCAGGCACCGCTGCGACGACACGTGTGGCGCGCCGCCCGGCGCGCGGGGCCTATATAGGAACACCTTGTATTTTTGTCAATATCGCAGGGCCCGCCCCGCCACAACGGCGGCCCCCACCAGCGCCACCAGCCGCGCGTTGTCGTCGCGTGGCCAGGGCAGACGTTCGGCCACCGCGGCGACCAGCGCGGCCAGGAGCGCGAGCGGAAAGGGCAGCCGCGCGAGCGCCCATGCGCCGACGAGCGTCGCTGCCGCGCACGCCGCGCTCCCCTCGAGCGACTTCCCGTCGCGCGCCGACCGGTGGCGTCCGAAGCGCATGCCGACGAGCGCCGCGGCGGTGTCGCCGACTGCCGCCGCCCACGATGCTGCGATCGCCGCATCGCGCGGCAGCAGCGCGACGGCGGCGCACATCGACGCGAGGAGCCAGGTCGCGCCGGTGAGCGCGCGTGTCTCGTGCGCGCGCAGGAGCGGCGCGAACATCCGCTCGAACAGTCGCGCCACCGCGCGCGATGCGCGGCGGGCCAGCTCGACGAGGAGCGCGATCACCGCCAGCACGGCGAGCAGGCTCGCGGCGACTCGTGACGACATCCCGGACGCGAGCGCGACCGGCACGGCGACGCTCGTCAGATGGATCGCCTTCCGCGCCAGCTCGCGCCGCCAGGGCGCGGCGCCGGTCATCCCGCCGTGTCGCGCACCCACGCGCCGCCGCTCATCGCTGGCGAACGCGTCGCACCAGCGACTGGAACTCCATCTCGCTCGTCGTCGTCAGCCGGTAGCGTCCGAACCCGGTCTGATCGATGAAGACGAGCTGCGTCCGATACTGCGTGTACTCCCAGATCTGCACGCGGCCGCGCTGCGCGATGTCCCCCTGGCCCTGCTCGTAGATCTGGTCGGGATCGCCGAGCGAGACGAACACCTTCCCGCGATCGGTCAGCCACCCCGGACCGCCCTCCTCGCGATAGCGCAGGTTCGCCTGCTCGATGCGGATGAAGTAGTCGCGCAATCCCTCGTGCTCGGGAGTGGTTTGATCGGGGTCGGTCGCGCGGAGAAAGGCCAGCCAGGCACGGCCGCGATCCTGCGGCGCCGCGTTGCGCAGCGGGGCGAGCACGTCGGGGAGCGCGAAATAGCGGAGATACGAGAGCATCTCGTCGAACGAGGTGATCGCGATGCCCTCCCCGAAGCTCACGACGAGCGGCGTCCGCGTCGTGTCGCCTCCCGCGCCTCCCCAGGCGAGGAACGTGTCCACCCCCGGGCCGAGCTGCGTGATGGGCAGGGTGATCATCCCGCTCGACATGCCGCCGCTGGTCGGCAGCGGGATGGAGTCGCGCCAGAGCACGACGCCGTTCGCGTCGCGCACCGACGCCTGCACCGGACCGCTGCCACCGTATCGCTCCAGGTACACCATGAGCGACGAGTCCTGACCGAACACGGCGGTCTCGCGCGCGTTCGGGACCAGCAGCGGGAGCGTGTCGCGACGCAGCCGCGGCTCCGCCTCGTACACCGGCACCGCCGACGAGAAGCCCGTCGCTCCGATGCGCGGGACGGTGACGTTGACGTCGCGCACCGTCGTCCGTCCGCTCTCGACGTCGCGCACGGTGAGGTTGAGCGTGTAGCTCTCCGGCGTGAGACGGAGGAACTGCTGGAAGATGAGGCTCTCGTCGCCCCGGCTCGTCTCCTTGTACGAGGCGACGCGCACGATCTGGCGCCCCTGCTCCTTGCGCGCCGATCCGCCGCCGTGCCGCGCGTCGACGATCACGTCGTAGCCCGCGCGATAGTGATCGCCCTCGCGCACGAAGGTCAGCGCGCGGTTAGGCAGGGAGAGGGTGAGCAGCACCAGCGTCGTGTCGGGCGACGCGGTGGCGAAGGCGTGCGTGGTGCCGACGAAAGGGACGGGCGTCGTCTCGACGAAGAGCCCCACGTCGCGATAGAGTCGCGACACGTCGAGCGCCGAGGGCACCCCGGGGCTGCGGTTCGCCGGCGCGGCTCCGCGGTCGACCGGGGTCCGCCCGCCGCACGCGGCGAGCGCTGCGCCGGCGACGATGAACGTCGCGATGCGCGCGACTCGGGAGGACGGGGCCGGGCGTCGAACGCGCATGATGTCGTGCATGACAGATCGTTCCGGGTGACGGGATGAGGGCGTGCACCGCCGCCCCCGCTTCGCCTACTCTAGCGCGCGCCGCGGTCGCTTGCCACCGTCCGGCGGCCGGATTAGGTTCGCCGCGTGTCGCACCAGTCGCTCGTCGGACGCACCATCGCCGGATATACCCTTACCGCGCTGGTCGGTGAGGGGGGAACATCCGCCGTGTACCGTGCCGAACATCCGGTCCACGGAACGGTGGCCGTGAAGGTGCTCCGCGAGAAGCTGCGCGAGGATCGTACCGCCGTCGCCCGCTTCACGCGCGAGGCACGCTTCGGCTCGCGCGTGCACCACGACAACGTCGTGCGCACCATCGAGATCGGCGAAGCGGAAGCGGGACTCCACTTCCTCGCCACCGAATGGGCGCCCGGCGAGCTCCTCGAGCGCTACGCGCGCCGCAAGGCACCCCTTCCCCCCGACGAGGTCGTCGTCATCGTCGACCAGATCGCCGAGGCGGTGCAGGCGGCCCACGCCGCCGGGATCGTCCATCGCGATCTGAAGCCCGACAACGTGATGTACGACCCGTCGACACGTCGCGTGAAGCTGCTCGACTTCGGGATCGCCGCCGACACCGAGATGGGTGCCGAGGAGCGCTTGACGCGCGCCGGCTTCTTCGTCGGCACGCTGCTCTATGTCGCCCCCGAGGCCCTGTCGGGGGAGCTCGTCTCCCCCGCCGCGGACCAGTGGAGCCTCGCGACGATCGCGTACTACCTGCTCTCGAGCTGCCACCCGTACGCGGCGCGTACGCCGCGCGAGATGTTCACCAAGCTGCTCTCGCAGCCCCCAGTGGCCCTCGGCACCGCGAAGGATGGGCTGAAGATCGCGCCGGCGATCGAGAGCGCCGTCATGCGCGGGCTGTCGCGCGATCCGGCGAAGCGCTACCCGAGCGTGCGCGAGTTCGCGGCCGCCCTCTCCGCCGCCGTCACCGCGGCGGCCGCGGAGCCCGCCGCCCCCGCGCCCGAGGACGACAACACCCTGCTCGAGAAGGCGCGCGCGCTCTTCCGCCGCCGTCGCGAGCGTTAGGCGTGGACCCTAACGCTCGCCCGCGGGCGACCCGGGCGCGGCGATCACGGGAGTCCCCGACGGCGTCGTCCGCGACGGCGCGGCGCGCACGTCGGCGCGGTCCACCGGGATCCACACGGTGAACGTCGCGCCCCTGCCCAGCGCGCTCTGCACCGTCACCTCGCCGCCGAGCAGTCGCGCCAGCCGGCGCGAGATCGGCAGGCCGAGCCCCGTGCCGCGGTGCATCGAGTCGCCGCGAGGACCGGCGTTCACCTGCTCGAACTCCTCGAAGATCCGCGCGTGGTCCGCCGGCGCGATCCCGATCCCGGTGTCGATCACCTGCAGCGCGATCCAGGGACGCGTCGCATCGGGGGCCTGCGCGCGCAGCTCGGAGTAGGTCGGCATCGCCGCGTCGCCGGCGAGCGGCGCGTCCACGAAGCGCGCCCGCACGTTGATGCTCCCGGCCGGCGTGTACTTGAGCGCGTTGCCGATCAGGTTCACGAGGATCTGCCGCAGATGCGCCGGATCGGTGCGCACCCGCGGCAGTGTCGCCGGGATCGACATCGAGAGCGCGAGCTGCTTCTCCGACGCCAGCGGCTCGATCTCGGTCGCGACGTCGAGCACGAAGGGACGGAGGTCCACGGACTCCTGATGCACCTCGAGGCGCCCCGCCGCCATCTTCGCGATGTCGAGTACCTGGTCGACGAGATGGCGAAGATGTCCGGCCGACGCGGCGATGCGCTCGACCGGCGCGACCTGCCGCGGTGCGAGTTCCCCGTATACGCCGTCGCGCAGCAGGTCCACGAAGCCGACGATCGCGTTGAGCGGCGTGCGCAGCTCGTGACTCACGTTCGCGAGAAACTCACTCTTCGCCCGGTTCGCGCGCAGCGCCTCGGTCGAGAGTCGCTCCAGCTCCCGCGAGCGCTCGGAGGCGTGCAGCGCCTCGCGCCGCTCGCGCACCATCCCCCAGGCCAGCGCGCCGAGCGCGAGCAGGCCGATCGACCAGAGCAGCGACCGCGACCGGCCGACGTTCGTGTCGTGGCGCAGTACCACCATCCACTGCCTCCCGTCGGGCGCGGGGAGGGCGACCCGCATCTCGTCGCCGTCCGCGGCCGTCCAGTCTCGCGACGTGATGGTGTCGGAGCCGGCGAGGATCAGCAATCCCGTCTGCTCCATCGGCGCGTGACGGAGCGCGGTGGAGAGGATCTCGTCGGTCGAGAGCAGCGCCGCGATGAACCCCGCGCACCCCTGCCTCGGCTGGCTGCAGAGAGGCATCATCATCACGACGCCCCGTGCGTCCCCGAAGAGCTGCCCCGGCGCCGAGAGCAGCGGGTGCGACGTCGATCGCGCCCGCGCAGAAAGCGAATCGAGCCCCAGCGTGTGGATCGTGTCCATGTCCGCCGCCGGCAGGTGCTCGCCGCCGGTCACCGCGACGTCGTCGACGATCTGCCCGCTCGAGTCGGCGATCCACAACCGCCGGATCCCCGGAAGGAAGTCGGTGAGCGCGACCGTGTACTCGGAGAGCGCGGCACGATGCATCGACGCCTGCCCGTCGGCGTACACCGCGCGCAGCGCGGCCAGCGCCTCCGCGCGCTGCGAGAGAAAGCTCTCGACGAGCGCCGCCGACTCCGCCGCGTCGACGCGGAGCCCCTCGCGCGACGCCTGTGTCAGTGCGCGGTCGGTCGCGTACAGACCCGCCAGCACGAACACGATGACCGCGCCGATGACGACGGATGAGCGGCGGAAGCCGAGGGCGAGACCGGGCATGAAGCGGGAAGGGGGGTGAGCTTGGACAGTAGGGCCGCGCGCCAGCACCGGCAACCGGGACCGGCCATCCTCCGTGCGCGGGTGCGTTGACTGGGCCCCCTCGCACCTCTATCCTCCGCGACGATGCCCGCCACCGATCGCGCCACGCTCCATCGCATGCTCGCCGAGCGCTCCGCGCGCCGCGGGCAGTTCACTCTCGCCTCCGGGCGCACCTCCAGCTTCTACGTGGACGCACGCCTGACGACGATGAGTCCGGACGGGCTCGCGCTCATCGGCCCGCTCGCGCTCGCGGAGATCGGCGCGGCCGGCTGGCGCCCCGACAGCGTCGGCGGGTTGACGCTTGGCGCCGATCCGATCAGCTATGCGATCGCCTACGCGAGCGCCGCCACCCCGCGTCTCGTGCGCGCCTTCACCGTCCGCAAGGAAGCGAAGGCGCACGGCACTGGAAAGCTCGTCGAGGGTCCCTTCCGCGAAGGTGACGCGGTGGTGCTGATCGAGGACGTGATCACCACCGGCGGGTCGGCGCTCAAGGCCGCGGCCGCGATCACCGCGGCGGGAGGCCGGATCCTCGGCGTGCTCGCCCTGGTCGATCGCGAGGAGGGCGGCCGCGAGGCGATCGAGGCGGCCGGCTACTCAGTCCGCGCTCTGGCGCGCGCCGCCGAGATCCTCCCCCTCCTCGGCTGACGTCGGGAGCGCGATGTAAGTCAGGTCGTCCTGCCACACGCGTCCGCCCATCCGGCGCGCGAGGCGCTCCGCGAGCGCCAGCCCGGCCTCGCGGTCCGCCACGCGATCGCATCCCGGCTCATGGCGCACGCCGAGCACCACCGCCCCCTCCTCCCGCCGCACGAACGAGACGCCGACGTCGGTGTGCGGTGCCGCCGCGCGGAGCACCGCCCCGACGACCATCCGCAGCAGGAGCTCGGCGCCTAACGCGTCGGTGTACACCGTCGGCAGCGGCTCCTCCACCGTGACGCTGCAGTGCGCCTCGGCCGCGTCTTCGCGCAGGTCGCGCCGCACCGTCCGCACCACGTCCGCGAGAGGCACCGCGTGCCAGGCGAACGCTTCCTCGCGCGCCGCGCCGTCGCCCAGCCGCTGGCCGATCATCGCGTCGATCGACGTCGCGTTCCGCTTCACCATCGCGCGAAAGCGCGGGTTCGCGCGCATGTCGGCGGGAATGGTCTCGTCCTCCATCAGCGACACCGCGGTCTTGATGGTGCCGAGCGGGTTGCGGATGTCGTGGCGCAGCGTGCGATAGCGCGAGCGCACGCCGTCGAGATATTCCTCGAC
Organism: Gemmatimonadaceae bacterium; assembly: GCA_036392515.1. GTDB lineage: Bacteria > Gemmatimonadota > Gemmatimonadetes > Gemmatimonadales > Gemmatimonadaceae > JABFXC01. The sequence continues at coordinate 55,476 of DASVXU010000079.1, read as the reverse complement.
GAACCCCTTCAGCATCGCCAGCGAGAGCAGCGAGCGCGCACGCTGCAGCCGGCGAGCGATCGCGATCCCGTCCGCCGCGGTCGCCGTGTCGTCCGCCGCCGCCGCCGTCTCCGCGGCGTAGAGCGTCATCGCCTCCATCAGGTCGAGCTGCTTGAGCAGCGCGGGAAGCGACGCGCCTAACCGGAACTCCTCGGCGCCGAGCGCCCAGCCGGCGCGGATCAGATCGTCCTGCCAGCACGGCTCTCCCGAGATCCCGCGCGCCAGCGCGTCCAGCGCCCGGACGATCTCGCCGGACTGCGGCGCGTCGGCAGCCATCGTCGGCGCGCCGGGTGCGACACGCGCTCCGTCCGTCCGCCAGCGCGCGGCGAGCGCCGGCGCCTCGGCCTGAAGCGACGAGACGACCTGATGGGTCAGGCGCTGGACGGGGGTGCGTTCTGCTTCGAGCACCGGAGGAGAGTTTCCGCCGACCGAGGTCGATCGTCGTGAACGGTTACAGGCTGCCACTATCGTGGCAGCCCCGTGGGCGTACGACCATGGAATGCAGCATCCATTCCACCCTCGGTCGCACCGCCACTGGCGTGAATCCTCGAGCCCGATTTCAGGAACCGTGAGCCTGGTCGACGACCGGACGACAGCCGCGATGGGCAGCACCTATACGCACCCGGTCGGCGCGTCCCACCCGCGGCCCGCCGGGGCTCCCATCCGCCCGCCCGTGACGCGCCCCGGCTTCACCGAGGACGAGGAGCTCGAGAAGGATCTCATCACCTTCCGGCTCGGACACCGCCGCCGGCTCGTGAGCACGCTCGCCATCGCCTTCTCCTTCTTCTGCGCGAAGGTCTTCGGGGCACTCGACGTCAGCTATGTGATCATCGTGTCGGTGGCGAGCATCGCCATCCTCGCGAACTGGCTGCTCACCCGCGTCGCGCTGCGCATACGGAAATGGTGGTTCCGCTACGCCTTCGCCGCGTTCGACGCTGCGCTCATCAGCACGATCCTCTACATGTACGGCTCCCCGGGGCTCGTCGTCATCTACTTCCTGGCGATCGTTCCCTACTCGTTCGACCGGGGCCGCGTGCTCGGATACTTCACCGCCGTCGCCTGTGCCGCCGGCTATGTCGTCGCGATGCTCGCGGCACGCGCCAATCACATCGCCAGCGCCCAATCGATCCCCTGGATTGCCGTCGACGCGGTGCTGCTGCTCCTGGTCTCCCACCAGATCGTGCCGATCGCGTCGAAGCTCATCAGTCGCGTGCGCGAGACGCGCGAATGCATGGCGGCTGCGGAGCAGGGCGACCTCACGGTGCGCGCACGGTCGAAGTACGCCGACGAGCTCGGGTTCCTGCAGCGCAGCTTCAACCGCATGCTCGACGAGATCGGCCAGCTCATTGCGAGCGTGCAGCACGAATCGGACGAGGTCGCGGCGGTCGCCGAGCAGCTCGCCGCGTCGGCGGGCGAGATCAACGTCGCCGGTGATGCCTTCGCACGCACGGCGACCGACGTCCATCGCAAGCTCCAGGAGCAGCGCGCGCACGCGATCACCGGCGTGCGCCAGACCGACCTCGCGCTCGACGCGGCGGCCGGGCTCCGGACGCGGGCCGGCGAGATGGAGGCCGACGCGAGTGCGCTCGTCAGCGCGGCGACCTCGAGCCGCGAGGCCACCGGCCGCGCGGCGGAATCCCTGGTGAGCATCGGCGAGAAGGTCCGCGCCTCCGCCGCCGCGGTGAGCGCGCTCGCGGAGTCGTCGGACAAGATCGGGAAGTTCGCCCTCGCGGTGTCCGGCATCGCGCGCCAGACGAATCTCCTCGCGTTGAATGCCGCGATCGAGGCCGCGCGCGCCGGGGAGCACGGCAAGGGGTTCGCGGTCGTCGCCGACGAAGTCGCGAAGCTCGCCGCGCAGAGCGACCGTGCCGCGAAGGAGATCGCCGGCGCGATCGCCATCGTGCGCGACCAGATCGGCGTCGCGGCCACGGTGATGACGAAGGGCGAGGAAGAGGTGCGCGGCGTGGGCACCGTCGCGGCCGATGCGACGGCGGCGCTCGGCGCGGTGCTCGCGGGCATCGAGCGCATCGCCGCCGTCATCGGTGAGGCGGCGGCGGTATCGCGCGATCAGTCGGAGACCATGAGCAAGCTCGCCGATGCGATCCGCTCCATGGAGGGCGTCTCCGCCGAGGCCTCCGCGCGCGCCGAGGAAGCCTCCGGCGCCGCCGCGTCGCAGACCGCGTCGCTCGGCGCGCTCTCGGCGTCTTCGCAGCAGCTCGCCGCCCTCGCCGAGCGACTTCGTCGCTCGATCACCCGCTTCACCGTCACCGCCGGCCCGGCGGCGGCGCGCTGAGCGGCGAGAAGCGGCGCAGCACCTCGACGTGCGGCAGCACCAGCTCGGCCCGGAATCGCTGCAGCATCCCCTCCCCGTCATAACGGTCACGGAACTCCACCGCGGTCAGCCCGATCATCGTTCGCACGTGGCGCCCGAAGCTCTGCGGCGAGGAGTAGTCGAGGTGGTTCGAAACGCTGGCGACCGACAGTCCCGGGTTCTCGAGCAGCCGCGCGGCGCGGACCAGTCGCGCCATCGCCAGGTAGCGCTTCGGCGCGGGGAGGCGGGCGCGGAAGAAGCGGCTCATCAGCGTCGAGGGCAGGATGCCTAACGCCTTCGAGAGCGCGCGGATCGTCGCCGCGGCCCGGGGCTGGAAGAGCAGCTCGAAGAACTGCTGGCAGTCGGCCGGTGCGCCGGGGATGTCGGCCGTGATTCGCGCCAGCGCGAGCCGCTGGATGTCGTCGCCCCGGCCCTCGACGAGCACCGAGCGCAGCTCTCGCCACCCCGTGGGCTGCCGCACGTCGACGATCGTGCGGACCCCGCTTCGCCCGAGCGCGAGTACCGTACGGGGAGTCTGCTGCTCGAGCTGCGAGAGCAGTGCGACCGCGGGGACCCGCGGGAACTCGCGCACCATCGCCGCGATCCGTGAGGCCTCACGCTCCGGGCATCGGCAGACCGACACGAGAACGGCGCCGATCGGACGCTCACGCAGGTCGCGGAAGACGTCGTCGAGCGAATCGCGATGCAGCGCGCGGTAGACACCGACGCCGGCCGCGTCGACCCGCCCCCGTTCGGCGGGATCGAGCACCGTCGCCACGGCGGCGAGCTCCGCTGGCGCGGTGGATGAGGAAGAATGGATCGAAAGCGGCACCGGACCTCCTCGGCTGAGTTGAGCGCCGCGTCCCGAGCGCGCGACGTGCCGAAACAGTGCGCTCGCACGTCAACTGGACGTCATTCGTCATCCTTCGATCGCCACTCGCATGTCGCCTGACGATTTCGCGCTCGCTCTGCGCGCTCTTGGAACACCGCTCTTTCTCGACGACACCGGCACGCCGACGTTGCTCGGGACGGAGTACGCGGGCACGACCGACGCCGGCGCCGAGGTCCGTGTCACCCGCCTCGCGCCGCAGCTCACGAACGCGCTCCGCAACCCCGATGCGTTCGTGCGAGTCGTCGAGCGTCATGGCTACCTCGGCGCCGGCGTTGCCGGATCCTCCCTCTTCATCGTCGAGCCACGGCTCACGGGAGAGACGCTCGAAGCTCGCATCGCACGCGAAGGTCCGGTCGCGCCGACGCGCCTCGCGCCGATCGCGATCGCCGCGACTCGCCAGCTCGCTCACTCCCTCTCGACATCGGGCGCTCATGGGCTGATCACTCCCGCGACGCTGCGCATCGACGACGCGGGACGCGTCCTGCTCCGATGGAGCGGCATCGTCCCCGGACTCGTCGCGGCTGGCGCGGATGCCTCGAGCGTCATGCAGTACCTTGGCGCGGGCGACTACCTCGCGCCCGAAGTGGCCGCCGGTGGTTCGTTCGACGCTCGCGCCGACATCTACGCCATGGGGGCGACACTCTACGCAGCGACCACGGGCCGGCCGCCATTCGGCGGCCGGACGACGGCGTCGACGATGGCCGCAGTGCTCACCGACGAGAGCGTCAGCGAGGCGAGTCCCGCGCGAAGGCTCACCGGCGCGGTTCTGCGAGCGATCGAGCACGAGCCGGCCGATCGCTGGAGCGACCCGGGCCAGTTCGTTCGCGCGATCGAAGGCTCACCCGCTCCTTCGGTGGTCTCCCGCGCGCCGAGGCAGCGCCGAAGGGCGGGCACGACTGTGGCGATCGGCGCGATCGGCGCGATTCTATACCTTGTCTGGCGCCTAACACGTTAGATTACATGGGCATGCGAGCGGCCGGACGGTCGCGACGGTCACCGCGAGGTGGCCATCGAGGAAAGTCCGGGCTCCCGGGACAGACTGCCAGGTAACGCCTGGGCACGCGCGTCGTGAGGCACGCGTGACGGACAGTGCCACAGAAAACAGACCGCCCACCGGCGCGAGCCGATGGGTAAGGGTGAAAAGGTGGGGTAAGAGCCCACCGCGTCACCGGCAACGGTGGCGGCACGGTAAACCCCAGTCGGAGCAAGGCCAAATAGGCGGCGAGAGGCAGTCCTCCTCGATCAAGACGCCGCGGGTCGGCTGCTGGAGGGTGCGGGTGACCGCACTCCGAGAGGAATGACCGTCCGGACGATTCGTCGTCCGACAGAACCCGGCTTACAGGCCGCTCGCGTGCGCTTCACCCTTCCGATGCCTAACGGCGGGCCGCTGTAGACCGGCGCGCCCTACTTCCCACCGAACGCATGACCTCTCACCTTCGCGTCGGCCTCGTCGTGTTCGCGGTGCTCATCGCCGCCTGCGGTTCCTCGCCCGCCACGACGCCCGGCCCGCTCCCGACGCCCGCAGCGCCGCCCGTGGTGGAGAAGCCGCCGGCGGCAGCCGCGCCGAAGATCGCCGCGCCGGCTCCTCATCCCTTCGCGTACGTCCCCGGTGTCTATCGCTACGAGATTCGCAGCGACGCGATCATCGCCGGCGAAGGCACGGCTCGCGTCGACACCGTCGCGACGCGCGCGATCGTGTCGTATCGAATCAGTCCACGCGACAGCGGGCTCCTCGCCATCGAGGGCGCGGTGGATTCCTTCACAGTGACGACGAGCCGCGGCACTTCACCGTTGAGCGCCGGGTTGCCGTTCACCATGACGATCGCCCCGGATGGACGGGTTCACGCGCAGCCCCCGCGCGACAGTGCCGGTGTCTGCACCACGCCGCTCGAGGCGGTCATCGCGACGAGCCGCGAGCTCATCGTCGCGATTCCAGTCGCGCTGGCGCCCGATGCACAGTGGGCCGATTCGATCTCCGCCGTCACCTGCCGCGGCACCATCCCGGTGACGACACGGAGCGAGCGCCAGTCGCGCGCCGCATGGGTCGCGGTCCCGACGGAGTGGGCTCGGCGCGATGGGGACGTCGCCTTCGAGATCACCCGCACGACGACGACGTCGGTGGCGGGAGAGGGACGCGCCGCGGGACGGGACGTGGCTGTGAACGGAACCGGGCAGGGAACCGGCTTGCTCTACGTTGACCCGGAGCTGGGGGTGCTGCTCGGCGCGGTCGGCAACTCCTCCACGCGGCTCATCGTCGACACCGGCACACAGCGGCAGCAGTTTCTCCAGACCGTCCGCCAGCACGTCGCGCTGCTACGCTGACGCGCGGACCGCGCGTCATTCGTCCGCGGGAAGGTGTGGCGGCGGATGCGCCGCCGAGCAGCGCGCGTTCTGCAGGAGTCCCGTCCCGGGCATCCATCGCCCCGAGAAGACGCGCCGGAGCGCCCGCCAGATGAGGCGCACGGCGAGCACGAGCGCGATCAGGACCACGAGCGCCACCGCCATGGTGATCCAGGGGTGGTGCCACACGAACAGTGAGACGCTGGCGACGAGCCCCAGCTCGGCCACGTTCGAGACGCCGTTCGTCAGTGGCTCCGGAGAGGTGTCGATCGCGTAGCGCAGCCCGAGCTTCGTCGTGTGGGTGACGACGCCGAGTCCCCCGCCGAGAAGGGCGGCGGCGAGGATGACGGCGGAGTCTCCGTGCCAGGCGGTCATCACCGCGAGCGCCGCGGCCGCCGGCGGCCGGATGAGGCTGTGGAAGGTCTCCCAGGCCGATGCCACCCCCGGGATCAACGTGGCGATGAACTCGAAGAGGTAGAGCACCACCGCGATCCCGATCACCACCGGGTGCGAGACCGCGGAAAGCCCACCGGGAAGAGGCCCGATCCACTCCATCCGCTCCGCGAGCCCCAGGATGGCGATCGTCGCGTACAGATTGATGCCGCTAGCGTATGCGACACCCAATGCTTGCACGAGCGAGACGATCGGCGCCATCGGGTCTCCCGGAGGTGGGGACTACACGAGCATCAATCGACGAGCCTCAGTGGCATCACCAAGCACAAATACTGTGCCGGATCGTTCCATTGTTCCGGTTCGAGGGTCGCGGCTCGCTCCGGCGCTCGGAAGGTCATCCGGACTTCGTCCGTCGGGATGAAGCGCAGAATCTCGAGCAGATAGCTGGCATTGAAGCCGATGTCGAGCGGATCCCCCGTGAATCGGACCGCGAGCTCGTCCTGGGCATCCCCAAGGTCCGGAGTCTGGACGCTGAACTTCGCCATGCCGGCGTTGAATGACATCCGAATGCGATGCGTCTGATCCGAGGCGATGACGGACATGCGCTTGAGGGCGCTGGTGAGTGCCGCCTTGTCCGCGATCGCAACCTTGTCGTTGTCCTTCGGGATGACCTGCTCGTAGTTGGGATACGGCCCTTCGATGAGCCGCGTGTAGACCGCGGTGAAGGGAGATCGGAAGCCGAGATGGTTCTCGCCACGGGCGATCTCGAGCTCCTCGTCGGCAGGGAACAGCCGCCGGATCTGCTCGAGCGCCTTTGGCGGAACGATGAGGTCCGCCGAAGGCATGCCACTCGACTTGATAGGTACCTGCATCTTCGCGAGACGATGCCCGTTGGTGGCGACCATGCGCATCAGGTCAGGCCGCAGCTCCCAGAGCACGCCGTTGAGGATCGGCCGGCTTTCTTCCGTCGAGACCGCGAACGCCGTATGCGAGATCAGCTTCTGGAGCTCACCCGATCGGACACGCCAGCTTTCGTTGAACTTGATGTTCGGAAAGGACGGAAATTCATCACGCGGCAGTCCGAGGAGCCGGAAGTGTGCACGACCACAGTCGAGCGTGACGCGCTGTTCTCCGGAGCTGGCGACACGTACCGGAGCTGGCGGCAGCTCTCGAGCGATTTCGGAGAGCTTCTTCGCCGGAATCGTGATCGCGCCGGTAGTCTCGACGTCCGCAGTTATCTCGGTGCTGACGGCAATGTCGAGATCCGTCCCGGAGAGACGGATCCCTTTCTCGGTGGTCTCGACCAGGATGTTCGCGAGCACGGGTAGCGTCGTCTTGGCGGGGATGCTGGCCGTGACCGCGGCCAGTCCCTCCTGGAGCTTCTCCCGCGTGATCGTGAAGCGCATTGGCTCCTGAATGTTGATCGTTCGAGGACTCTATCTGTTACTGAATGCTTTAAAGCTCTGGTAGTAGCAGCAGTAGAGCATGTGGAGCTGTGGAAAGACGGCTCAACTTACTGCGATCGCAAGTGTTGCGATACGGGGCCCGAAGTAGACTCGACGTGGATGAATGTCGACGATCGTGGAGAGCCCGATCCGTGCCTTGAAGCCCGTGGAAAAATCGGCTCGAGTGCAGCAGTTCTACAGCATCGATTGTAGAGCACTCTTGAGCTTTTCCACACGTTTGGCAAAGCCGTTGTCGCTCGAGAGCATCTCGGTGACGCGCTCCAGGCTATGAATGACGGTCGAATGATCGCGACCGCCGAAAGCCATTCCTATCTCCACGAGCGGAGTACCGAGGAACTCCCTGGCCAGGTACATCCCGACCTGGCGAGGGGTAGTCAGAGTCTTGGTGCGAGTCTTCGACTTCAGACCATCCGCGGTGACGCCCCATTCTCTGGCGACCGTGTTCTGGATTGTCACGATGTCGAGCTGACCGCGACCGGAGATCGTATCCATTTCCGGTCCCGTTCTGAGCTTGTCGCGGAGTGCCTCGCGTGCCAGCTCGACTGTCACCTCGCGATGCCTGAGTGAGGCATAAGCGAGAAGCTTGATGATCGATCCTTCCAGTTCTCGGACACTCGACCGGATGTGCTCGGCGATGAAGCGGATGACGTCTTCGGGTATCGTCAGCTCGAGGTGATCGAGATGCGCTTTGTGCCGCAGGATCGCGATGCGATGCTCGAGATCGGGCAGCTCGATGTCAGCGACCATTCCCCATTGGAAACGGCTGACAAGACGCGCCTCGAGTCCAGGAATCTCGCTTGGCGGACGATCGCTCGTCAGGATGATCTGGCGGCCGGCTTCGTAGAGAGCGTTGAATGTGTGGAAGAACTCTTCCTGTGTGGCTTCCTTCCCCTTCAGGAAGTGGACATCGTCGACGAGAAGGAGATCGATCTCGCGGTAGCGACGTCGGAAATCCTGAGTGGTACGCCCCTGGATCGCGGCGACGAGCTCGTTCGTGAACTGCTCGGTTCCCACGAAGGCAATCCGGGTCTCCGGCTTCCGGGTGAGGATCTCGTGCGCGACTGCCTGCATGAGGTGAGTCTTCCCGAGCCCCGTATCGCCGTAGAGGAAGAGCGGGTTGTAGACCTTTCCGGGGGCCTGGGCGGCTGCGTGCGCGGCGGCAGCGGCGAGCTCGTTGGACTTTCCGATGACGAAATGGTCGAACGTGTACCTATCGCTCAATGGCGCGAACGTGCTGGCCTTCTGTCCCTGAGATGGCTTGGTGTCGGCGGGCTGTGGCGCCACCGCAGGCGGGGCGACGAAGAGGTCCATCTGCGGCCGAGCTTTCCGCTCCTCGTTCACCCGGAAGGAGATACGAATCGGGTGGCCGAGCGCGATCGGACCATAGCCGGCGAGGAGATCCGCGTGCTTGGACTCGTTCCAGTCTGCCGCGAACTGATCCGGTGCGCCGACGAGGAGCGTGTCGCCGTCGAGCGATAGTGGCTCGGTCGGCTCGAGCCAGGTTCTAAAAGTCTGTTCGGGAAGCTCCTGCCGGGCGCGGTCGAGGAGGCGGGACCAGATTTCGCGCGCGGTGAGCGACATTCGGTGGGTGTGGAAAAGTCCGAGGGGAGGCGAAGCTACCGGTGCCGTGTGGATAAGTCAACCGAACAGCCGGCGACAACGAGCGACGAGCGATCAACGATGACAGACCACGAGCAAGGGGCCACCACTCGTCGCTCGTTGCAGTTCGTAGTACGGGTTGACGTATCTGTCGAGGCCCGATAGGTTTAGCGGTCTGTACCCGGTCGCACCCGAGACTCATCTAGAGGCATTTCCATGGGCAAGCCAACCTACCGCCCGCGCAACAAGCGCCGCATCCGCAAGCACGGCTTCCGTACCCGCATGTCCGACAAGTGGGGTCGTGAAGTCCTCGCGCGGCGGCGCAAGAAGGGCCGGAAGCGGCTCACCGTGCAGCTCCCCAGCAAGTACGCTGGCGCGTAAGCACGAGCGCGCGCGTCAGGCACTCATAATCGTCGACGCGTACGTCCCTCGATTTTCCGCGTAGTCATCGAATTACCCGCGGCCCCGAGCTGCGCGTGATCTCGCGAACAGGGAAGCGACTTCGCATCGAACACTTCGATGTTCGGGTAGTCGCTTCCCTTTCGCGCGCCGGTCATCCGCGCGCGGGGTTCGTCGTACCGAAGCATGGACGCTCGGCGGTCGAGCGGAACACGCTGAAGCGGCGCCTGCGCGAGATCGCGCGGACGCACATCCTGCCAGGCGCACCCTCGATCGATTTCGTGCTCACGGCGCGGCCATCGGCCTATCGGCTCTCCTTCGACGAGCTGACGGCGCTCGGCGGGCACATCCGCCGCGAAGTCGAACGCGTCGCACCGCGACTGCTGTCCGACGGAACGGCGCCCGATGCTCGGCCGTGACCGCGTCCGAACGAACGCGCGGGAGCGCCTCGGATATATTGAAGGGGTGCGCACCTTGCTCATCCTCGCGGTACGCGGCTACCAGGTGGCGCTCTCGCCGCTGCTCGGTGGACAGTGTCGCTACATGCCGACCTGTTCGGCGTACGCGATCGAGGCGCTCGAACGCCACGGCGCGATGCGCGGGAGCTGGCTCGCGGTGCGTCGCATTCTGCGCTGCCATCCCTTCCGGCCGGGTGGGTTCGACCCGGTGCCCTGACGGGCGCTCATCGTTCCGCCTCATCGCGGGCATCCGCTCCAACTCCGACACGATGCGCGTCATCGCTCGCGCACTGCTTCCATGACCCGACGTATCGTCCTCGCGGCACTTCTGATCGGCATCGTCCTCTATCTGACGCCGATCCTCTTTCCGACGCCGAAGACACCGCCGCGCGCAAGCACGACACCGGCCGGCGCGACCGCGGCTGGCGCCTCGGCGACGGGCGGGTCCGGAGCAACGGCGGCCGCCGCGGTGCCTAACGGCACGGGGCAAACGATACCGCCTGCACAGCCGGCAGGGGCGAGCGTCGCCGCCGCGCCGGTGAAGCCCGAGACGACGACGATCAGCGGACCTCGCGCCGAGATGCGCTTCAGCTCCCAGGGCGCCGCGCTGATCGGGGCGGAGATGAAGGACTATCGCTCGCTGCAGCGGAACGGGCCCGCCGCGGTGGATCTCGCGCGCGCCAACGAGCCGCTGCTCGCCTTCGCGATCGCCACCCCGACCGACACGATCCCGCTCGCGACGACCGCGTTCACCACCGAGAAGCTCGGTCCGAGCGCGGTCGCGTACACGGCAGCCACGCCGGCCGGCCAGGTGAACGTACGCTACGCGATCGTCCCCGACAGCTATGTCGTGCGTGTCGACGGCTCGCTGATCGGCGCGCCCGCGGGGAGCAGCCTGCTCGTGCACCTGCCGGAGGGCCTGCGCTCCGCCGAGGCCGACACCCTCGACGACATGCGCCACCTGGCGATCGCCTACAAGCGCAAGACCGAGGACGCGAAGGGCGTCGCCTTCACCAAGGTCGATCCCGGCAAGCAGGAGCTGATCCCCGGGCCCATCACCTGGGCGGTCACGAAGAACAAGTACTTCCTCGTCGCCGTCGCGGCGCGGGACACGGCGCACGCCTTCGGACCGCTGACCATCACCGGTCTGCCGCGGGCGTCGAAAGCGGTGACGCACATGGCGGGCGCGCTGCAGGTACCGCTGGCGAACGGCGGCTTCGCCTTCGACGTCTACGCGGGGCCGCAGGAGTGGCGCCGCCTCCGCGCGTTAGGCAGGGACCTCGACACCGCGAACCCGTACGGCGGCTTCCTCCAGGGCATCGTCCAGCCGTTCGCGACGCTGGTCATGCGCGCCCTGCTCTGGCTGCACGAGACTTTCCGGATGAGCTACGGGTGGGTGCTCGTGCTCTTCGGGGTCATGATCCGGCTGCTCACGTGGCCGCTCAACCAGAGCGCGATGCGGACCAGCCTCAAGATGCAGCGCATCCAGCCGGAGCTGCAGGAGCTGCAGAAGAAGTATCGCGGCGACCCGCAGCGGCTGAACGCGGAGATGATGAGGCTCTACAAGGAGCACGACATGAGCCCCTTCAGCTCACTCGCGGGCTGCATGCCGATGCTGATCCCGATGCCGATCCTGTTCGCGCTCTTCTTCGTCTTCCAGAACACGATCGAGTTCCGCGGGGTCCCCTTCCTCTGGCTCCCGGACATCTCGCTGCGCGACCCGTACTACATCCTCCCGATCCTGATGGGGATCTCGATGTTCCTCCTCTCCTGGATCGGGATGCGCGGGATGCCGCCCAACCCGCAGGCGAAGATGATGGCCTATGTCATGCCGATCGTGATGACGGTCATCTTCTTCCGCTTCCCGTCGGGCCTCAACCTCTACTACACGGTGCAGAACCTCGTGACGATCCCGCAGCAGTGGATGCTGTCGAAGGAGCGGGCGAAGGCGAACCTGCGGCCGGTGGTGAGCACGCCGGCGCCGGCGCGGGTACGGCGCGGGTCGCAGGCCTGACGGGCGCCTAACGCACGAGGGACGGATTGCGGATCACCTACATCGGACACGCGACGCTCCTCCTCGAGCTGGCGGGGCGCCGGATCCTCACCGACCCGAACTTCGATCCGCACCTCGGACGGTTCCTGCCGCGCGTGAGCCCGCCGGGGATCGCCCTCGGCGCGCTTCCCGCGCTCGACGCGATCCTCCTCTCGCACGCGCACGCCGACCACCTGTCGTTCGAGTCGCTGCGGACGCTGCCGCGCACGATCCCGCTCTACGCGCCGCCGCCGATCGCGAGGTGGCTCACCGCGAAGGGTCACACGAACGCGGTCCCGGTCGGTCCCGGGGAGACGATCAAGATCGGCGACGTCTCCATCGCGGCCGCGGCGGCGAAGCATGTCGGGAGCCGTTACGCGGTGGACCGCTGGCGGAGCGCGGCGAACATGTACCTGATCGACGCGCACGCCGAGACCGTCTTCTTCGCCGGCGACACGGCGCTCACGCCCGAGACGGGACGGCTCGTCGCCGAGCGCATCGTGGCGAGCGGACGGCAGCTCGACGTCGCGCTCCTCCCCATCGGCCACGCGCCCTGGTGGAAGTTCAACTTCCGTCGCGGCCATCTCACGAGCGACGACGCGCTGACGCTCTTCGAGCGCCTCGACGCGAAGATCCTGATCCCCTACCACTGGGGAACGTTCCGCCACGTCACCGCCGGCGCGCACGACGCGATCGTCCGCCTGCGGGCGCGACTGCCCGAGCACTCCCGCGGGCATCAGGTCCGGATCATCGAGCCCGGCGAGGCGTTCGAGCTCGAGGCGGCCGCGCCGGCGAACTGACGATGGCCCGCGACGCCGAGCGCATCGCGGGCCCGGGCGCGCTCGGCGCGTTGAGCGCGCTGCATGGCGGGAGCGACACGATCGCGGCGATCGCGACGCCCCCGGGGCGAGGCGCGCTCGCGATCGTGCGCATCAGCGGCGCGAAGGCAGACGAGGTCGCGGGACGCCTCGTCGATGCGTGGCCCTCGGCTCCTCGCGTCGCGACGCTCGCCACCATTCGCGATCCCGCAACGCGCGACGTGCTCGACCAGGCCCTCGTCACGCGGTTCGAGGAAGGACGATCGTTCACCGGCGAGCCGATGGTCGAGATCTCGACGCACGGCGGCTTCGTGACCTCGGCGCTCGTGCTCGGCGCCTTGCTCGCCGCGGGGGCGCGCCAGGCGGCGCCGGGAGAGTTCACGCGGCGCGCCGTGGCGAACGGCAAGCTGACGCTCACGCAAGGCGAGGCGATCGGCGACGTCATCGACGCGACGTCGCGAGCAGCACAGCGCGTCGCGCTCGCGACGCTGGACGGCGGGCTCGCGCGCCGCGTGCTCTCCCTGCGCGACGCGCTCCTCGACGTGGAGGCGCTGATCGCCTACGACATCGACTTTCCCGAGGAGGACGACGGGCCGGTGGCACCGGCGCGCGTGGCGGAGGCGGTGGCGCGGGTCGCCGGGATGCTCGACGCGCTGCTCGCGACCGCTCCGGCGGGGGAGCTCGTGCGCGAGGGGGCGGTGGTCGTGCTCGCCGGCCCGCCCAACGCCGGGAAGTCCTCGCTCTTCAACGCGCTGCTCGGCCAGGCGCGCGCGCTGGTGACCCCGATCCCGGGAACGACCCGCGACGCGATCGAGGCGGTCGTGGACGCACGGAGCTGGCCGCTGCGTCTCGTCGACACCGCGGGACTCCGCGAGACGAATGATCCGCTCGAGCGGCTCGGGATCGAGGTGAGCGAGCGCTACCTGGCGCGCGCGCAGGTCGTGCTCGCCTGCGCGGAGCGGGAAACCGAGATCGTGGCGACGCACGCGCGCATCGCCGCGGTGACGGCCGCGCCGGTGATCGACGTCGCGACGAAGCGCGACCGCTCGGACGCCCCTCCCCTTCCCGCGGACTCGACCGCGGTCGAAGTGAGCGCGGAGACCGGTGCCGGGCTCGACGCGCTGCTCGGCCGCATCGAGGACACGCTCGCGAGCGCGTTAGGCGCGCCGACCTTCGACGCGCCGGTGGTGACGCGGGCCCGCCACCTCGTGGCGCTGCGCGCCGCGCGCGAGGAACTGCGCGCATTCGCGATCGCCTGGGCCGAGTCGGCGCTCCCCGCGCCCGTCATGGCCGTCCATCTCCGGAGCGCCGTCGGCGCACTCGAGGAGCTGATCGGCGTGGTGGACACGGAAGACGTGCTCGATCGCGTCTTCCGCTCGTTCTGCGTCGGGAAGTAGGCCGTTAGGCAGTCGCCGCGCCGCTGCGGGCGAGGTCGGTGAGCTCGACGGCGCTGGCGCGGACGGCCCAGGACAGGCCGTGGGCCTGGATCGCCGGCTCGACGAGACGAGCGCCGAGCAGGTATCCGCTGCGCTCGGGGAGCACGTAGCGGTCGACGGTGCGCGCCTCGTCGCTCATCCCGCCGGAGAGATAGCGCAGGCGGAGGCCGAGGGCGCTCGCGTCGAGCTCGGGAGCGACGGCGCGCGCGATCACGCTCTCCAGCTCACGTACGCGCGCGTACTGTCTCCGACCGTACCCGAAATACTCCCACGCCGCATGGCCGGGGCTGATCGCCTGCGATACCTGCACGGCGAGCCCCTCGTTCACCAGCAGCTCGCGCAGCGTCGCGCGGCGACCGGTCTCCCAGTACGAGTAGTAGCCGCCTGCCTCCTCGACGAGCGTGCGCATCTCGCTGCGGCTGCCAGGTGACGTGTACCTGACGGCATGCGCTATCTCGTGGGCGAGCCAGAGCGGGACGAGCTCGGGATCGAGCCCGAGTCCCTGCGTCTCGGCGTTGGCGACGCTGGTGAAATGCTCGAGACAGACGAACGCGACCCCGCGGCCGTCGACGACGAGCTCACCGGCGTTCGCCGCGCCGACGCCGACCATGAGCACGACGTCGATGTCGACGTCCACGTCGAGGAGGGTGGCGCACTGCTGCTCGGTGGCGCGGGCGAGGGAGACGACGTCGGTGCGCTCGAGCATCGCGCGGAGATCGGCGCGATCGGCGGCGACGGTGCTGCGGACAACGTCGTGGAAGTGGGCGCCGTCGGGATCGACGACGTAGTTCTGCCAGTAGGCCGTCAGGAGACGGCGATGGGCATCGAAGTAGCGTTGGTAGGCGGCAACCGGGTCGGGGCTCTGGAGGGCGGCGAAGAAATCCGGGAGCAGGTTGATGAGCATCAACGCCCAGGTCGCGGGTGGCAGCGCGGAACCGGCGAGTCGCCCGGTGTCGAGACGGGCGGAATGATAGCCGCGCATGTCGGACCGAACAAGGGCGATATTCGAACGGAAACGAGCAGGGGCGGCATCACGACACGAGTGGCACAGATTTTCCTTTGGCAGAAAAAGCGGGGGGATGGTGAGGCGCAGGTAGGTAGGTAGCCAATGACGACGCTCCAGCAGATCGACCTCAAGTGCCCGGTGTGTGAGACCCGCTTCCGTTCGCAGGCGGTGGTCTCCACTAATTCGTTCGGCGGCAAGCGCACGGATTTCCACGAGCGCGCCGCCGGGACGCAGCCGTTGCCGTACCTGATCCACACCTGCAACCGGTGTGGCTACTCGGGCGCCGAGCGCGACTTCACCGAGGAAGCCGACGTCACGCCGACGCTCAAGGAGCACGTGTGGAACGAGCTCGCGCCGGTGGCATCGACGGGAATGACGGGCTCGGAGAAGTACGAAGCAGCGGCGAAAGTCGCCGACTGGCAGTCGAGCGAGCCGCGGCACGTCGCCGACCTCCTGCTGCGCGCCGCCTGGTGTTGCGTCGATGAGGGCGACATCGAGGCGGAGCGCTTCTTCCGCCGTAAGGCAGCGTGGAAGTTCGAGGAGGCGCTGGCGAGCTTCGACGGCGTCCCGCGCGAGGAGCGCGCGGTGCTCACCTATCTCGTGGGCGAGCTGTGGCGCCGCGTCGGCGACCTGAAGCGCGCGACGACGTGGTTCAACCTGGTCGCCGACGAAGTGACCGATCCGCAATCACAGCGCTGGATCATCGACGCGGCGAGACAGCAGCGCGATTGTCCGAGGGAGTGGTTCGGCTGAGAAGCGGCAGGGGGCCGTAAGCAGGAGGCCGTAGGCAGGAGGCCATAAGCAATCGGCGGCTCGCGAGAGTAATCCCGCGAGCCGCCGAGCCTTTCCGCCTGCGGCTTCCTGCTTCCAGCTTCCAGCTTCCTGCTTCCTGCCTATCGCGTCCCGAACAATCGATCCCCCGCGTCGCCGAGGCCGGGCAGGATGTAGCCTTGCGCATTGAGCTCGCGGTCGAGCGCGGCGCAGTAGACGATGACGTCCGGGTGCGCGGCGGCGAGCCGCTTCACGCCCTCGGGAGCAGCGACGAGACAGAGAAAGCGGATGCGCGCTGCGCCCGCGCGCTTGAGCGACGCGACCGCCGACACCGCGCTGCCGCCCGTGGCGAGCATCGGGTCCAGGAGGAAGAAGTCACGCTCCGCGGCGTCGCCAGGCACCTTGAAGTAGTAGTCGACCGGCTCGAGGGTATCGTGATCGCGATAGAGCCCGATGTGGCCGACACGCGCCGCGGGGACGAGACGGAGGATTCCCTCGACCATGCCGAGTCCCGCGCGCAGGATCGGGACGAGGGTCAGCTTCTTGCCGCTGACCTGGCGACCCTCGGTCGTCTCGAGCGGAGTCTCGACCGTCACCGGCTCGAGCAGCAGGTCGGCCGTCGCCTCGTACGCCATCAGCATCGCGATCTCGTCGACCAGCTCCTTGAAGATCTTGGTCGGCGTCCGCTTGTCGCGGAGCACCGTCACCTTGTGCTGGACGAGCGGATGGGCGACGAGCCGCAGCGTGGGATAGAGCGGGGTGGTGTCCATGCCGGGGAAGCTAGTAATTTCGCGACCATGAAAGAATACCAGGCGGTGATGCTGCAGCTGACCCGGCACCCGCGCGACGACGAGAACGCGCTGACCGATCTCCTGAACGAACGCAGCCGCTCGCGCTGGGAGCCGGCGATGATGGCCCAGGATGGCACCCGCCTGACGATCGTGTTCCAGCGCGACGTCGTCGAACCCTGACCGCGGAGCGACGCGATCGCATGGAGCTCGAGTTCTACGGCGCGGCGCGTGAGGTCACCGGCTCCTGCCACATCCTCCGTGTCGGCGGCCGCACGGTGCTGCTCGACTGCGGCCTCTTCCAGGGGAAGCGCAGCGAGTCCGCGGAGAAGAACCGCACCCTTCCCGTGCCCGTCGACGAGATCGATGCCGTGGTGCTCTCGCACGCGCACATCGACCACGCGGGGCGCCTCCCCTTTCTCGTCGCGCAGGGCTACGGCAAGACCATCTGGGCGACGCCGGCGACGCGCGATCTCTGCGCGCTGATGCTCGCCGACAGCGCGCACATCCAGGAGCAGGACGCGAAGCATCTCGCGCGACACGGCAAGCCCTTCGTGCCGCCGCTCTACGCGATGCGCGACGCGGTGCGCGTGCAGGAGCTGATGGTCGGCATCCCGTACAACAAGCCGTTCGACGTCGTGCCCGGCGTGCGCGCCACCTACGTCGACGCGGGCCACATCCTCGGCTCGGCGTCGGTGATCGTGGACTGCAGCGAGAAGGACGCGTCGCGGCGGCTCGTCTTCTCGGCGGACGTCGGCCGCTACGGGCTGCCGATCATCCGGAGCCCGCAGGCGCCGGAGGGCGCGGAGCTCGTACTGATGGAATCGACGTACGGGGACCGCGACCACCAGCCGGTGGAGGACATGCGCGCGCGGCTGGCGGAGGTGGTAACGAAGACAGCGGCGCGCGGAGGACGCGTCATGATCCCCGCCTTCGCCGTCGGCCGCACCCAGGAGATCATCTACGACCTCCACATTCTGGTACGCGAGAAGCGTATCCCGCCGATCCCGATCTACGTCGACAGTCCGCTCGCCACCGGGACGACCGCGGTGTTCGAGATGCACCCCGACCTCTTCGACCAGACGGAGGACTTCGTCCGCGAGGTGAATGAGCTCTTCCGCTTCGATCTCGTGCACTACACGCGCGACGTCAGCGAGTCGAAGGCGCTCAACTCGCAGCACGGCCCGTTGATCATCATCGCCGCCTCGGGGATGGCGGAGACGGGGCGGATCGTCCATCATCTGGCGAACGGAGTGAGCGATCCGCGCAACACGGTGCTCATCGTCGGCTTCCAGGCCGAGCATACGCTGGGACGGCGGATCGTCGAGCGCCGGCCGATGCTCAACATCATCGGCGAGCAGTTTCCTCTGAAAGCGGAGGTCGTGGTGCTCAACGGATACAGCGCGCACGCCGACCGCACGGAGCTCGGGCGCTGGCTCGGCGAAGTGCGGGCGAAGTCGCCCGCCCTGCGCGACGTGTACCTCGTGCACGGCGAGCCGGCGGCACAGGACGCGCTGCGCGAGCGCCTAACGGCGAGCGGATACCACGTCCACGCGCCCGAGCCGCGCACGCGGATCACCCTCTGACGCCCGCCCCGTGACCCAGGCTGACGACAGCTCCGAGGCGACCGCGGCCGGGCGGCGCCCCGCCGTCGCGACGCGCGGGGAGCCGAACGGAGAATCGGCGCCGGCGAAGATCCTCGCCGCGGCGGCCCGGCGCGTGCGCGACGCGGGGCTGGTCCGCCTCAGCATGCAGGACGTCGCGACGGAAGCGGGGGTGAGCAAGGCGCTCATCCATTACCACTTCCGCGACCGCGACGCGCTGCTCGCGCGGCTGATCGAGTGGCTCACCGAGCGGCTCCTCTCGCGCGAGCGGTCAGCGCTCGAGGGCTGCAAGCCGGCGGAGGCGATCGACGCGGTCTGGCGCTGGATCGAGCACGAGCTGGAGCTCGAGGAGCTGCGCGTCCTCCTCGAGCTGCTGCACGACCCCTCTCCCGGCGCGACGGCGGCGGCGCGGCGCGCGGCACGGCTGCGCCATCTCGAGGCGGAAACGACCGCCTCGCGCCTGTTCGCACTGCTCGACCTCCGGCCGCGGGTGCCGGTCGAGCTGCTCTCGGGAGTGGTGGTGGCCGTGCTCGACGGACTCGCGCTCGAGGCCACGCTCAACCCCGAGCGCGAATCGCGCGTCTCCTTCGACGTGTTCTGGCTCGCCCTTCTCAGCCTGGCCGAGTGAGGGGCCGGCCAGCCGGCTGAACGGCGCGCTCGCCGGCGAACGGGCGTTCCCGCCCGGCGGCACGGACGCTACCTTGTTCGCGATGACCGCCGAAGCACAGGCTCGCCCGCGGCCGCGCGCCGACGATGTCCGTGGCGCCGATCCGCGATCCCGACCCCGGCGGCGGCTCAGGTGGCGTATCGCCGCCGCTCTCGTCGTCGCCCTGCTCGCCGGCTGGATCCTCACGATGGCCGAGATCATCACGATCGGACGCCGCGACGAAGCCCGACCCGCGTCGGCGATCGTCGTGCTCGGCGCGGCGCAGTACGTCGGGCGGCCATCGCCGGTATTGCGGGCCCGCCTCGACCACGCGATCGAGCTCTGGCGCGCGGGGATGGCGCCGCGCGTGATCTTCACCGGGGGGCGCGGTGAGGGCGACACCACGAGCGAGGCCGCGGTCAGCCGGCGCTATGCGCTGCGCCGCGGCGTGCCGGACAGCGCGATCGTGCTCGAGACGCAGGGACGCACGACGCGGGAATCGCTGAGCGGCGTTGCCGCCATCCTGAAGGGACAGTCGCGGCACGACGTGATCCTGGTGAGCGATCCCTTTCACATGCTCCGGTTGTCTATCCTTGCGCGGCGGTTCGGTCTCGAGCCGCTGACGTCGCCGACGCGCACGAGCCCGATCTCGCAGAACCGCGATCAGGCATGGCGCTACGTCGTCGGCGAGTCCTTCAAGGTTCCCGTCGTCTTTCTTCTCGAACGGAGGTCGCAGTGAGAGGGATTGGCCAGCTGACCACGACGGCCGCGCTGCTCGCCGGCGCGGTCGCCCTCGCGGCATCGCGCGCGGACGCGCAATCGGTGCCATCGATCAGGGTCGAGCGCTATACGCTCCCCAACGGGCTCGAGGTGCTGCTGCACGAGGACCACTCGACGCCGATCGTCGCCGTCGACACCTGGTATCACGTCGGCTCGTCGAACGAGCAGCCGGGACGCACCGGGTTCGCGCACCTGTTCGAGCACATCATGTTCATGGGCTCGCAGCACGTGCCCGTCGGCGCCTTCGATCAGCTGCTGGAGTCTGCCGGCGCCGAGAACAACGGCTCGACGACGCAGGATCGCACGAACTACTACGAGGTGATGCCGTCGAACGCGCTCCCGCTCGCGCTCTGGCTCGACGCCGACCGGATGGGATGGCTGCTGCCGACGATGGACCAGGCGAAGCTCGACCTGCAGCGCGACGTCGTGAAGAACGAGCGGCGCGAGCGCGTGGACAACGTCCCCTACGGCCGGGCCAACGAGACGATCCTCGGCGCGCTCTTCCCGAAGAGTCACCCCTACTCGTGGCCGGTGATCGGCTCGATGGCCGATCTCTCGGCGGCGTCGCTCGACGACGTGAAGGGATTCTTCCGAACCTATTACGCGCCGAACAACGCGACGCTGACCATCGCCGGTGACTTCAACGCCGACAGCGTCAAGGCATGGGTGACGCGCTACTTCGGCCAGATCCCGCGCGGGCCGGCGGTGCCACCCAACACCACCGTGCCGGCGATCGCGCTCACGCGCGACACCGTGCTCGTGCTCGAGGACCGCGTGCAGCTGCCGCGGCTCTACTACGCCTGGCGGACGCCCAAGGCGCTGACGCAGGACGACGCGGCGCTCGACATCCTCGCCTTCATCCTCGCCGGCGACAAGAGCTCGCGTCTGTACACGAAGCTCGTCTACCAGGCGCAGAGCGCGCAGCAGGTGAACGCGAACCAGTCGAGCGCGCGGCTCGACAGCTGGTTCCAGGTCGTCGTGACGCCCAAGCAGGGCCACACGCCGACCGAGATGGCCGCGGCGATCGACTCCGAGATCACGCGCCTGGCGACGGAGGGGCCGACGGCGCGTGAAGTCGAGCGTGCGCAGAACTCCTACCGCACGAGCTTCCTCGACGACATGGCGAGCGTGCTCGGCAAGGCGGAGCAGCTCAATCGATACAACTACCTCGCCGGTCAGCCCGACTACTCGCAGCAGGACGCGGCGCGCTACGATCGCGTGACGGCGGCCGACGTGAAGCGAGTCGCGTCGCAGTATCTCACCGCGCCCAAGGTCGTGCTCACCATCGTTCCGCAGGGGAAGACCGACATGGCCGTGAAGGGAGGAACCCGCTGATGCGTCGCGCCATCTCGATCGCCGCGCTTCTCACCGCGGCTTGCACCAGCGCTCCGGCGCCCGCTCCGGCGCCGGTCGTGCCGGCACCCGCCCCCGAGGCGGCTCCGCAGGCGGCCCCGGCTCCGCAGATCGACACCGTTCCTCCCGTGCTCGGCCCGGCGCCGAGCGTGACGCTGCCGCCGATCGACCGGCGGACGCTGCCTAACGGGATGACGCTGCTCGTCGTCGAGCAGCACGAGCTGCCGCTCGCCGACTTCGTCCTCGTGCTCGGCAGTGGGACCGAGGCCGACCCCGCCACGCGGGGCGGGCTCGCGTCGCTCACCGGGGCGCTCCTGCGCGAGGGCACGACGACGCGCTCCGCGCTGCAGATCGCCGACCAGCTCTCCTTCCTCGGCGCCAGCCTGAACTCGGGGAGCGGATGGGACCTCTCGCAGGTCTCCCTGCACACCAGCACCGCGCAGATGGACAGCGCGCTGGCACTCTTCGCCGACGTCGTGCTGCACCCCGCCTTCGCGACGAAGGACGTGGACCGGCTGAAGCAGCAGCGGCTCACCGACCTCCTCCAGTCGCGCGACCGTCCGCGCGACATCGCCGATCGCGTCTACGCCGCGGCGCTCTACGGGAGCGCGCATCCGTACGGCCACCCCGCGACGGGCACCGAGCAGTCGACGAAGGCGATCACCGGCGCCGACGTGCGACGCTTCTACCAGACCTACTATCGCCCGAACAACGCGACGCTGATCGTGGTGGGCGACGTCACGCCGGCGGACGTCGAGCGGCGCGCGCGCGCTCTCTTCGGCGGATGGAAGCGGGGCTCGGTGCCGGAGACGAAGTATCCCACCGCGACCGCCGCCGCGCCGAAGCCCACCATCTACCTCGTGGACAAGCCGGGCGCGCCGCAGTCGTCGATCCGCATCGGCGAGGTCGGCGTCGCCCGCTCGACCCCCGACTACTTCGCGCTGATGGTGATGAACACGATCCTCGGCGGATCCTTCAGCAGCCGGCTGAACCAGAACCTGCGCGAGAAGCGCGGGTTCACGTACGGCGCGGGCTCCGGGTTCGCGATGCGTCGGCAGCCCGGCCCCTTCGTGGCGCGCGCGGAAGTGACGGGGACGAAGACCGACTCGTCGCTCATCGAGTTCATGAGCGAGCTGCGCGGGATCCGCGACACCGTCTCGAGCGCCGAGCTCGGGCGCGCGAAGCGGTATCTCGAGCTGCAGTTGCCGGGCGACTTCGAGACGACCGGGAGCATCGCGTCGCAGCTCGTCCCGGTCGTAGTGTACGGCCTCCCGCCCGACTTCTACTCCAGCTACGTGCAGCAGATCGAGAAGGTGACCCAGGCGGACGTCCAGCGCGTGGCGCAGCGGTACCTCGACCCCTCGAAGATGGCGATCGTGGTGGTCGGCGATCGCGCGTCGATCGAGGCGGGAATCCGCGCGCTGAACCTGGGCGAGGTCACGCTGCGCGACGTGAACGGCGCCGCGATCGCGGGCGCCGCGCGGCCCTGATGACGGCGGCGCGCGCGCTCGCGGTGCTCTCGCTCGTCCTGCTCGCGGCCGGATGCCGCGAAGGGGAGCAGAGCTCCGCCGAGGCGGCGCGCGCCGACTCCTCGGCCGCGGGATACGACGTCGGCCCCGCGCCCGACGGCGCGGTCGCCGGCTCGCGCACGCCGGTGAGCGAGAGCCTGCTCGCCGCGGCGCGGCTCGACAGCGCCCGCACGGCGGCACGACGCGACAGCCTGGAGCGCGAGAGCGTGCGGCGGGACAGCGTCGCGCGGGCGCTCGCGCTGCGCGACAGCGTGCGTCGCGACTCGGTCGCGCGCGACAGCACTCGACGGCTGGCACTCCGCGACAGCGCGCTCCACGCGTCGCAGTCCGCGCACACCGCGATGCAGCAGCATCCGCCGCGCCCCACCGGGCCGGTGCGCGTGAACGAGTTCCTCACGTACGACGCGTCGAGCCGGACCGCGTCGGTGCAGCTCATCGCCGGCTACAACGGGGTGAACGGGTCGCTGAACTACAACGGGGCAATCCGCGGGCAGCGCACCGTGGCGATCCCGGTCGGGTGGCACGTGCACGTCACCGTGACGAACCACGACTCCGACCTCCAGCATTCGGCGATCGTCGTGCGCGAGGTGCTCCCGCCCCCGCTCGAGCTGACGACGCCGGCGTTCGAGGGAGCGGCGCTGCCGCGCCTCGACGAGGGGCTGCAGGAGGACGAGACGGGTACCCTCGACTTCGACGCCGACCACGCCGGCCGCTTCATGCTCGCCTGCGGCGTGCCCGGGCACGCGCAGAGCGGGCTCTGGCTCCGGCTCGTCGTCGCGCGCGGGCTCAGCGTCCCCGACTACCGTTAGGCCTCACGCGTAGGGCTCGGCGGCGACGTCGGCGATGGCGCGCGAGAGGAGGCGCGCCGCGTCGGCGGCGGACAGGCCGCCCTCGCGCACCAGCGACCGCCAGCTCTCGGGGTGCAGGGCGTGGCCGGCGAGCGCGGCGACCCATTCACGCGGCCGGCCGTGCGCGCCCCAACCCTCGACGAGCCGTCGCCGCAGCTCGGCCAGCCACGCGTCGTACGGGGCGAGGAGCTCGGCGAGCACCGGCATCCGCTCGCGGTCGGCCGTCGCCCGGAGGAGAAAGGTCGCGGCGCCCTCGTACCAGGCGTACACCCCCTCGAGCGCGATGCGCGCACGCTGGCGCGGATCGACCGTGCTCGCGAGCCGTTCGACGGACGGGAATGGGTGCGCCGACGACCAGAGCGCCCACACCGCGTCGAGCAGCGTGCGCTCGTCCTCGAAGTGCCGGTAGAGTGTGAGCCGCTGCACCCCCGCGCGCTCGGCGATCGCGAGGATGGTCGTGTCGGCGGGGCCGTGCGTCTCGTACAGCCGGAGTGCCGCCTCGAGGATCCGGTGCCGCGTCTGCGCCTGGGTCGCGGCGCGTTGCCGCAGGGTGTAGGTCCGGGCCATTGGGTGAACATGGCTGTCCTGCCAACAAACGTCCAGTGGAGGGCGACGATCCCGCGAAGAACCGGCGGCGCCGCACGCGCGGCCCCTTCCATATGAGTGCGCGACATGGAACCGAGGCGGCCGCACGCGACGCTCCCGCTGGCCGAGCCACTCGTGCATACTACGACGATGCACATCCCGATCGACACGTTCCGGCTGGCGAATGGTCTCTTCGTCACCCTGTCCGAGGACCACTCGGCACCCATCGTCGCCGTGAATCTGTGGTATCACGTCGGATCCGCGAACGAGCGAGAGGGACGAACGGGATTCGCGCATCTCTTCGAGCACATGCTCTTCCAGGGCTCGGAGCACGTCGGCACCAACGAGCACTTCGAGACCATCCAGCGCGCCGGGGGCACGCTGAACGGTTCCACCTGGTTGGAGCGCACGAACTACTTCGAGACCGTTCCCTCGAACCACCTCGAGGCGATCCTCTGGCTCGAGGCGGATCGCATGGGCTATCTGCTGCCCGGGATGACGCAGCAGAAGCTCGATCTGCAGCGCGACGTCGTGAAGAACGAGCGCCGCTGGTCGGTCGACAACCAGCCGTACGGCACCTGGCTCGAGCGCCTCGACGCGCTCTGCTTCCCGCCGACGCACCCCTTCCATCATTCGCTCATCGGATCGATGGAGGATCTCAGCGCGGCGAGCCTCGAGGACGTCGCGAACTTCTTTCGCACCTACTACACGCCGGACAACGCGGTCCTCTCGATCGCCGGCGACTTCGATCCCGCAGCCGCGCGCGCGGCGGTGGAGCGTCACTTCGGCCACATTCCGCGCGGACCGGGGAAGCCGCCCCTGCCCGACATGACCCTCCCGCCCGTTTTCGGCGAGCGCCAACGCGAGATCGTTCCCGATGAGGTGGCGCTGCCGCGGCTCTTCCTCGCCTTCCGGTCGCCGGTGTTCGGGAGCGACGAGTACTACGCGGCCAGCGTGTGCGGCGCGGTGCTCGGGATGCGCCGTGGAAGCCGGCTCTATCGCGCGCTCGTCCGCGAGCAGCAGCTGGCACAGGAGATCGGCGCGTTCACTTTCGATCTTGCGAAGGGTACCGACCTGCTCGTCATCGACGCGGTCGCCCGCCCGGGAGTGAGCGGGCCCGAGCTCGAGGAGGCCGTCGGCCGTGAGGTGGACCGGCTTCGCGAGGAGCGCGTGACCCCCGACGAGGTCGAGCGCGCGGTGGCGCTCATCGAGGCCGACATCGTGAACGCGCTGCAGTCGGCCGGGGAGCGCGCGGATCAGCTCTCCAAGTTCGCGACCTTCTTCGGCGATCCGGGCCTCGTCAACGAGCAGGTCGATCGCTACAAGGCGGTGACCGCCGCGGACGTGGACGTCTTCGCGCAGTCGCGGCTCGGCGAGGACAATCGCGCCAGCCTCCTCTACGTTCCGCGCGCGACGCAGGCGATCGACGAGAGCGAGCTCGCGGAGGCGACCGCGTGAGCGCGACCATCGTGCGCACGCGCCCCGCGCCCGGCGAGCCGCGTCCGTACTCCTTTCCGCGATTCGAGCGGCGCACGCTCTCGAACGGCATCAGCCTCGTCGCCGCGCCGGTCCATCGGCTTCCCATCGTCACCGTGATCGCGGTGCTCGACGCGGGCGCGGTGTGCGACTCCGGCGGCCGCGAGGGGGTCGCGTCGCTGGTGGCCGCGATGCTCACCGAGGGGACGGCGTCGATGGATGGAGAGATGCTCGCGCTTCGCTTCGAGCGTCTGGGAGCGAGCTTCGGCGCCTACGCCGACTGGGACGTCGGCGTCGCGTCCATGACGGTGACGCGGTCGCACCTGTCCGACGCGCTCGCGCTCTTCGCGGAGACACTGACCGCGCCGAGCTTTCCGGCGCGCGAGCTCGAGCGGCTGAAGGCCGAGCGACTGGCCGAGCTGCTGCAGCTCCGGACGGAGCCGCGCGGACTCGCCGACGAGATGACGTCGCACTTCGTCTACGCTCCGGAGTCGCGCTACGCGCGCCCGATGGGTGGGGGGGCCGCGGCGGTCGATGCGATCACGGCGCGCGAGGTGGGGGAGCTGTACGCGGCGCGCTATCGCGCCGGCGGGACGACGATCGTCATGGCGGGCGACGTGACGACGGACGACGCCGTCGCGCTCCTCGAGGAGGCGTTCGGCGTGTGGGGAGGGAGCGCACCCACGCCAGTCGCCGTCGTAGACGCGCCGAGCCCCGGATCGCGCGCGGTGCACGTGATCTCCAAGGCGGACGCGCCGCAGTCGGAGATCCGCGTCGCGCACGTGGGGATCCCGCGCGTGCACCCCGACTACTTCCGGGTGGTCGTGATGAACGCCGTGCTCGGCGGCCTGTTCTCGTCGCGCATCAACCTCAACCTCCGCGAGCGGAACGCGTACACCTACGGCGCGCGCTCGGAGTTCGACTGGCGCCGCGCGGCCGGTCCCTTCATCGTCTCGACCGCGGTGGCGAGCGACGTGACCGCCGCGGCGACGCGCGAGATCCTGAGCGAGATCGACCGCATGCGCAGCGAGCCGATCTCGGAGGAGGAGCTCACGCTCGCGACGAGCTACCTGAGCGGCGTCTTCCCGATCCGCTACGAGACGACGGCCGCGGTCGCGACGGCGCTCGCGAACCTCGTGGTGTACGGTCTCGACGACAGCTACTTCGACACGTACCGGCAGAACATCCTCTCGGTGACGACCGCCGACGTGCTCGAGGCGGCGCAGCGCCATCTGCATCCCGAGCGCCTCCGCATCGTCGTCGTGGGCGACCCGGCGCAGATCGAGCAGCCGCTCGCCGCGCTCGACGCGGGACCGGTGAGCCTCTACGACGCCGAGGGCTCGCCGTTAGGCAGCTGAGGCTCCGCGTCCCCTCGGCCCGTCAGCTGGGGCACGGCCGCGGAGTGTCAGAGAATTGTCCGACGCACACGGCTCCGGTGGCGCGCGTGGTGGCGTCCGGCATCGAAAGCGCCGTATGTTGGCGCCATGGGGACGGGAGCGGTCGACGGACGCCGTGATGGCCGGAGAAGCGTGCGACGCGACGTGAGGTCACGGGCGAGCAATGTCGTGCTCGGCGCGCTGCTCGTGCTCGCGCTCGTGGTGACCGGGATGCTGGCCTACGAGGCCCACTCGGCCGCGCGCTCGCATCGCGAGACCGCGGAGCGCGCGCTGCGCGACTATGCATCCGTCGCGGCGTGGGAGATGGTGGCGTCGCTCGGCGAGACGCTCGACGCCGTCGCGGCTCCGGCGCTCGGCACCGTCACCGCGGGGAAGGCGGCGTCGCCCTTCGAGCCGCTCGCGGACCCCGCGACCTTCGCAGCCCAGGGCACCGATCGCCTGTCCTGCCCGGACGGCACCGTGCCGACGGCGATCGCCGTCGATCTCCGCAACGGCGAGGTGCGCGCCGGACCGACGACGCTGCCCGCCCCGACGATCGCGAAGCTCCGCGACGTCATCGCGGCCGACGTCAGCGAGAGCTTCCGCCAGGAGCGCGGGTACGCACTGCTCGCGCCTCGCGCGCTCCCACCAGTCGTGTACGGGGTGCGCATCGCCGAGCACGGCGCGCCGCTCGCCGCGTACGGCCTCACGCTCTGCCGCGCGACGCTCGCATCGCGGCTCATCGCGCCGGCGCTGCGGCGTCGCGCCCTCCTCCCGTGGGACGTGACAGGCGGCGTCCCGATCGATTCGCTGCTCGACGTCGCCGTGAGCGACGCCGACGGCGAGATGCTCTGGCGCACCGGGGCGGCGACTTCTTCCGCGTTCGCCGGACAGGCGACGGCGGAACGCGTCGCACGGCTCCGCGTGTCCGTCGCCCTCCGTCCGATGGCCATCACGCGGCTTCGCATCGGGCCCCCTCCGGGCTCGCGGCTCCCGCTGCTCGTCACGCTGCTCATGACGACGATCGGGCTGCTCGGCGTCGCGGTGCTGCAGCTCCATCGCGAGCAGGAGCTGGCGCGGCTGCGGAACGACTTCGTCGCCGGCGTCTCGCACGAGCTCCGGACGCCGCTCGCGCAGATCATGCTCTTCGCCGAGACGCTGCGGCTCGGCCGCGCGCGCAGCGAGAGCGAGCGACGGCAGGCAGCCGAGATCATCGTGCAGGAGGGACAGCGACTGATGCAGCTCGTCGAGAACGTGCTGCACTTCGCGCGGAGCGAGCGCGGGATTCGCCCCGCCGCCGGCGCGACACTGGCGCTGGGTCCGGTGATCGGCGAGACGCTCGCGCGCTTCGCGCCCCTCGCCGCCGCGGCGGAGGTGACGCTCGAGTCGTCGATCGACGACACGCTCTGCGCCGCGGTCGACGCGGGCACCATTCGCCAGATCCTGCTCAACCTGCTCGACAACGCCGTAAAGCACGGCGGCTCGGGCGGCCGCGTGAAGGTCGTGCTGGCGCGCGACGGGAACGCGGCGCGCCTGACGGTCGACGATGAAGGCCCGGGGGTGAAGCCGGCGGATCGGGAGCGCGTCTGGCTCCCCTTCGTTCGCATGCCGACGGCGGGCAGCGCGTCGGGCAGCGGGCTCGGTCTCTCGGTGGTGCGCGAGCTCGTCGCGGCGAACGGCGGCGCGACGCGAATCGAGGACGCCGCATCGGGAGGCGCGCGCTTCGTCATCACGCTGCCGCTCACCGAGCCGTCACGGCCCACCGAGCGGACGATGACGAGCGCGCCGCGCCGCGAGAAAGCGAGGGCACGATGACGCGCGTGCTCGTGGTCGAGGACAACCGCAACCTCGCGATGGGGCTGCGCAACAACCTCGAGGTCGAGGGCTACACCGTGGACGTCGCTCCCGACGGCGAGGAGGCGCTCGCGTCGATCCGCGGCGCGACGCCCGCGCTCGTGATCCTCGACCTGATGCTCCCCGGCACGTTCGACGGGTATCGGGTGCTGCGTACGCTGCGCGAGGAAGGCTACGGGATGCCGGTCATCATCCTGACCGCGCGCGGCGAGGAGCTCGAGAAGGTGCGCGGCTTCCGGCTCGGCGCCGACGACTACGTGACGAAGCCCTTCGGACTGATGGAGCTCCTCGCGCGCGTCGCCGCGCACCTGCGTCGGCAGAGCGAGGCGCGGTCGTCCGCCGAGAACGGGCGCGAGGAGACCTTCCTCTTCGGCGACGTGACCGTCGAGCCGTCGACGCGCAGCGTCCGTCGCGACGGAGCGTCCGTCGCGTTGCGGCCGCGCGAGATCGATCTCCTGCTCGCGCTGCTGCGCCGCCATGGACGCATCGCCACGCGCACCGAGCTGCTGCGCGAGGTATGGGGTTATGATCCGGCGGTGGTGAGCCGGACGGTGGACACCCACGTCGCCGAGCTGCGGCGAAAGCTCGAGGACGATCCCGCGAACCCGCGGCACATTCTCACCGTTCGGAAGACCGGATACCGCATCGCCACCTGAGCCGACCGCCAGCAGTCGGACGCCAGACGCCACACACCTCGACGACACGTGCCAGACAATCAGCTTCAGTCCCGGCTCGTCCACCACGGGCGAGTGATCGACCTGTACACGGACACCGTGCGCTTTCCCGATGGCTCCATCGGCGAGATGGACATCATCCGCCACCCGGGAGCGAGCGCGGTGGTTCCCTTCCTCACCGACCCCAGGAGCGAGGATCCGCAGATCCTGCTGATCAGACAGTACCGGTACGCGGCGGGGGGCTACATCTGGGAGATTCCCGCCGGGCGGCTCGACGCGGGAGAGGAGCCGGACGCGTGCGCGGTTCGCGAGCTGCGCGAGGAAACCGGTTGCACGGCCGAGCGTGTCTCACACCTCTACACGATGTTCACGACGCCGGGGTTCACCGACGAGGTGATCCACGTCTTCATGGCCACCGGTCTGGTGCGCGGCGCGACGGCGCACGAGAACGACGAGTTCATGGAGATCGTGCCGATGAGTCTGCGCGACGCGCTCGACCGCATCGGGTCGGGAGAGATCCGTGACGCCAAGACCGCGCTGGCGCTGATGTACGCGGCGCGGTGGGCGGCGTCGGTCTGAGCGAGGTCCGCCGCCGAGTGCGCTAACATCGCGACGAGGGCGTCGTCACCCGACGTAAAGGAAGGATCGTGCATATACGCGGGGATGCGCTCTGCTTCTCCACGGCCGACTCCGCTGTGCAATCGGCCCGGTCCGGCGCGTCCCGCAAGTGACGGGAAGGGTGGGACCCAGGTTGAACGGTAGCGCTCGGGGGGCGATGCGTGCGGCGGGACAGTGTCCGGATGAAACGTCCAGCGGGTGGGACAGGGGCGACGGCAGAGCTCGGAAACAGTTGAAGTTGAAGTC
The DNA here is from genome assembly GCA_036392515.1 of Gemmatimonadaceae bacterium. GTDB lineage: Bacteria > Gemmatimonadota > Gemmatimonadetes > Gemmatimonadales > Gemmatimonadaceae > JABFXC01. The sequence continues at coordinate 25,139 of DASVXU010000079.1, read as the reverse complement.
CGTAACTTGTTGATTTATATTTCCTTACGTTGCGTGTTTCGAAGTTGTCGGCGCGGCATGGTGGGTGCTTTAGTACACGGTGGAAGTCGAGTGAACCTTGTTTGGAGGATGGACTCACGACCCTGTGTTGTCGGAGCGTATCCTTTGACCGGGACGATCCCGGAAGGGAAGGAAGCATGGCAGAGATCGCGATGAAGCGGCCGGCGACGTTGCCTGGTGCGGCGATCAGGGAGCAGTTGCGCGGGCTCGACGACGCGGGCGTGGTGACCGCATTCCTCGGTGGCGAGGAGCGCGCGTTCCAGGAGCTCGTCGACCGGTACCAGGGGCGGCTGCTGAACTTCGTCTACCGGACGATCGGCGACCGCGAGAAGGCGGAGGACCTCGTCCAGGAGGTCTTCATCCGGGTGTACCGTCACCTGCACCGGTTCGACCGGTCGAAGAAGTTCTCGACGTGGATCTATACGATCGCGTCGAACCTGGCGAAGAACGAGCTGCGCAATCGGTCGCGCAACCCGCTGGTGCTCTTCCAGACGATCCGGAAGAACTGGCAGGAAGACGATCGCCCGCTGCAGTTCGAAGACACGACGGCGCGTCCGGACGACCTCTTCCGGAAGCGGCATCTGCGGGAGCTGGTCGAGGACTCGGTCGCGAAGCTCCCGGCGCATCACCGCGAGGTGTTCGTGCTGCGCGAGCTCGAGGGCAAGTCCTACGAGGAGATCGCCGAGATCACGGAGTGCAACCTGGGCACGGTGAAGTCGCGACTGAACCGCGCGCGGAACGCCTTCGCGGAGATCATCGAGCCGTCGCTGGGATAGCGGCTGGAAGCTGGAGGCAGGAAGCGACGGCGGCTTGGGGGCTCATCCTCCAAGCCGCCGTCGCTTTCCCAATCCACCAGCTTCGCCTCCAGCCTCCAGCCATCAGCGCTTCCGATCGCGCCCCCTACCGCCAAACGGAGCCCGAAGTCAGGTTAGGGCCAGGAACCTCCCCCGGTACCGAGGGTACCGTTAGCCCACATGGACTGCCGAGATTTTCGCCGCAATCACGTCGCGTTCGTCGACGATCTGCTTCCGGGCATCGATCTGGTGCGGATGCAGCGCCATCTCATCGAGTGTGAGCGCTGCGCACATCACGATGCCCTGGTTCGCCGCGCGTTGCTCGTCGTCCGCAACATTCCCGACATCGAGCCTTCACCCGATTTCTCGGAGCGGCTCCAGGCTCGGATCCAGTCGCTGAAAGCCGAGGCGCCGAATGCCGACCGTGGTCTCTTCCGGTCGCATCCCGGCGCCTTCGTCGCGCTGGCGACGGGCGTCGTCGCCGCGGGGCTGCTCGCCTTCACGGTGACGCAGCATGTCGAGGCGACGCCGCGCGACCTCGTTCTGCCGCCGGTGGTCGCGTCGCTCCCGACGATCGAGTCCGATCCCTTCTCCTCCTCGATCGCGCCAGGCGCGATGGTCGCCACGGCGTCGACGGGGATCGGGGTGTGGTCGGCGGTGCTCGCCGCCGAGCAGGCGCCGCTGCACTTCGCCCAGGGCGAGCTGCGGCTGGTCAACTACACCGGACGCTGACCCGGGGCGGGGGCGGGGGAGTATATTCCCCGCCATGTCCGTCGCCGAGCAGCGCGCCTTCTTCAAGTCGATCCGCGACCGCCAGTTCGCGCCCGTGTACTACGTGCACGGGGAGGACGACTTCCTCAAGGAAGACGCGGTGAAGCAGCTCGTCGCCGCGGTGGTGGATCCGGCGACGCGCGACTTCAACCTCGAGGTGCGTCGCGGCAACGAAGTGGACGCCGGGACCCTCGCCTCGCTCCTCGACACGCCACCGATGATGGCCGACCGGCGGATGGTGGTGGTGCGCGATGTCGGCGCGCTGAAGAAGGACGCGCGCGCGGCGCTCGACCGCTATCTCGCGCGCCCCTCGGCGGACACCATCGTCGCGCTGGTGACGGTCGGCGAAGGCAAGGGGGACAAGAAGCTCGAGAGCGCGGCCGGGATCTCGGTCTGCTTCGACCCGCTCGGCGACGACCGCGTGCCGAAGTGGATCGAGCACCAAGCGAAGGAGCTCGGCACGACGATCAGCGAGCGCGCGGTCGCGCTGCTTCACGAGACGGTCGGCAACGACCTCCCGGCGCTGCACGCGGAGCTCGACAAGCTCGCCAGCTACGCCGCGGGCCGCGAGATCGACGAAGCGGCGGTGGCGGCGATCGTCGGAGTGCGCCACGGAGAGACGTTAGGCGACCTCCTCGACGCGGTGCTCGACCGCGACGCGGCGCGCGCGATCGAGCTGCTGCCGCATGTGCTCGAGCAGCCGAAAACGAACGCCGTGACGGTGACGATGGCGCTCTCGACGCAGATGCTGGCCGTCGCGTGGGCGCGCGCGCTGCGCGACCGCGGCACGCCGATGGGGCAGATGTACAACGAGCTGTTCGGGCTCCTCAAGGAGAGCGGCGGGGCGTTCACGGGCCGCTCGTGGGGCGACGCGGTGAAGGCGTGGACGCGCGGCGTCGAGCGGTGGACGACGCCGCAGCTCGACCGCGCGCTCGCGCTCCTGCTCGCGACGGACTGCGCGCTCAAGGAGTCGCGGCTCTCCTCCGACGAGCAGGCGCTGGCGACGCTCGTCCTCTCGCTCTGCGGTCTCGCGACGCAGCGCGCCGCGGCGTGACCCCGATGTCGATGCGCGTCTTCGTCCGTCTCGCCGCCACGGCCTGCCTAACGCTGGCCGCCCGTCTGTCCGCCCAGGAAGCGCCGGCGGGCGTTCCCGCCGCCGACTCGAGCGCGTACGCGCGCGCGCAGGTGCTCGTCTCCACCGGCGACGGCACGGCGGGGCGCGCCCTCGTCGACTCGACGCTGGCGCGCATCCCCGCCAGCTCGCTGCGCTACGCCGAGGGGCTCTACTGGCGCGCGGCGCTCGCGGCCAACGCCCTCGACGCCGAGCGCGACTACCGGCGCGTCGCCGTCGAGTACCCGCTGTCACCGCGCGTCCCGTCGGCGCTGATCCGCCTCGCGCAGCTCGAGATGGCGCGAGGCGATCGCGCGCTCGCCCGCCAGCACCTCGAGCGGCTGCTCGGCGAGTATCCCCCGCCCGACAAGCGCGCGACCGCCTGGTACTGGCTCGGCCGCCTCGCCTTCGAGAGCGGGGAGGCCCGGCGCGGTTGCACGGCGATGGACAGCGCACGGGCGGCGGTGCCCGCGGAGAACATCGAGCTCACCAACCAGATCTCGAGCGAGCGGGGTCGCTGCGCGAACCTGCCGGCGACGACGACGGTGGAGGTCATGCGCCCCGCGGCGCCGGCGCCGGTGCCCGCGGCGAAAGCGCCCGTCACGGCGAAGGACAGGTCGAGCGCGCCCGCGGTCGAGTACACGGTGCAGGTGGGCGCCTATCCCACGCACGCGGCCGCCGACCGCGCGCGGCAGCGGCTCGTCGCGCGGGGGTACCAGGCGCGCGTCGTGCCGCGCGGGAAGCTGTTCGGGGTGCGCGTCGGTCGCTACGCGACGCGCGCGAGCGCGGCGAAGACGGCCGCGAAGCTCAAGGCGGCGCGCAACGAGGCGATCGTCGTCGAGGCGGAGCCGCGGTGAGCGACGAGCGATGAGGGCCGAGCGATGAGCAGGGCGGAGACGCCGCTCATGCAGCAGTACCGGGAGATCAAGGGCCGCCATCAGGGGGCGATCCTGTTCTTCAGGATGGGCGACTTCTACGAGATGTTCTACGAGGACGCGGAGCTCGCGTCGCGCGTCCTCGGGCTCACGCTCACCTCGCGCAACAACGGGGGCGCGGCGGAGGTCCCGCTCGCCGGCGTGCCGGTGAAGGCGGTGAGCGAGTATCTGCGCCGGCTCGTGCAGCAGGGACACCGCGTCGCGATCTGCGAGCAGGTGGAGGATCCCGCGCTGGCGAAGGGGATCGTGCGGCGCGAGGTCGTGGAGACGATCACCCCGGGCGCGGCGTTCGCCGACGATCTGCTCGACGGGGCGCGGAACAACTACCTCTGCGCGCTGCGCGCCGCCGGCGCGGGGGAGCGCGCGGTCGCCGGGGTGGCGGCGGCGGACGTCTCGACGGGCGAGCTGCGGCTGTTCGTCGTCCCGGCGCGCGAGCTGGAGCCGGTGCTCGCCCGCCTCGCGCCGCGCGAGCTCCTCGTCGCGCGCGGCGTCGAGGGCCCGGCGATGCCTAACGTCGAGGGGGCGCTGCTGACCGAGCGCGAGGCGTGGGAGTTCGACGGCGCGATCGCGCGCGAGGAGCTGACGCGCCACTTCGCGCTGCACTCGCTGGACGGGCTCGGCATCGGCGCGGAAGACGACGCGGCGGTCGGCGCGGCGGGGGCGCTGCTCCGCTACCTGCGCGAGCTGCAGCCGGCGGGCGTGCCACACCTCGCGCGGCCGACGATCGAGCGTGCGGGGGGAGTGATGGCGCTCGATGAGATGACGCGCCGCAACCTCGAGCTGGTGGAATCGCTGCGCGGCGGCACCGCCGGCACGCTGCTCGACGTCGTGGACCGGACGCTGACGCCGATGGGGGCGCGGCTGCTGCGGCAGTGGATCCTCGCGCCCCTCACCGTCCGCGTCGCGATCGAGGGGCGGCTCGACGCGGTGGGTGCCTTGGTCGCGAACGCGATCGCGCGCGCACGGCTGCGCGAGGCGCTGGACGGAGTGCGCGACATCGAGCGGCTGGCGTCGAAGGCGGCGGCCGGCCGCGCGACGCCGCGCGAGCTCGGCGCGCTCGGCCAGTCGCTCGGCCGACTCCCCGACGTGGAGCGCGCGGCACGCACTCTCGGCGACGCGGGCGCGTTAGGCAGGATCATGGGCGAGTGGGACGGCTGCGCCGACGTCTCGAACGAGATCGGCCGCACGCTCGTCGACCGTCCCCCGCTGGCGCTCGGCGAGGAGGACGCGATCCGCGCCGGGGTGGACGCCGCGCTCGACGAGCTGCGTACGCTGCGCGACGGGGGCAAGGACGCGATCGCGCGCATCCAGCATGAGGAGCGGGAGCGCACGGGGATCGGGTCGCTCAAGGTCGGCTTCAACCGAGTCTTCGGGTATTACATCGAGATCACCAACGCGAACAAGCATCTCGTCCCCGCGGACTACCAGCGCCGGCAGACGCTGACGGGCGCCGAGCGCTACGTGACCCCCGCGCTCAAGGAGCACGAGGAGAAGGTGCTCGGCGCGGCGGAGCGGATCGAGGCGCGGGAGCGCGAGCTGATCGAGGCGCTGCGCCGGTGGGTCGCGGTGCGGATCGCTCGGCTGCAGTGCGCGGCGCGCGCGATCGCGGAGCTCGACGTGCTCGCCTCGCTCGCCGAGGTCGCGGAGCGCGAGGGCTACACGCGCCCCGAGGTGACGGAGGAGTACGATCTCGAGATCGTCGCCGGCCGGCACCCGGTGGTCGAGCGGATGATGCCGCGCGACAAGTTCATCCCGAACGACGTGCGCCTGACGCGCGAGGAGCGGCTCGCCATCCTCACCGGGCCGAACATGGCGGGCAAATCGACGATCCTGCGCCAGGTGGGGCTGATCGTGCTGATGGCGCAGACGGGGATGTTCGTCCCCGCGGCGCGCGCGAAGGTGGGGATCGCCGACCGCGTCTTCACGCGGGTGGGGGCGAGCGACAACCTCGTGCGCGGGCAGTCCACGTTCATGGTGGAGATGGCGGAGACGAGCGCGATCCTGCATCTCGCGTCGGCGCGCTCGCTCGTGCTGCTCGACGAGATCGGGCGCGGGACGTCCACCTACGACGGCGTCGCGATCGCGTGGGCGGTGAGCGAGCATCTGCACGACGTGACGCAATGCCGCGCGATCTTCGCGACGCATTATCACGAGCTGGTGCAGCTCGCCGACGAGCTCGCGGCGGTCCGCAACTGGAACGTCGGCGTGCGCGAGGTGGACGGGCGCGTGCTCTTCCTCCACCGCCTGCAGCCCGGCGGTGCCGACCGCTCGTACGGAATCGAGGTCGGCCGGCTGGCAGGGCTGCCCGACGTGGTGCTGTCGCGGGCGCGCACGGTGCTGCACCTGCTCGAGGGGGAGCAGCTCGTGCCCGCGCTCACGGGCGGGAAGCAGGGGGGACGCGCGCAGCGCGCGCCGCGCCCCGCGGCCGCGACGGAGAGCGCGAGCGAGCAGCTCGGCCTCTTCGCGAGCGCGCCGCATCCGCTCGTGACGCGCCTCGCCACCATCGATGCGAACTCGCTCACGCCGCTGCAGGCGCTGCAGCTCCTGGCGGAGCTGAGCGCGGAGGCGGCGAAGCCCCAGGAGAAGCGCGGGTGACGCCGCCGGACCGGCGCCCGCGCCGGCTGCACGCGATCCGTGGGGCGATCACCGTCGAGCGCGACGAGGGGGAGCTTCTTCTCACCGCGACGCGCGAGCTGCTGGCGGCGATCGCCGAGCGCAACGGGATGCGTCCGCACGAGATCGTGAGCGCTATCTTCACGCTGACGCCGGATCTCGCGAGCCAGTTCCCGGCGCTCGCGGCGCGGCAGCTCGGCTGGACCGAGGCGGCACTGCTCTGCACGCAGGAGATCCCGGTGCCCGGCGCGCTCACGCGCGTCATCCGGGTGCTGATCACCGTCGAGTTCGACGAGCCGCGGCGCGCGGTGACGCACGTGTACCTGCGCGACGCGGTGGCGCTGCGGCCGGACCGCGCGACGCCCCCGCTGCCTAACGCGTGACGCCTCCCGTCGTCGCCTACCAGGGAGCGCCGGGGGCGTTCAGCGAGCAGGCGATCCTCGAGCGCTGGGGGGAGGGCGTATCGCCATTGCCCTGCGCGACGTTCGCCGACGTCGCGCGAGCGGTGCAGGACGGCCGCGCGCGGTTCGGGCTGCTCCCCGTCGAGAACTCCATCGCCGGTCCGGTGCGGGAGAGCATCGAGGCGATCGCCGCCTCGGGGCTCGCGACGGTCGGAGAGACGGCGCTGGCGATCCGGCTCTGCCTCCTCGCGCTCCCCGGCGCGACACTCGAGGAGCTCCGCTCGGCGGAGAGCCATCCCGTCGCGCTGCGGCAGTGCGGGGCATTTCTCCACGCGCATCCCTGGCTGACCCCGCGCGAGGCGTTCGACACGGCGGGGGCGGCGCACGAGGTCGCGAGGGCAGGAGACAGGACGCGCGCCGCGATCGCGGCGGCGCGGGCGGGCGAGCTCGCGGGACTGGTGGTGCTCGCCCGAGGGATCGAGGACCACGCGGGCAACGTGACGCGGTTCACGATCGTGGCGCGGGACCCGGGAGCGCTCCCGTCGAGTGCGCTCGACCGGGGGCGTGCGCGCGCTAACTTGGAACGATGAACGTACAGCAATCGGAGGTGCGACTCGTGCGCGGAATTCCACGATCCGTCGCGGCGCTCGCCATCGCCGCGCTCATCATCCCGCTCGCCGGCTGCGTGGGCGACCAGGACACGAAGAACATGGCGGCGGTCTTCTCCGGGAGCGGCGCGCGACCGGACGAGCTGCCGGTGATGCTGAACAAGCAGCCGCCCTTCCGTTATCCGACCGCCGCGTACGCGCAGAAGATCCAGGGGAACACGACGCTGCGGATCTTCATCGACGCGAACGGCAACATCGTCGCCGACTCGACGCAGATCGCCGAGTCGAGCGGGAACGCCTCGCTCGACAGCGCGGCGGTCGTCGGCGCGCGCGAGCTGCGCTTCGTGCCGGCGAAGCGGAACGGGCAGGGAGAGGCGATCTCGATCCTCTTCCCGGTCTACTGGCGCCATCCCGATGCGCCGCCGCTCCCCGGCGACACGATCCTCAACCGTACCCGCACGCCATGACCACCATCGCGCGCGAGAGCGCCGCTTCAGCCGCCGCTCGAATGTCGCAGCACGAGCGCCATCGTCGTCCCTACGAGTCGGTGCTCGACACCATCGGGTGGACGCCGCTCATCCGGCTCAACCGCGTGACGCGGGGCATCCGCACGCCGGTGTACGGAAAGGCGGAGTTCTTCAACCCGGGCGGCTCCGTGAAGGACCGCATCGGACTGCCGATCATCGAGCGCGCCGAGCGCGAGGGCACGCTCAAGCCCGGCGGGACGATCGTCGAGGGGACGAGCGGGAACACCGGCGTCGGGCTGGCGATCGCGGCGGCGCTCAAGGGCTACCGCTGCATCTTCACGATGCCCGACAAGATGTCGCAGGAGAAGGTGCGGCTGCTCAAGGCATTCGGCGCCGAGGTGATCATCACGCCGACCGCGGTGCCGCCGGACCATCCGGACAACTACGTGATGATGGCGAAGCGGATCGCGAAGGAGACGCCTAACGCGATCCTCGCCAACCAGTTCTACAACGAGGCGAACCCCGAGGCGCACTACGCGACGACGGGGCCCGAGCTGTGGGAGCAGACGGAGGGGCGGATCACGCACTTCGTCGCCGCGGCGGGGACGGGCGGGACGATCACCGGCGTCGGCCGCTACCTGAAGGAGAAGAACCCGAAGATCCGCGTCATCGCCGGCGATCCGCAGGGCTCGATCCTCGCCGAGATGTGGCGGACGAAGGGGAAGGGCCACCCCGAGGGGGCGCCGTACAAGGTGGAGGGAATCGGGCAGGACAAGGTGCCGGGCACGCTCGACATGAGCGTCGTCGACGACTACCAGCCGGTGGCCGACCGCGACGCGTTCGCGATGGCGCGGCGGCTGACGCGCGAGGAGGGGTTGTTCGTCGGCGGCTCGGCGGGGCTGATCACGCACGTCGCGTTAGGCATCGCGAAGCAGATCGACGACCCCGAGGCGTACGTCGTGACCTTCCTCTGCGACACGGGCGAGCGCTACCTCTCGAAGCTCTACAACGACGAGTGGATGCGCGAGAACCAGATGCTCGAGCCGGAGAAGGGGACGCTCGGCACCGTGCTCGGCGTGAAGCGGGGCGGGGTGCCCGCGATGGTGAGCGTGGCGCCGGGGTCGACGGTGCGCCAGGCGCTCCGGCTGATGCAGCAGCACGACGTCTCCCAGCTCCCGGTGATGGACGGCGCCAACTGCGTCGGCTCGGTGAGCGACTGGGCGCTGTCGGGAAAGAGCCTCGAGAACCCGAAGCTCCTCGACGCGACGGTGAGCGACGTCATGGACGCGCCTTTCCCGACGGTGGAGGCGGTGCAGCCGGTGGAGTCGGTGGCGAAGCTGCTCTCGAAGTCGAATCCGGCGGTGCTGGTGCGGCGAGACGGAACGGTGTCGGGGATCGTCACCAGATCGGATCTGCTGCAGTACATGATGAGCAGGTGAGAGGGGTACCGTTCGAAAGAGCAGGGCGGGAGAGGGGTACATTCGAAAGAGCGGTGCTGGGAGCGGAATACTGCGGGGCGGGGTGCGGGGTCACGAAACCGCTCAATCGGAAGAGAGGCCGACTGCGGCGCCGTCGGCGCCGCGCGTCGGCCTCAATCCTTACAGGCAACCTCCCGCCCTCCGCGCTCCGCACCGCGGTATTCCGCCCTCCGCCCCGCCGGTTCCAACGGTGCCCATATCCCGCACCGTCGTTTCGAAGCACTCGAAAATTCCTGGGAAATGAAGACGACAACGAAACCGAGCCGGAAGCTGAAAATCACCGTCCTCATGGGAGGCGCGTCGAGCGAGCGTGATGTCTCCTTCGCGTCGGGGGTGCGCGTCGCCGGGGCGCTGCGGGAGCGCGGGCACACGGTCACCTCCCTCGACCCGTCGGGGGAGGTGCTGTCGGTCGAGCAGGAGCGCGCGTATCTCACCGGTGCGGTGAAGACCGCGCCGCCGACGCCCGAGTTCCTGGCGAGCTTGCGGCTGCCGGCGACGCTCGGTGAGCGCCCGGAGGTGCGCGACGCGGACGTCGTCTTTCTCGGGCTGCACGGCGGGCAGGGAGAGGACGGGACGATCCAGGCGATGCTCGACCTCGCCGGCGTCAGCTATACGGGGAGCGGGCACCTCGCGAGCGCGCTCGCGATGGACAAGGACCTCTCGAAGCACCTCTTCCGCGCGGCGGGGGTGCGGACCGCGGACTGGTTGATGGCGCCGGCGAGCGCGGAGGAGGTCGAGTCCGCGCTCGGTTATCCCGTGGTCGTGAAGCCGTCGAAGCAGGGCTCGACCGTCGGGCTCAGCGTGGTGAAGCGCCGGGAGGATCTCGCGCCGGCGATCGAGCTGGCGCGGAAGTACGACGACGAGGTGATGATCGAGCAGTTCATCGCCGGGCGCGAGCTCACCGTCGGGATCCTCGGCCACGAGCCGCTGGCGGTCGGGGAGATCATCCCGAAGAAGGAGATCTACGACTACGAGTGCAAGTACACCGTCGGGATGGCGGTGGAGGAGTTCCCGGCGAAGCTCGACCGTGGGGCGACGGGAGCGGTGCAGCAGCAGGCGCTCGCGGCATTCCGCGCGCTCAAGCTCGACGGCTACGCGCGACTGGATTTCAGGATGAGCGCGGACGGGCATTTCTATTGCCTCGAAGCCAACACGCTTCCGGGGATGACGGAGACGAGCCTGATCCCGCAGTCGGCGGCGGCGTGCGGGATCGCGTTCGGCGAGCTGTGCGAGCGGATCGTGCTGCTCGCGTTGGAGCGGAGGAAGCGCGCGCAGGCGTGACGCGGCGCACGGGGGATCGTCGCTCTCCGAGAGCCCCGGAACAGCGCACGCACGGGCGTGTTATTAGCATGATGGCTCGTCGCTCGACGGCGCCGAGGAGCGGCGGCGAGAGCGACGACAGCAGCAGTGGGCAGCGATGGCCTTCTCCACCGAGACAGACGAAGCTCCGCGGATGACCCGCGCCGTGCAGGCGCTGATCGCGATCACGGTCGCGATCTACTTCCTGCAGATGACGGTGGTGCAGCCGCGCGACATCTGGGGTTGGCTCGCCTTCAAGCAGGGCGACCTCACGCATTCCGTGTGGACGGTGGTGACGTACGCCTTCGTTCACCTCGGCTTCTGGCACATCGCGTTCAACATGTACAACCTGTGGATGTTCGGTCCGCGGGTGGAGCACATGTGGAGCCCGGGACGCTTCGTCGCCTTCTATCTGTGGTGCGCGCTGGGCGGCGTCCTCGGCCACCTGATGTTCGGCGGGGGCGGAGTGCTGATGGGGGCGTCGGCGGCGGTGCTCGGTGTCATGCTCGCGTACGCGATGCACTGGCCCGACGAGGAGCTGCTGCTGTTCGGCGTCGTCCCGATGAAGGTGAAGTGGCTGGTGACGATCCTCGCCGTGACGGACCTGGTGCAGGGGGTCTTCTCGTACGGCCTCTCCGGCGCGACGGGAAGCTCGGTCGCCTACATGGCGCACATCGGCGGGCTCGCCTTCGCCTGGTTCTACCTCCGCACGCCGTCGGCACAGAGCCTCGACCGGCTGCGCCAGCGCATCTCGCCCGTGGCGGACATCCCCGACGAGACGCCGCGCGCGATCCCGCGCTCGAGCCCACGGCCGCGTGAGCGCACCAACGAGCGCGTGAGCGCGAGCGACGAGGCGGTGGCGAAGAGCAAGGCGGTCGTCGTGAAGCGTCCCGCGCCCCCGGCCCTGCCGCGGGCGTCGACCGACCCGCGCGCCGACGCGCTCAATCTGGTCCTCGACAAGATCTCGGCGAAGGGGATCGGCAGCCTGACCGCGGACGAGCGGAAGCTGCTGGACGAGATGTCGCGCCGCCTACGCGGCGACTGACCGCTGACCCCCAAAAAAGAGCCCCCCGGCAAATACCGGGGGGCGGTGCCGCCAGGCCGTTCTCCCGGCGGCAGCAGCCGGCACAGAGGGCACCGGCTAAGGTTCACTTTCCCAAGCTATGGCGCGGGACCACCGTTGCGCCAGAGCAGGGACGAAATCCTTCCAACGGATGAGTACGCATCCCTCGTGCCAGCCGGCGGCGAGGATTTTGACGAATCGGTGAAAGACCGCATGGCGGAGCGGGGTCGAAAAGCGTTATGATCGCCGGCCCAGAGCTCGTCTCCCCACGGACCCCCCGCCGCGGAGCCCACCAGTGCGTCGTCCGCTCGCCGCTCTCCTCGCCGTCGCGACTCTCTGCCTAACGGCGAGCGTCGCCGGCGCCCAGAAGGACAGGAAGGTCCCCAAGCGTCCGCCGCTCTTCGAGGGTGCCGACACCAACAGCTGGTTCGCCTACTACCAGGCGGGGCTCCAGAACCTCCGCAGGCGCCCCGAGCTCGCGGACGCCGACTTCTACTGGGCGGCGCGCATCAACCCGACGGTGCCGGAGCCGCTCTACGCGTCGTGGGTCTCGTTCTGGAAGCGCCAGCGCGAGGAGCGCTTCTGGGACTACATGGAGGGAAAGCGCTTCGTCGTCGAGGCGAAGGACGTGCAGGCGGCGGATTCGCTGCGCTTCATGGCGCTGCGCCGCAATCCGATGATGTACCAGGGACTCTGGATCGAGCTGTTCGACGATCCGAACAACGGGCTGAACATGTCGCTCGATCCCGGGATCCAGGGGCTCGTCGCCTACGCGCAGGGGAACCCGCGGAAGGCAGCCGAACGGCTTGGTGTCGCGGTGAAGGACAAGTCGAACCGCGGGCTGCGCTACGACCGCGCGCTCGCGCTCTTCCAGATCGCGCAGTACGACAGCGCGGCGAACGAGCTCCGGATCCTGCTCGACGAGATGCGCAAGCGCGACGAGAAGAAGCTCGTCCGCGCCTACGAATCGAAGCAGATGTACGAGTACGCGATCGGCGTGCTGATGGGGATGAAGGGCGACACTGCCGCGGCCCGTGAGGCATACGGGCGCGCGCTGACGGAAGATCTCTCCTTCGCGCCGGCGCACCTGCAGCTCTCCTTCGTCGCCGACGCGATGGGGGACAGCGCGACGGCGATCCAGGAGCTGGAGCAGGCGACGGAGCTCGACAGCACCGACATCGCCGTGCACTACCAGCTTGGCACGCACTACCTGATGAAGGGGAGGACCGAGGAGGCGAAGGCTCACCTGAAGAAGGCGATCGAGCTCGAGCCTTACTACGCGCCCCCGTATTTCCCGCTCGCGTACATCCTCGAGTACGAGGAGAACAACGCCGAAGCGGCGGCGAACTACGCGGCGTTCGCGGCGCGGGCGCCGGCGGCGGACGCGCGGGTGGCGACGGCGCGGCAGAAGGCGGCAGAGCTGGCGAAGAAGGCGGCACCCTCGGGAGGCGGGCAGTGACGCGGCGTATCGTCCGCCGCGTCGCGCTCGGCGCCGTGGCGGCGCTCGTGATCGCTCTGCCCGCCGGCGCGCAGGAGGGCGCGGGGAAGGCATATCGTCCACGGACGACGTACGAGGACCTGCAGATGCTGAGCGGGGTGCTGAACCAGCTCCGCATCAACCATCCCGACAGCCTCGACACGCACGTGCTGCTGATGGCGGCGATCGAGGGGCTGGTGCAGGCGGCCGATCCGCACTCCTACGTCATAACGGCGGCGCGCCTCGACCCCGAGAAGGAGAAAGCCTGGCGGGAGAACAAGCTCTATCCGGTGGGGATCAACTTCGAGTACTACGCCGGGGCGCCGGTGGTGGTGGGGCTGACGCCGGGGTCGCAGGCGTCGCGCGAGGACATCCTTCCCGGCGACGAGCTGATCGCGATCGAGGGGAAGACGGTGCAGGCGACGAGCGTGGACGAGCTGGACATCGCGCTCGCCGGACCGAAGGGCTCGACGACGTCGCTCGTCTTCGAGCGCGAGCGCGAGGACGGGAGCGTCGTGCAGCTCACGCGCACGGTGAAGCGCGAGAAGCTGAACGAGGCGAGCGCGGTGCCGACGGCGTTCATGCTGAAGCCGGGGGTCGGGTACGTTCGCATCACCTCGTTCGACAACGACCACGTCGCGGACGACGTGCACGGCGCGTTAGGCAGGCTGGAGAAGCAGGGGATGACGAGCCTCGTGCTCGACCTGCGCGACAACCCCGGCGGTCGCGTGGACCAGGCGGCGGACGTCGCCGGCGAGTTCCTCCCCGCCGGCGCGGTGGTGTACTCGTCGGAGGGACGGAAGGCGGACGTCGCGAAGACGGTGAAGGTCTCACGCTCGATGTTCCGCTCGGAGCGGAAGTTCCCGATCGTCACGCTCGTGAACGACGGGACGGCGAGCGCGGCGGAGCTGGTCGCGGGAGCGCTGCAGGACCATGATCGCGCGCTGATCTGGGGGCGTCCGACCTTCGGGAAATCGCTGCTGATGCAGGGCTTCCCCCTCCCCGACGGCTCGATCTTCGAGATGGTGATCGGGCACGTGAAGACGCCATGCGGGCGGATCATCCAGCGCGACTATCGCGGGATCACGCGTCACGACTACTACCGTCGCGCGCGCGCCGAGCGCGACACGATCGGCCGGCCGTCGTGCAGGACGGACGGCGGGCGCACGGTGTACGGGGGCGGGGGAATCTATCCCGACATCCGCGCGCCGCGGCGTGCCGCGCTCCCCGGCTGGGTCGGCGAGATCGGCGAAGGGGCAATCGCGATGCGCTGGGCGGCGGCGCACGCGAGCTCGGCGACGACGGCGGACGCGGTGGCCGGCGGCGCGGGGCTGCCGCAGGCATCGCTCGACGACTTCCGGAAGTTCGCCGCCGCGCAGGGAGTGACGGTCCCGACGGGAGCGCCGGCGGACTCGCTGCTCAACCGGATCCTGCTGCCGCGGCTCGCCGACGTGAAGTCGGGGGACGAGGGCTACTATCACATGCGCGCCGTGCTCGATCCGGAAATCGCGGCGGCGCTGGAGGCGCTGCCCAAGGCGGCGGAGCTGGCGGCTCGGTAGCGACTTCGGCTGGAAGCAGGAGGCTGTAGGCTGGAGGCTGGAGGCTGGCGGCTCAAAGCCTTCAGCCTCCTGCCTTAAGCCTCCTGCCTTAAGCCTCCCGCCGCGACCCTGCTAGCTTTCGGGCATGCCACGGCCTGAACTGCTCGAGACGTTCGCGAATCCGTACGCGGACCGGGAATACGAGATCCACATGATCTGCGACGAGTTCACGTCGCTCTGTCCGTTAGGCGGGATCGAGACGGACGCGGCGGAGCTCGCGCTGCTGAAGGGAGGGGCGCCGGACTTCGGGATCATCCGCATCACCTACGTCCCGGCGGAGAAGTGCCTCGAGCTGAAGAGCCTCAAGCTCTATCTCTGGAGCTTCCGCAACGACGGGATCTTCTACGAGCGCGCGGTGAACCGCATCCTCGACGACCTCGTCGCGGCGTGCGCGCCGGCGAAGATGGAGGTCGTGGGAGACTTCAACGTTCGGGGCGGGATCAAGTCGGTCATCACGGCTCGCCATACGGCGAGGGTGTGACGACACGTGACTCGTGCTGCGTGAAACGACCCTACGTGCGGTGAAACGACCCTACGGGCGGTGAGGTGTGAGGACTTGTGGGGAGTGACTCGTGACCGGCGTTGACGGCAGGTAACGCCAGTCACGAGTCACGAGTCACTCACCCACACACCTCACCCAGCGCAGTTCCGTTTCACGCAGCACGAGTCACGAGATATCCCCGCACGCGACGATGGTGCCCATGTCGCTGGGCGAGGCGTGGACGTTGACGTGGTACTTCTGGCCGGCGACGAAGTTGATCGGGAGGTCGGACATGACGCGGGCGGTGCCGTCGTTGCTGGTGCCGAGGGCGGTGTAGCTGGCCGGGTCGCCGACGATGGGGGTCATCCCGTCGGCGCAGCTCCCCGAGTGGATGTGCCAGGGGAGGGTCGCGCTCGCCGGGGCGCCGCTGATCGAGAGCTCGACCATCTGGCGGCCGTTCATGCCGTGGATCATCGCGGTGCCGCTGACGCCGGAGCCATTCACGGGGGCGAGGGTCGCGCTGAAGCGCGTCATGCCGGACATGTCGGCGGCGGGCGACGTCGCCGGGGATGGCGCGACACCGCCGGTGGAGGTGTTCTGGACGGGACGCGCCGCACAGGCGGCGGTGCTGGCGAGCGCGAGCGCTGCGAGGGGAAATCGTGGGGCGCGCATGTGTGTGCGGGTTGGAGTTCGCGGGCGGAAGCGATCGGGGAGCGTGTCATTCGGGGCAGCTTGCGGGCCAGCGGCGCCGAATCCGGTGGGGGGCCGGTTGAAGCGCGCCCGTGGGGTCGTTTATATTGCGTGACTCCGGCCAGGTAGCTCAGTTGGTAGAGCAGCGGACTGAAAATCCGCGTGTCGGCGGTTCGATTCCGTCCCTGGCCACTCAAGCAGGACAACAACTTACGGCTCTTCCGCGCGGCGGCTCGCGCGACCCCCGTGCGGGAGAATGTGCGGGAGTCGCCTGCGACCCGCCGCGCGGCGCGTCTGGCCCGCCCTCCCAGCACGGCACCGCGCGGGTCGCGTCCGCCCCTTCGGATGCGAGCGCAACGCGCGTTAGGCGAGCCGCTCATCGCAGTGCGCACGCACCGCGCAGCCGGCGCAACGCGCAGCGATACCATGGCTGCGATGGACCACCCGCGCACCGCGGTCGCGCCGAATGGAGCGGACGATCTCCTCGACCCGATGCCGCAACTCGGGTGTGAGGTCGATGCGCACGGTCCCGGACTGGTAGCGCACGTACCCGAAGGGTGCGGCAGACGCTCCATACGTCGCCTGGACCAGGAGCACGTACGCCGCGACCTGCACGGCATCGCTCTCTGATACCCGGCCACTCCTCCGCGTCGGCTTGAGCTCGAGCGCCACGAGCAGAACCCGGCCGCGGTGCTCCTCCTGGAGCACGTAGTCAGGCTTCCCGCGGAGGCCAAGCCGCGCATCCCGCAGCGTCACCGCTGGCGGCCCGGCACCGGTGTCGGATGCCACGACCACGCTCTGTTCTACTGAATCGTGGCCCCACCGCCGCAGACGGCGCCAGCGCGCTTCCCGGACCCGATCACGCAAATCCTCGACGACGAGCGACGCGCTGCCTACGAGGCGGAAGCTGGCCGGCAGTACGAGACCGAGTACTTCGTCGTCGCGACACACCTGCCGCCGCCCGACGCGCTGTCGCGGCTGACCGGATTCTTCCTCCAGGGCGCCGCGCGCTCACGCGTCGACTGGAGCCAGGTGCTCGACACTTTCGCCGTCGCGCTCCACACGATCGAAAATCGCCTGTCGGCGCGGCTCAGGCTCGAGCGGATGCAGTCCGACCGGCTGCTCACGCACCTGCACGAGTGCCTAACGGGGCTCGCGCATCCGGTGCGCACGCCGCCGCACGGCTCCTACCTGAATGCGGTGCTTGCCGATCAGGAGCTCATCGGCGGGTTCGAGCCGAGGGTGGGGACAATGGCGGTCCGCGTCGTCGCTGTGCAGGGATATCCGCACGAATCGCAGCCAGGACAGCTCGACTTCCTGAACACTCTCCCGTTCGCGTTCCGCTGGTCGAATCGCATCATCTCGCTCGGCACCCAGGAGGCGGCGAAGCACATCCGCCGCCACCAGCTGCAATGGTTCAAGAAGCGGAAGGGAGCTGGCGCCTGGGTGCAGGACATGGTCGGAGGAGGAAAGCCATCGTCCCCGAAGCCGGACGACGAGCTATGGCTCGATCAGGACGCACGCGGGATGGCGAAGGACGCCTCTGACGCGGCCGCCGAGAACGCGAGCGGATTCGTGCGCTTCTGCTTCTACACGCAGGCGGTCATCGTCGCGGACGCGGATACGACTCGCGCGAGCTACGTCGCCGGCGAGATCCTCAAGGCGCTGAACGACGCTGGGTTCACCGGGCGGATCGAAACGGTCAACGCACTCGACGCCTATCTCGGCAGCCTCCCGGGGCATGGCTATCCCAACCTTCGGCGCCCGCTGATCTCGACGCGGAACATCGCCGACCTCCTTCCCGTCACGAGCGTCTGGCCAGGGCTCGCGCACAACCCCTCGTCGTTCTTCCCGCCGAAGAGCCCACCGCTGATGTGGGCCGCGACTGCGGGGGCGACGCCGTTTCGCGTGAACCTCCACGACTCGGACGTCGGCCATACCCTGGTGCTTGGCCGCACCGGCTCGGGGAAGTCGGTCCTGCTCGCGATGCTTGCCGCGCAGTTCCGCCGCTACCCGCGCGCGCAGGTCTTCGTGTTCGACGTCGGCTACTCGATGCGGACGCTGGCGCTGGCTGCGGGAGCGCGGCACTACGATCTCGCCGCGGGGCGGACCGATGCGCTGCGCTTTCAGCCCCTTGCCCGAATCGACGAACAGGCCGAGCGTGCGTGGGCGGTCGAGTGGCTCGAGACGGTGCTCGCGCTCCAGGGCGTCGCGATGACGCCGCCGCTTCGAGCGCGGGTCGACCGCGCCCTCGAGCTGGTCGCCGGAAACGATCGCGCGCACCGCACGCTCACCGAGCTCACGGTGCAGCTCCAGCACGAAACGCTGGCTGCCGCGCTCCGGCCATACACCGTCGGCGGCAACTACGGGCAGCTGCTCGACGCGACCAGCGACTCGCTCGAGGACGGACGCTTCCAGGTCTTCGAGCTGAAGCACCTGCTCGCTCTCGACGACAAGATCGCGCTCCCTGTTCTGCTCTACCTCTTCCGCCGCATCGAGCAGCGGCTCGACGGGAGCCCGACGCTGATCGAGATCGACGAAGCGTGGATCTAGCTCGCGAGTGAGGATTGGAGCTCTCGAACGGCGCAGCGATTGCGGCGACCTGTGCACTCCCCCGTGTTGTGGTGGACGCCATGCTGGGGGCAAATCCGGAGGAAGCTATGGGAGGAGCTACCGCTTTCAGTTGCCGCGCTTTATGCCTGACACTCGCCGCGCTGCTTACGGCGTGCGGTGGGATGGACGGGACGGCAATGAGCCCCGGCTCGCTGCCTCGGATGTCGTCGATCGTGACGCCCGAGGCACAGCGCTTTCTCGACGCGGACGGGCGATTCCTCGTTCAACCCGCGGTCGACCCTGCCGACATGAGTGCCTCGGCGGCGGAAGATCTCGCGCTCGCCTGGGTACGTGATTACGCCCGCTTCAATCGAAGCTCGCTTGAGCGAAGCCATGGTGGCCCCATCGACTTTGTAGCCCTACGACCCTGCGGGTGACCTTACCCCTGTTTGAGTACGCGTAGTTCTGGGTCACGGGTGAAGCGTGCCGCATACTCGGCGGGGGTTACCCGACCGAGCGCACTGTGCGGCCGCAGGCGGTTGTACTGCCGCCGCCACCGCTCGATCGTACGCCGAGCATCAGCGAGGTCGAGGAAGAACTGCTCGTTCAGGCATTCGTCGCGGAGCTTGCCGTTGAAGCTCTCCACGTAGGCGTTGTCGACCGGTTTGCCCGGCCGGATGAAATCGAGCGCGATCCCGCAGGCGCGCGCCCAGCTCAGGAAGCGGCGACTGGAGAACTCCGAGCCGTGATCGCAGACGAGGCGAGCGGGCAGGCCGCGGACGCCGGCCGCACGCTCGAGCGCCGCGATCACGCGCTCGCTCGGCAGTGAGTAGTCCACTGCCAAGGCGGGACATTCACGCGTGCAGTCATCGACGACGGTGAGCACACGGATCGCGCGGCCCGTCGCCAGGCGGTCGTGCACGAAGTCGATCGACCAGCGCTCATTGGGGCGAGCCGGCGTTGGGCGCATCACGCGGGGCCCCGCGGGCAGCCGCTTCCGCCGGCGCCGCCGCACCCCGAGCCCCTCCTCGCGATAAAGGCGCTCGGTGCGCTTGTGATTCTGCACCACGCCCTCGCGCTGCAGCAACCCATGCAGGCGCGGTGCGCCCCAGCGCGGATGCGCCATCGCGGCGGAGCGCAGCGCGACGCGCACGGGCGCATCCGGCGCGCGGCGCCGCGACACGTAGCGGCAGCTCGCGCGACTGATCCCCACGAGGCGACAGGCCCGCGTGACCCCCACGGCGCGGCGCTCCCGCAGCCAGGTGACGACGCTGCGCCGCTGCTCGGCCGTCACCACTTTCGTCCCACCACGTCTTTGAGGAGCGCGTTGTCGAGCGCGAGATCCGCGACCAGCTTCTTCAGCCGCCGGTTCTCCTCCTCGAGCGCCTTGAGGCGCTTCGCCTCGGCGAGATCCAGCCCGCGGTACTTGGCGCGCCACCGCCGCAACGTCTCCTTGCTGATCCCGTGTCGCCGCGTCACCTCGGCCCACGTCCCTCCGGCGTCGATCTCGCGCACGATCCGGAGCATCTGCTCATCGGTAAAGCGACTCTTTCGCATCGGGCCCTCCCGTCCCGCGGACGGTATGAGACCCAGATTACGTCGTACTCAGCACGGGGGTAAGGTCAAATCGCGCTGACGGCGTCGGCGAACTTGGGGCATGCACGTCTGGAACGAGTATTCCGAGTTCTTCCGCCGCGCGCCCGCCGGTTTCGCGACCACACCGATCCGGTCGCCGTGGCGCGTCTCCGCTGACAACCCATCCCGGAGGACTCCCATGGTGCGAGAGGATCTGCCGCCGCACGAGCCTCGGCCGCTGCTCGAGCTTCCGCTCTCCGCGCGCCGGCGCCTCGGCTTGAGTAGTGCCGACCCGAAAGCGCAGCTCACCGGCGCCAAGGCGAAGCAGAGCGGGCGCGAATTCGAGGCGGAGATCGAGCGCGCGAACGAGTGGTACGAGCGGCGCGGGCTCGCCGTCGTCTACCGCCATCATCCAATGATCGAGGGCATCGCGGCGGTACGTGGCCGTATCGCCCCACAG
The DNA here is from genome assembly GCA_036392515.1 of Gemmatimonadaceae bacterium. Lineage (GTDB taxonomy): Bacteria > Gemmatimonadota > Gemmatimonadetes > Gemmatimonadales > Gemmatimonadaceae > JABFXC01. The sequence goes on along the minus strand of DASVXU010000079.1, from coordinate 4,726 downwards.
AAGATCGTACTCCGCACGATGGCCGGGAGCCGATAGGCGCAGCTGTGCGGAGACAACGAACGTCCGATGCACCGTCGTGTCGACGCTGCCGGCGGACGAATCCGGCGGATAACGGAACGGGATCTCCTGCCCGTCGGTGCTGACGAGATCGTACGTCCCGACCGGGGATGGGCGATTCGCTGCCGCATCCGCGCAGGCGATCAAGACGCACAAGGCGATCAGTGCAGGCTTAGTACGGATCACTTGGATCGAGTCTTCGTGCGGCGCGGGGCGGCGCGTGGCGACAACGTGTGCGGACGGTTAGGCGCTGGTGCCTAACCGTCCGCAGTCGCTAGAACGAATGGCGAACATCGTCGTAGGCGCTGCTGACCGTCCATTTGCTGCTGTCCTCGATGGACGGATCGATCGCCAGGAAGCGCGGCCCAGCACGGAACACTACCAAGTTGGTGGTTGGTTGTGGGGGAATCGGCAGCCGCTGAGCAATAGCGTCAGTGACCGCCGTGCAGACCGCATCACTCGTCTCAGCCACAAAATCCGATGGAGCGAGCCCCTGAAGACCCAGGCGTTGAGCCCACGCGACATTCTTCGGATCTTGCGAGGTAATCGCCTGCACAAACGCATTCAACTTGTTCTGCGCATCCGCTGTCGGGGCGAGGCACGGCCGAGTCTGAGCAGCGCCGGCGGCTGGCAGGGCAAGCACTGCAGCGAGTTGGAGCACGAGGACCGCGCGAGGAATTCTGATTGGCATGATTCGGGTCGTTTCAAGGAAGATATCACGTTGGCTTTCGAGCGTCTTCATTGCCAGCCACAGGCGGGATTCCAGGGCCAGTGCCTCTCGTCGAGCTTGTATTGTCGGAGTGCAATCGGCCACCCGACCGGCAATTTGAAGACCTCTCCCGATGTGTGGTCCGGCTTCACGTCAACGACATACTCGTCATAGTGGCGCGGCGCGTTCCAATCAGCGTCGCTCCCACCGCCGTCGACCAGCGTATTACCCGCATTGCCCCAAAATCCTGGGAGGATGGCGAGCGGGTTCGGGTCGTTCGGATACCGGGACATCGGATAGTCGAGATTTGCTCCCCCGCCGAAGTGGACGATACAGTCGCCGTAGAGTGGATCATTCGGGAGCGCCGGGTGCGTATGCACGTACGCGACGATTCGATCGCCCGGCTGGAGCCCAGCGACAATGTCCCCTTCCTGGTTAGGGTCAACGGTACTGCTGCAACCGGTCGTAGAGGTCAGGCGACCAGGAACAGTGTAGTAGTCGCCATTCGCCCGCCGTACGATCCACATTGCGCGTTCCTTCCGGGTGTTAGTTGAGTTGGGATCGTTCCAGTTACTCGCGTTGAGGTTCTCCTCGGGACTCAACTCCGGGTGGGACGCGCGCATCAACCCAGCTATATCACGACGGACTGATGCATCATTCAGCACCGAGTCGTTGTTGATCGGGGGGCAGGGCAGCGCGTTCACGTGAGCTCTCGCTGTCCGTAACACGTTATTGCGATATGACTGAATCTCCATCGTGCCGCTCTGTGTGATCGAGCGAACGCAAATGGGAGAACCAGAGCTGCAACCACCTACCGTGCTCGCTCCGCTGTCCGGATACCACTGCCACTGCCATGGTACTACGGTCGAATCATCCGTCCATCTAGCTGTAAACGTCACATTATTGCCGCTTTTCACGGCGCTTGGGACCGCCGTCAGCGTCAACGTTGCATTGCCCTTGATCGCGACGTCAGCGCCGACCGTCTTCCGAAACCCGTTTACGTGAAGCGTAACGTTCAGCGATCCTGCGCCCTTGATCTTCTTCGCGCACTGAAGACTGCCATCGGCCAACGAGGCAAATTGGCAGGCGCCAAACTTTGTCGCCTCAGTTGACTCTCCACCATCGCCGGGAGCTGCCGGCGTCCAGCCCACCGAGTCGATATCGATAGGGAGGACGTACCCCTCAACGGTGTCGCGGCGAATCGTAAAGCGCACGGTCTGGCCGATAGCCACTGTCGGCGAGTCGACGTCCATTCGTGGCGTCACGGCGGGCAGCGGGGTGACATCAACATGCCCGCTGCCGCTGTACCGGTAGCAATAGTCATGAACGCTGGGCCCGCACTGCCAGGTTGTCCCGTCGGCATTTCTTCCCAGCAGATCGGGCTGCGTGCCGCCGTTCGATTGTGCCCGCGAGATGTAATCGCCCGAGACGAGCGTCAGGTACATCTTCGGGTTCGGGACGTGCGGCATATCCTTGACCGCTGCGCCTGAGGAGCGCTGCACGACCACAGAGAGGCCATTGCTCTCTGTCAGGGTCGCCGGAACAGGATCAGATGCTTGAACGTATCGCTTGGGATCGACACGCTCAGCGTGCCGGTGACACGAAAGATTCGGGTATATGGCGAGGCTGCTTGCGAGTGCGCGGTGCCGATTCCGGTGCCATACGCGGTGTCCACGGAAGTGATTTCGATAGTTTCGCTGGTAGGATCGGCGGGGCTGACACTTGCGAGCGGAAGTTCGGCGGGGATTCGGAATCGACGGACGTCTGTTCCCTGGTCGCCACATGCTGAAAGCATTGCAAGGCCCATTGCAACAGCGCCACCACTTGCCAGTTTTCGCATCGAATATCCTCGGCGTCGGGGGGAAGCGATGTGATAAAGCGCCGACACCATGCGTGCGGTATCGCACATGAGCAAGTTCTAAGAATCCAACGCATTCGCCTAACGCGAGCTCCTCGCGCGACGGCGACCGAGAGCGAACGCCCGAGTGCACCCGGCAGTGAAGCATTACTCCCGCACTCCGGAGTCGTGCGGCGCAGCGGTGAAGGGCGACAACTCAATTGGACCGCAGCTCCGCGTCGTACGTTAGGTGGAGCTGTCGCGACAAAGTCCCGGTGGCCACCTGCGCGATCGGGCGGCCATATGCGTCCGCGCGCTTTGCCTGACGCTCCGAGGCCGTCGAAGATCGGCGCGCGCCGTCGTCCGGGGCGGCATCACCGCGTCAGCACGGGGAGGTACGCCTGCCAGGGCCCGACGGCCCGGCGGTACTGCTTGGCCATCACGCGCGTGATCTGCGCCACGTGGCCGAGATCGTGCACGACCCACGTCGCGAGGAGCTGCTCCAGGTTCACGGGACCGAACTCCGGATGCTCTCCCTCGAGCGCGAGATGCTCGCGCGTGAGATGCCAGGACCCGAGCATCGTGAGGCTGGCGATGCGCAGCCGCGCTGCCGATGGCGAGGAGTGATTCCTCATGATGTCCCAGGCGGACGTCGATGCGATCGGAGACCTCGCGAAATGGCCGAATCAGGATCTGGGAAACTTCGCGAACCGGGCCATCGCGCGCCCGTCCGCGGAAGCGCGCTGTCGCGACTTCGATCGTACGCCGCGTAGTTCGAAAGGCGCCTTCTGGCGAGCGCCCTACCTACTCAGCCAAGCGAACGCCTCCCCCTGCTCAACGAGGTCGGTCGCGCCGCTCTGCGCCGCCCCATAACCGGAGAGAGTTCGCCAATCTGCGAACGGCTCCCTCGAGTTCATCCCGGCGACCTGGGGTGGAGTGCCGTGTGAAGGGCAGCCACGACGTCCCCCGTCAACCGTCCGAGATGCTTAACAGCAAGTCGGCGACGATACGGGCCGTGGCGCCGGAAGACGTTAGGCGGTCGGCGGCAGCGTCCCGGCTTCGAGGCTCTCCAGCAGGTCGAGCAATCCCACCGCCTCCCACGCCTGGTTACGCCTCGACTCGGAGAGCGGAAGGAGCACCCCCGCCGCGACAAGTTCCTGAATCGCGTCGTAGACAACGGCCTTGGTTCGGCCGGTGACCGCGGTGGCGACAGGAGCAGTGATCATCGGGTGCGCGGGGAGGATGTCGATGATCGCCCACGCCGTCGCACCGGCGCGCGGTGGCGCGACGGTCGCGCGGAGCTGCTGGCGCCACGACTCCGTGAGCGCGCCGACCGCGCGCAGATAGGCCGTGGCCAGGCGGGCGGACACCGCAGCGGCCGCGGCGAACTGCTCGACCAAGGCCGCGACACGCTCGCCACGGAACCCAGTGAGTCCCTGGATGTAGCGATCGCGCGCGTTCGCGAGCACGACGCTGATCGGCGGCACGTAGCCGGGCGCGATCCCGCGCCGGCGCAGCACGACGTGGATCAGCGCGCGCCCCGCGCGGCCGTTGCCGTCGTCGAAGGGATGGATCGTCTCGAACTGCGCGTGGACGAGCGCGGCCTGCATGATCGGGGGGAGCAGGTCGTCGTTGATCGCAGCGCAGAGATCATCGAGCAGCCGCAGCACCTCCTCCGGCGGCGGCGGGACGAAGTCCGCGCCGCAGGGGTTGTAGTCGTTGCCGCCGATCCAGTTCTGCTGCGTCCGGAGACGCCCCGCATTCCGCGCCGTCGGCGCGGTGGCCATCAGCCGCCGGTGAATCGCGAGGATGTGGTCCACGCCGAACCGGTCGGCGCTCACGGCTTCATCGATCGCGAGCTCCATCGCGGCGATGTTGTCGAGGATCTCGCGTGCGTTCGGCGAGGGCTTCCCGCCCGATTCCATTCGCGCTTCGGCGCGGGCCAGCTCGCGCACCCCGAGCTGCATGCCCTCGATCTTGGAGGACGCGATCGACTCGGTCCGAAGGAGGAGCCGCGCGAGCGGAGCGAGCGCGGGCCAGGCGGAAGCGTTGAGCGACCGGATCGCTTCCTCGGCCTCGGACAGCACCCCCGCGCTGCTCGCCTCGAGCGCGAGCGAAAGCCC
>DASVXU010000078.1:0-61884 GCA_036392515.1 Gemmatimonadaceae bacterium | reverse complement strand
CGGCGGTGGCCGAGTCGCGCACCGCGCGCTCGGCGGTCAGCGCCGAGTCGGTCAGCAGCGCCGCGATCGGCACCGGCGTCGAGTCGGACCGCAGCAGAACGAAGCTGCCGACGGTGAGCGGCCGCGTCGGATCGAGCGGCTTGTCGAAGTCCACGCGCAGCGTCACCGAGTCGTCGGCGGCGAGCCGGTCGATGCGCGGGCCGATCGTGTCGTGCACGAAGGCGAGCAGCTCGACGCGGCCGCTGTCGGCGACTGCGACACCGACCGTGTCGAACAGCTCGCGCGGGTCGAGCGCGCGGTTGTGGTTCGCGTCCACGAGCGCGCGCACGAGATAGCTCCCGGACGGGAATGCGCGCAGCTCGAAGCGGCCCATGCTGTCGGTCGCCGCCGTCCACGCGAAGGTAGTGTCGCCCCGCGGGAACGCCTGCACGAGCGCGCCCACCGCCGGCTTGCCGGCGACCCAGTCGAACACGATCCCGCGCAGCGCGGTCGCGGGGATCTCGGCGCCCGTCGAGAAGAAGGTCGACGCGCCGGTCTTCATCACGTTGCCGCGCAGATCGGCGAGGCCGGGAAGGAGCGTGACCGTGTATGCCGTGTTCTTCCGGAAGCCGCGGCGCGGACGCACGGTGATGCGGTCGCGATGCCAGTCCACGCGCGGCGCGCCGTCGCTCGGCGACAGCACGACGAGCTGGTCGAGGTTCGCTGCCGCGCCTGTGGGACGCTCGTTCACCACCTCGTCGAAGCGGAAGACGACTTCCTTCGGCGTGACGTTCCTGCGCGCGGTGTCGGGGACGACGGCGAGGATCTTCGGCGGCGCGTGGTCCTCGGGTCCGCCCGGGGGTGCCTGGATCGTCGCGCACGCGGCGAGCCCCGCCCCGGCGAGCGCGAGAAGCGCGAGCGATCCGCGCGTCACGCGCCGCCGAGCGACTGGACGAGCTCCGCGAGCTGGGCGCGCTTCGCCCGCCACTGGCCGAGCTTCTGCCGCTCGCTCTCGACGACCTCGGGCTTCGCCTTCTGCACGAAGCCCGGGTTGTCGAGCCGCTTCTCCAGCGACGCGAGCTGCTTCTCCAGCTCGTCGAGCTCCTTCTGGTACTTCGCTCGCTCCTTCGCGACGTCCACCGCGCCGTCGAGGAGCATCGCGACCGTGCCGCCGCCCTCGAGCGCCGCCTTCGCGTTAGGCGCGCCCGCGGGCACCGGCGACCATGCGAGGTTCGACCAGGTGAGCCGCTCGATCGTCTCCGCCTCGCTGCGCAGGATCGCGTCGGCGGGACCGCCGGCGACGTGGACCGTCACCGGGCGGCGGTCCGGGATCGCGAGCGCCGCGCGCTGCTGGCGGAGCCTGATGATGGCGTCGCGCACCGCCTCGAACTCCCGCCCGCCGTCGCTGGCCGAGCGTCGCGGCCGCGGCCACGCCGCGCGCGCGACGAACTCTCCCTCGCGACGGCCGGGGAGTCGCTGCCAGAGCGTCTCGGTGATGAAGGGAACGATCGGATGCAGCAGCCGCAGCGCCTGGTCGAACGCGTGGACGAGCACCGTGCGCGCGACGTCGCGGTCGGGACCCTCGTTCTGCAGCCGCGACTTGCAGGCCTCGAGGTACCAGTCGGCGAGCTCCTTCCACACGAAGCGATAGCTCGCCTCGGCGTACTCGTTGAGGCGCATCCCGCGCTGGCGGTCCTGCTCGGGCCAGCGCGCGCCGCGCTCCGGGCGCGCGGGACCGAGTGCGGCGTCGCATTCGGCGATCGCGACGTCGAGACGATCGAGGATCCAGCGGTCGGCGCGCGTGAGGCGCGAATCGTCGAGCTGGTCGAGCGGGCGCACCGACTCCTCGCCGAGCTGCGTGAGGAGAAAGCGCGCGATGTTCCAGAGCTTCGTCGCGAAGTTGCGCCCGGGCGCGAACGTCTTCTCGAGGTCCGCCGGGTCGAAGATCGCGTCGGCGCCCATGCCGAGGCTCGACACGATCGTCCAGCGCAGCGCGTCGGCGCCGTAGCGCGCGACGACGTCGAGCGGGTCGATCCCGTTGCCGAGCGACTTCGACATCTTGCGATGCTGCGTGTCTCGCGCGGTGCCGTGCAGGTACACCGTGTGGAAGGGCGCGTCGCCCATGAACCGGTAGCCGGCCATGATCATGCGCGCCACCCAGAAGAAGAGGATCTCCGGGGCGGTGACGAGCACGTCGCCGGGGTAGAACGCCTTCAGGTCGCGGGACTGCTCGTTCGGCCAGCCTAACGTGGACATCGGCCAGAGCCACGAGGAGAACCAGGTGTCGAGCACGTCGTCGTCCTGCCGCACGCCGCCGCCGCACTTCGGGCACTCGCCCGGATCCTCCCGCAGCGCGCCCTCCCACCTGCAGTCGTCGCAGTAGAAGACGGGAACGCGATGGCCCCACCAGAGCTGGCGCGAGATGTTCCAGTCGCGAATTCCCTCGAGCCAGTTGACGTACACCGCCTCCCACCGCTCGGGGAGGATGCGCGTGCGTCCGGCGCGCACCGCCTCGAGGGCGGGCGCGGCGAGGGGCTTCATCTTGACGAACCACTGGTCGGACAGCCGCGGCTCGACGACGGTGTCGCAGCGATAGCAGTGGCGCACCGAGTGGCGGTGCGGCTCGACCTTCACGAGCTGCCCCTCGTCTCGCAGCTGCTCGACGATGCGCTTCCGCGCCTCGAAGCGATCGACCTCGCGCAGCTCGGCGGGAACGCGGCCGCTCGCGTCGGTCACCTCGGCCATCGTCCCTTCCGGGGTCATGATCACCGGCATCGGGAGCTTGTGGCGCATCCCGACCTCGAAGTCGTTCGCGTCGTGCGCCGGCGTGATCTTGACGACGCCCGTTCCGAAGGCGGGGTCCGCGTACTCGTCGGCGATGATCGGGATGCGCACGTTCGCGACCGGGAGCATCACGTACTTCCCGACGAGATCGCGGTAACGATCGTCATTCGGGTTCACGGCGACGGCGACGTCGCCGAGCATCGTCTCGGGGCGCGTGGTCGCGACGGTGAGTCCCTGCGACGGATCGTCGTCGAGGGAGTACATGATGTGATAGAGCTTGCCCTCCTCCTCCTCGTGCTCCGCCTCCTCGTCGCTGAGCGACGTGAGGCAGCGCGGGCACCAGTGGATCACGCGGTGGCCGCGGTAGATCAGCCCATCCTCGTAGAGGCGGACGAACGCCTCGCGCACGGCGACGGAGAGCTCGGGGGAGAGCGTGTAGCGCGTGCGCGTCCAGTCGCACGACGCGCCGATCGCCTTGAGCTGGTCGAGGATCTCGCCGCCGGTGGTGCGCACGAACTCCGCGGTGCGCGCGACGAACGCCTCGCGCCCGAGGTCGAAGCGCGTCTTCCCCTCGCCGGCGAGCTGCTTCTCGATGACGTTCTGCGTCGCGATGCCGGCGTGGTCGGTGCCGGGGAGCCAGAGTGCCTCGTCGCCCGCCATGCGCCGCCAGCGCGTGAGCACGTCCTGCACCGTGTTGTTCAACCCGTGCCCGACGTGGAGGATCGCCGTGACGTTCGGCGGCGGCATCATGATCACGAACGGATCCGCCGGCCCACCCTCGCGCGTGGTGCGTTCCGGATGCGCTGTGAACACACCGGCCGCAGTCCAGCGCGCGTACAGCTCGCGCTCCGTGGCGGCGGGGTCGTACTGCGCGGGGAACTCAGCCTGGCTGCTGGGGGGAGCGGAGGTCGTCATGTGGCGGGGCGATGCACTGTGGCGGCCGAACCTCCAAGCTAACCGACGTGACCGGCGCGGGGAAAGCGCGCCGTGCTGCGGGCTGGAGGCAGGGGGCTGGAAGCAGGAGGCTGGAGGCCGTTGGCCTCCTGCTTCCAGCCTCCTGCATTCGGCCGCCCGGGAAAACGAAACGGGGCCGCCTCACGGCGACCCCGTTCAGACTCGAACGAGCCGACTCAGTCCGCGCGCAGGTTCTGCGGGTTCTGCTGCATCCGCGCGGGCTCGCTGGCTTCGCTGAGCTGCTGCGCTTCGATCGGATCGGCGACGTGATCGCCCTTCGGGACGCCGCTCGGCGCGATCGGGGAGCCGCCGGTGCGGTCGCCGCGCGGGGCCGCCTTCTTGGCGCGGCTGCGACGCTCGGCGGTGATCTCCTCGGTCGACTCGGCGGCGTTGTCGATCGCGGCCTGCTCGGAGAGCCACTTGTCCTGGATCGGGACGCGCGGGTCGGCGTGACGATCGACTTCCGCCGAGCTGCCCTGACGGCGGCGGCCGGTGCCGAGTCCCTGGCCCTCCCAGCGCGCCTCGTTCAGCGAGTCGTCGCCGCTGGAGAAGCGCTCGTAGTTCTCCTCGAGCAGCTCCTCCTCCTCGCCGACGTTGAGCCGGTTGACGACCGTCTCGACGCCGGGGACGCCGCGCGCGAGGGTGACCGCGTGGTCCGCCTCGTCCTCGGTCTCGACCCAGCCGGCGAGCTCGATGATCCCCTCGCCGATCTCGCCGATGTCCACCGCGCGCTCGCTGAGGATCGGGTCGTTCATGTACGCCTCGAGCACGCGCTCCTCGAGGGTCGCGGTCGAGTAGCCCTCGTCGAACTCCTCCTCGAACTCGTCGGACTCGCCCGCGAACTCCGTGTCGAAGTCCTCCCCGCCGCCGCGGCCGAGCCGCTCACGCAGCCTGGAGGTGAGCGCGGAGAACCCGCCCGCGCGCTGCGCGACGAACACACCTGCGACGAACCCCACCAGCGCGCCCGCCGCGACGCTCAGGGCGATGCCGGTGCCCGAGGTGCCGCGGTCGCGATAGCGAAAGGAAGCCATAAGAACCTGTGGCGAAGTGAGTTGCGTGACTATAATTTCCGAGCGGAGCGTACGCGAGCGGGTGCAAGTTCAAGGCCACCCACCGATGCGTTCGAATCGCGCGCGAACGCGCCGCTCGCGAGCGAAGGTGTCCCGAACGCGCCCGGATTTCATGACGACACCGCAACAGCAACCACCGGAAGAGCCGGTGCCGTTCTCGCGCCTCCTCATATGGGGTGCGATCGCGGTCGTCCTCATCATCGGAATCTGGCTCTACGTGCGATACGGCCGCGAGGTCGCTCCGCTGATCTCCGCCTGATCCACCTGGACCGACATCAATGATCGATCGTCCCTCCGCGGCCGGCGAGCCGCTGAAGCTGATCCTGCCCGACGGCGCCGTGCGCGAGGTCGCGCCCGGAACGCTGCCACGCGACGTCGTCGCCGGCATCGGGCCGCGCCTGCTGAACGCCGCGGTCGCCGTCGAGGTGGACGGCGAGGTGCAGGACCTCACCACGCCGCTGCGCCGCGGCGGGAAGTTCCGCGTCCTCACCGAGAAGGATCCGCGAGCGCTCGACGTCCTGCGGCACAGCACGGCGCACATCCTGGCGACGGCCGTGCGCCGTCTGCGTCCGGACGCGCAGATCGGCTTCGGTCCGGCGATCGAGGACGGCTTCTACTACGACTTCGGGGTGAAGGAGCCCTTCACCCCCGACGACCTCGCGACGTTCGAGGCCGAGATGCGGAAGGTCGTGGCGGAGAAGTATCCGTTCGTGCGCGAGGAGGTGGATCGCCGCGAGGCGAAGAAGCGCTTCGCCGACGACCCGCTCAAGCTCGAGCGCATCGACGACCTCGGCGCCGACGAGATCATCTCCACGTACACCGACGGACCCTTCATCGACCTCTGCCGCGGACCGCACGTCCCCGACACGGGACGCGCGCAGCACTTCAAGCTGACGCACACGGCGGGCGCGTACTGGCGCGGCGACGAGAAGCGGCCGATGCTGCAGCGCATCTACGGCACGGCGTGGTTCAGCAAGGCGGACCTCGACGCCTACCTGCACCGGCTGGAGGAGGCGAAGCGTCGCGACCATCGCACGTTAGGCGCGGCGCTCGACCTCTACAGCACCGACCAGCGCGTCGGGCCAGGGCTCATCCTCTGGCACCCGAAGGGCGCGATCGTGCGCAACGAGATCGAGACGTACGAGAAGGATCTCATCCTTCGTCACGGCTACGAGCTCGTCTACACGCCGCACGTGGTGAGCGAGAAGCTGTTCGAGATCTCGGGGCATCTCCAGAGCTTCAAGGAGAACATGTTCGGGGCGATGGAGGTGGAGGGCGCGGCGTATCGCCCGAAGCCGATGAACTGCCCCGGACACATCTGCATCTTCGAGAGCCGGCAGCGCTCGTACCGCGACCTGCCCATCCGCTACGCGGAGTTCGGCACGGTGTACCGCTACGAGCGGAGCGGCGTGCTGCACGGGATGCTGCGCGTGCGCGGCTTCACGCAGGACGACGCACACGTCTTCTGCACGCAGGACCAGATCGAGGGCGAGATCGCGCGGCTGCTCGACCTGGTGGACGAGATGCTGCGGACCTTCGGCTACCCGTACACGATCGAGCTCTCGACGCGCCCCGAGAAGGCGTTAGGCAGCGAGGAGCGGTGGACGTGGGCGCAGGATCTCCTCGCGGGGGTGCTGAACGCACGCGGCCAGCAGTTCACGATCGACGAGGGCGGGGGCGCCTTCTACGGCCCGAAGCTCGACTTCAAGCTGATCGACGCGATCGGCCGCAAGTGGCAGGGGCCGACGGTGCAGCTCGACTTCAACCTCCCCGAGCGCTTCAACCTCGAGTACATCGGGGACGACAACGCGCGGCACCGGCCGTTCATGCTGCACCGCGTGCTCGTCGGCAGCATGGAGCGCTTCGTGGGCGGGCTCGTCGAGCACTACGCGGGCGCGTTCCCCGTCTGGCTCGCGCCGGAGCAGGTGCGCGTCCTCCCGATCAGCGACGACGCGCGCGACGCGGCCGCCGCGGCGACGGCGAAGCTCAAGGCCGCCGGGCTGCGCGCGTCGCTCGACGACCGCAACGAGACGCTCAACTACCGCGTCCGCGATGGCGAAGTGATGAAGGTCCCGTACCTGGCGGTGATCGGTAAACGCGAGGCGGAGCAGGGCACCGTCGCCGTCCGCGCGCGCGGAGCCGCGGGGAAGAAGCAGGACATCGTCCCGCTCGACGAGTTCATCGCGCGCGTGGTGCGGGAGAAGGAGACGCGGGCGCTGTAGGCGGAGTTCGAGGGTCGCGGCTCAGGCTCTTCCTGTCCCGTACGATTTGAAACACGAAGGGCACGAAGGCGCACGAAGGGCTGCTCAGCTGACTTCGTGACCCTCCGTGCCCTTCGTGTTTCGATTGCGGGCTGCGTGGTGGATCCAGCCTCAGTACGACGTCGTGTCGTTTCGCCTGAAGACCTTCCGGAAGAGCCAGACCAGGAGCGCGATCGGCGCGACCACGAAGACGAGGAACTTCAGGGTGAACACCGTGAAGAGCCCGATCATGATCAGCAGGATCACCGGGATTCCGAGGATCGCCGTCGTGAGGATCGGGCGGAGCTGGAAGAGCCGGGCGAGCGAGGCGAGCATGGAAGAGCTCCGGTGACTGGTGGGCAGCATGGGCGGGTCCGGTCGGAGAATGTGCACCGTACGCGGGTCGGCCGCTCGGAGTTTCCGCGCGCGGGAAGGGCAGTGGCGGGCGGGGCGGTGGGGGTCTGACGAGGGAACCTTGACCCGTCGGCCGCGAACTACGGAAAAAACCGTTGACAGATCGACCGGCTGGTCGTAGACTACGGAAAGAGCAGTAGACAGGCACCCGTCACCACCATGGACGACATCTACTTCCCACCGCGCGAGCTTGAGGTCATGAGCATCCTCTGGCGGCTCGGCTCCGCCACGGTGACCGAGGTCCGCGACGAGCTCTCCGAGAAGCTGGCCTACACCTCGGTGCTCTCCGCGCTCCAGACGCTCGAGGAGAAGGGGTACGTGCGGCACGAGCCGGAAGGGCGCGCCTATCGCTACCACCCGACGGTCAAGGCCGAGCGCGCGGGAGGGAGCGCGCTGGCGCGCATCCGCGACGCGATCTTCCAGGGATCCGCAGAGCGGATGTTCGCGCAGATCGTCTCCGACCGCGGCCTCGGGCGCGAGGAGCTCGAGCGGATGCGGAAGCTGCTCGCGAAGCGACTCGAGGAGGGCAAATGACCGGCTCCTGGATGCTCTACTCGATCGTGGTCGGGGGGCTGCTCGCGGCGACGGCGGCGGCGCTCGAGGCGACGCTGCGCATCGCCGGCCGGCCGGCGCGGTGGGTCTGGGCGGCCGCGCTCGCGCTGGCGACGATCCTCACCCTCGGGGCGCCGGGTCGGATCGCCGCGCGCGATCAGGCACCGATCGTGATGCGCGTGAACGCTCCGGCGACGACTGGCGTGAGGCACCAGCCGACGGCGCTCGAGTCGGCCTGGCTTCTCCTGCGGGAGGCTCGCACGGCCGTCCTCGCGCCGGTCGCGGGTGCGCTGAGAGAAGCGGGCGCGCGCATCCCGCCGTCTCTCGACCGCGGGCTGGCGATCGGGTGGTTCGCGCTCAGCGTCGCGCTGCTGCTGCTCTTCACAGCGGTCTATCGTCGCTTCGCGCGGACGCGTCGCCAGTGGCCGCGCGCCGAGCTGCACGGCACTCTCGTGCGGGTCTCGCCGAAGGCGGGTCCCGCGGTGATCGGGTTGTCGCGCCCGGAGATCGTGGTGCCCCGCTGGCTGCTCGCGCGCAGCGAGGAAGAGCAGCGGATGGTGCTGGCACACGAGCAGGAGCATGTGCGGGCGCGCGACCCGTTGTTGCTCGCCGGCGCATGCGTCGCCGCGGCGCTCGTGCCGTGGAACCCCGCCGCCTGGTGGATGCTGTCGCGGATCAGGCTCGCCGTCGAGCTGGACTGCGACGCGCGCGTGCTCCGGCGCGGAGCGACGGCGCGCTCCTACGGAACGTTGCTGATCGACCTCGCGGGTCAGTGCTCGGGTCTGCGCGTCGGCGCGCCCGCGCTGGCCGACGAATCATCCCATCTGGAACGGAGGTTACTCGCCATGAAGCCGCAGCTCTCCCGATTCGCTCCCCTGCGGGCCGCCCTGTTCGGCGTCGCCGGCGCGCTCGCGCTCCTCGCGGCGTGCGAGGCGAAGCTCCCTACCGCGACCGAGGTCGCGGACATGAAGGTCGCCGACGCCGAGCACGGCGCGCGGAAGATCGCCCTGATGAACGACACGGCGGCGACCTACACGGTGAACGGCGTGAAGGTCACCGCCGCCGAGGCGCACGCGCTCCCGCCGGAGACGATCGCGTCGATCGAGGTGGAGAAGCGCGAGACGCCGGAAGGACGGACGTCGCTGATCTCGATCACGACGCACAAGCCCGGCGAGGCGCCGGGGCCGCGCAAGGTGACGTTCCGCCTGCACGGCGACAGCTCGGCGTCCAGCGCGGATGGCCAGACGAAGGCCGGGACGTTCGGCGGGATCGTGCTCGTCGACGGGGTGCGCGTTCCGGAGTCGACGCTGAACTCGATCCCGCCGGCCGACATCGTCAGCGTGGAAGTCGTGAAGGGCCCGGCGGCGACGCAGCTCTACGACGCGCCCGAAGCGGCGAACGGCGTCATCAAGGTGACGACGAAGAAGGGCGCGGAGCGGAAGCCGTAGCCTAACGCGGCCAGAGCCAGCCGAAGGTACCGGCCATCAGCAGGGCATAGATGAGCCCATCGAAGGTCGCCGTGATCGTGATTCTCCACGCACGGCGATACCAGATGGACATCTGCCAGAGCGCGAGCGTGAGCCCCATGAACGCGCTCGTGCCGATGAAGCGGAAGACCTGCAGATAGTCGGTACCGGTCGGCAGCGCGCGGCCGGCGATGTACCCCGCGAAGATGGCGATGACGACGAGGTAGACGAACCAGAGCGCGAGGCTCTTGCCCATCCCGACGTCGTTCGGCATGACGGTCATGAGCAGGACGGGTCCGCGCCGGCGTTTCTCGATGAACTCGGCCGACTTCATGTCGGCCGCGCTCTCGGGGCGCGGCATCAGATAGTCGCCGGGCGGGATGGCGAGCGGGCGGAGCGCGTCGAGCACCTGCGCTTCGTTCGCGTACTTCGGATAGTCGGCCTTGTGCCAGGGGAGCACCATGTGAATGAGCGAGCTGGCGACGAAGACGATGACCGCCGAGAGGAGGATCGGGAGCCAGAGCGAGGCGAGGGGAGTCATGGGCCGTCGATGTCGGGTGATGGTCGGACCGCCGGGCCTGCGCGCCTAATTGGTCCCTTCGGGGCCGCGCGCGCAATATCCCCGCGCGGGCCAGCCAGCGCGCCGCCGTGCCATGTTACTCATCCTCGCGCTGCAAGGTGGCGGCGAGTCGCTTCGGCGCGGCGAGTCGCCATGCGTCTCGAACGAGCTCCGTGACCGCGGCCCAGTCGGGGCCATCGTCGAGATGGACGCCGATCCAGCCCGACGGGCCGACGTACGGCGGGAAGAAGTACCGCGCCGGATCCTCGCGCAGCAGGAGCTGCTGGTTGACGGCGAGGCATTTGAGCCAGACCGCGGCGCGTCCGGCGCCATGATGCGTGCCGGCCGAGGCCTGCATCGCGAAGATCTTGTTTCGCACGCGGTACGTCGGCTCTCCCCATGCTTCGACCTCGTGTGCCTCGGGGAGCGCGAGACAGATGCGGCGGAGGCGCGTGTGCGGGGACGGAGGCATGCCGGGGAAGAAGCGGCGAGCGGCAATGGCCGGCAAGGGCCGCGGCGGGCTACATTCGCCGCCACCGACTCCATCCACGCCGACGCCATGCCCAGCCATCACCGCTCACGCGCCGCGGTCCCGCTCCTTCTGGCCTCGCTCGCCTGTCCGATCCTCGCGCCCGGCGCCGGGGCACAGGCCGCGGCCGCACGCAGCGTCGCCGACAGCTCGCCCTTCCGTCCTCTCGACCTTCCCGCGCCTAACGTGTACCGGAGCGCGAGCGGGCGCCCCGGTCCGCGGTACTGGCAGCAGCGGGCGGACTACCGCATCGCGGCGACGCTCGATCCCGAGCGCAACGAGGTGCGCGGGCGCGAGACGATCCATTACGTCAACCGCTCCCCCGACGCGCTGCCGTATCTCTGGCTGTTCCTCGAGCAGAACATCTGCGCGCCGGGGAGCATCACGAACCAGCTCAACCAGCCGCCGCTCGTCTTCCTCGGCAGCGCGTTCGACTTCTCGTGCGGCGGGTTCGCGGGCGGGGTGACGCTCGACAGCGCGAGCGTCGGCGGGCGGGCCGCGTCGCCGGCGGTCTACGGGACGACGATGCGAATCGACCTCGCGCGCCCACTCGCGGCGGGCGACTCGATCGACCTGCGCTTCGTGTGGCGCTTCGGGGTGCCCGCGTCGGGGGCGGGGCGAATGGGGCACGACGGATCACTCTACGAGATCGCGCAGTGGTACCCGCGAATGGCGGTGTACGACGACGTGCGCGGCTGGAACCACGAGCCGTACATCGGGGCGGGGGAGTTCTACCTCGAGTACGGCCGCTTCGACGTGGCGCTCACCGTTCCGGCGACGTACGTCGTCGCGGCCACGGGCGAGCTGCGGAACTCCGAGCAGGTGCTCACCGCGACCGAGCGCACACGTCTCGCCGCGGCGCGCCGCTCCGACACGACCGTCGCGATCATCACGCGCGACGAGGCGGGAAACGCCGCGCGGACGCGCCCGAAGGCGTCGGGGACGCTCACCTGGCACTTCACCGCCGACAGCGTGCGCGACGTCGCCTTCGCCGCGGGCCCCGACTTTCGTTGGGACGCCAGCGGCTACGAGGGGATTCTCATCGAGACGCTCTACCGCACGAAGGCCGACAGATGGCAGGAGGCGCAGCGGATGGCGCGCGGCGCGATCGTCAACTTCAGCGAGCACTGGTACCAATATCCGTACTCCCACGCCACCACCGTCGAGGGGCCGATCGAGGGGATGGAGTACCCGATGCTCACCTTCGTCCCCAACGGTCCGACGCGCGAGGACACGCAGTGGGCGCTCGCGCACGAGTTCGGGCACGAGTGGTTCCCGATGATCGTCGGCTCGAACGAGCGGCTCTATCCCTGGATGGACGAAGGGTTCAACACCTTCATCGACTACGAGAACGCGGCGAGTTACTTCTCGGGCACCCCTTACGGCGACTCGATCCAGGCGCACCCGCTCCATCTCTACGCCGAGCACGGGCTGCCCGGGAACGAGCAGCCGCTGATGGAGAATCCGACGGAGGTGCACGATCTCTTCTGGAGCGGCTACCAGAAGCCCGCACTGATGCTGACCCTCCTGCGCGACGAGGTGATGGGACGCGAGCGCTTCGAGCGCGCGTTTCGCGCCTACATCCGCGCGTGGGCGTTCCGGCATCCCACGCCCTCCGACTTCATGCGCATGATGCGCGACGAGAGCGGGATGGACCTCGACTGGTTCTGGCGCGGATGGCTCTACACGACCGCGCGGCTGGACCAGAGCGTGGACTCGGTGACGGCGCGCGCCGAGGGTGGCTCGAACGTGTGGATGGGCAATCGCGGGACGATGGTGATGCCGGCGGAGCTCGCACTCACCTTCGACGACGGCACGACGACGACCGTTCGACTACCGGTGCAGATGTGGAACCTCGGCGCGCGCTTCATGTACCGCGTGCCGGGAACGAAGCGCGTCACGCGCGCGGTCGTCGATCCGCGCCGCGCGCTGCCGGACGTCGATCGCGCGAACGACGCGTGGCCGCGATGAGCGCGAGCTACAGCCGGTAGCGGTAGCTCGCCTTGAGGAAGAAGCCATCGCTCACGCGCCGCAACTGGCCGCTGCGGAAGGAGAACGACTCCGGCTCGGTGAGCGACGCGCCGTAGCCGAAGAAGAACACGGTGCCCGGCGTCGGCTTGTAGGAGAAGAGGAAGTCGTTGCGGAAATCGTTCACGAGCAGCGCCGACGAAGGCCCGAAGCGCGCGACCCCGTAGCTGCTCGCCAGGAGCGGAAGGCCGCTGCGCGGGTCGACGAGCGCGGTGCGATCCTGCGAGACGTACTGGCCGACCCAGCGCAGGAAGATCGCGCGGGTGAGCTGGTATTCGGTCTTGATGCGTGGGATCGTCGCCGTGGAGAAGCGGCTTCCGTCGCGTGCGCGCGTGATCCGCTGGTTGACGAGACTCGACTCGACGCGCAGCGAGGCGTCGGGGTGCCACGAGGCGGTCATCGTCGCCGACCGCACGCGTCCCTCCGCCCCCTCGGCGAAGATCACGACGGCGCCCGTGCCGAGATCGGCGCTCAGGGTCAGCGCACGATTGGGGGTGCTGGCGCCGACCGAGCCGGTCCAGAGCCCGTAGATGCCGTGCGGACTGCCGAACGCGGTGGTGTCCGCGCCGCCGTTCACGCGGTAGCCGGTGTAGGCCTTTTCCTCGAAGCGCTGGTACCCGTTGGCGACGTTCGCCCTCAGCTGCCAGCCGCCGCGCAGCGACGCCTGGAAGTTCTCGCTGTACGAGCCCTCGAAGGTGGCGCCGCGCGGAAAGTCGCCGTACAGCCACACGGGCGAAGCGACCATGAAGGTCGAGAGCTGCTCGAGCGGCGACCCGGGCGCTCCGTAGACGGTGAAGCGATTGGCGAAGCGTCCGGAGACGACGCCGGCCCGCGGGACGAATCCGCTCAACGTGAGGAAGTCCGGGGCGATCCCCTCGAGCTCGAAGTGGTTCCCGTAGTTCCGGCCGGTGCGGTCGGCGAAGGTGACGTCCCAGAGCTCGCCGCGACGGCTTCCCGCGGGGTCGCGCGTCCAGGACTCGGCCATCTGCGCCTGCGAGTACCAGATCTTCCGCCAGATCACGCGCATGTCGGCGCCGGAGACGCGGTTGTAGTCGCTCCCCTCGACGCGGTCGGTGTGGACGATGCCTAACGTGGAGCTGGTGCCGAGGTCGCGGCGGACGCGCAGGACGTTGAACACCGGGACGCGGTCGCCGTCGTACGAGTACAGCCGGTCGTCGGCGGCACCGAGGTAGGCGATCGCCGTGCCGCCGCTCTTGCCGGTGAGCTTGATCCCGCCGGCGGGCGCGTGGATCCGGCGCGTGTAGATGAGCCGGTTCGGCGTGTCGTACTGCTCGAGCCCCTCCAGGAAGAATGGCCGCTTCTCGGGGAAGAAGAGCGCGAAGCGCTCGTTCACGGTGACCTGCGAGACGTCCGCTTCGACCTGCGAGAAGTCCGGACGAACGGTCGCGTTGAGCGTGTAGTTGGGTGTGATCCCCCAGCGGAGGTTGCCGCCGAGCCGGGCGCTCGGGCTCTCGTAGCGCCAGGAGCTGGAGTCCGGCGATCCCGTGACGGAGGAGGTGAACTCCGGGTCCACGTCGACGACGGTGCCGCGGTGCAGCCCCGTGAGCCCGGTGAGGCGTCCGGACTGGACGAGAAAGCTCGCGTTCGCGCGCACCGCCGGCGCCCAGGTGTCCTCGTGCCCCGAGTGCTGCGTGACGCGCGTGATCTGCAGCCCCCACCGCTGGGGATCGGCAGACTGGTAGCGCAGGCTCTTGAAGGGGATGCGGATCTCGACTTCGTAGCCCCACGGCGCGACGTGACCGCGCGACTCGAAGTTGAAGTCCGGGCTGATGTCGACGATCCCGTCGAAGCGTCCGCCCGCGGACTGCGAAGGATCGAACCCCTCCGACTGCACGCCGTCCTGCTGCACGCCGAGCGGGTTCACCGCGAAGAGCAGCGCGCGGCGGTTGTCATCGTAGGTGTCGAGAAGGATCTGGATGCGATCGTCGGCGGCGATGTTGTCGCGGTCGGCGAGCGTCGCGCGGACGACGTTGCCGTGCGACTCCCAGGCGCGGATGCCGAAGTGGATCGCGGTCGCGGTGTAGAAGACGCGCACCTCGGTGGAGTCCTCGGCGGGGCGGCTGTCGACCGGGCGATACTGCGTGAACCCCGTGAGCCGCGCCGCGCGCGTCCACGCCTCCTCGTCGAGATTGCCATCGACGCGGATCTCGGCGTCGAGGCGCGGGATGGCGACGGTGGTATGCCGCGCGCTGCCGTCGTAGACGAGCGACTGCGCGGCGAGCGGGCTCGCGGCGCAGAGCGCGAGCAGAAACGATGCGAGCCGGGGGGAGGCGGGCATTCGATACGATCGGGAGGCCAGTGGCGCGGCGCAAGCGCGGTGGCCCGCGCTCACCGCATTCGGACACGCCTAAGGATAATCGGGCGTCGCGCGCAACGAGTCACTGGCGCTCCTGGCATGTAACACGAAGGACACGAAGGGCACGAAGGGATGCATAGCCGCTTCGTGCCCTTCGTGTCCTTCGTGCTTACCACAACGAGCAATCTTCGCGATCTCGCCCGCCCGGAGAAGCGCTCACCACGGAATTTGCGGCGATCGATAGAAATTGATGCCGAGGTAGTTCCAGCGTGGAGCGTGCGCGGCGATGCGGGTGCGGAAGCTTTCCCAGCTGCGCGAGGCCTGCGGGGTCCACCCGATCTCGGCGACCGCCGGGAGGCGCGGCATGATGAGGTACTCGGCGGCGGTGATGTTGCGGACCGTCTCGCTCCAGAGCGGAGCCTCGACGCCGGCGATGTTCGACTCGCCGACGCCCTTCATGTACGTCGCCGGATCCCAATCGTACGACTGCCGCACCTCGATCTGTGCCGCCCAATCGAGGCCGAGCTCCGTCTGGGAGTTGTACTTCATGTCCACATAGATCCGATCGGAGGGGGACATGATGAGCTTCACTCCCTGCGCGACGCCGGCGGAGGCCGAGTCGCTCTTCCACTGCTGCGCGATCGTCGTCGGCTTGAGGCGCGCCTTGGTGATCTCCTCCCAGCCGATCATCGACTTGCCGTACTTGTTGACGATGTCCTGCGCGCGCTCGACGAATCGCACGTACTGGTCGCGCGTCAGCGACGCGACCTCGTCGCCGCCGATGTGCAGGTACGGTCCGGGCGTCATCGACGCCATCTCGCGCACGACGTCGTCGATGAACGTCATCGCCGCGGCGCTGTCGACGCAGAGCGCGCTCCAGCCGACGTCGGTGCCCGTGTACGTCCCCGTCGGACGAGTGCTGCAGGCGATCGACGGATACGCGGTGAGCGCCGCATTGATGTGGCTCGGCATCTCGATCTCGGGAACGATCGTGATGTAGCGGTCGCTCGCGTAGCGGAGGATGTTGTTCCAGTCCTGCTTCGTGTAGTAGCCTCCCGGCCCGCCGCCGACCTGCGAGACGCTCCCGGCGACGGTGAGGTTCGGGCGCGAGTCGATCTGGATGCGCCAGCCCTGGTCGTCGGTGAGGTGGAGGTGCACGATGTTCAGCTTGTACATCGCGGCGATGTCGATGAACTGCTGGACCTCGTCCACGGTGAAGAAGTGGCGCGCGACGTCGAGCATGGCGCCGCGCCAGGCGAAGCGCGGGCGGTCGACGATGTGGAGCGCGGGCGCAGCCATCGGCCTGTCGCCGAGTCCGATGTCCGACTCGACGGCCGCGGGGAAGAGCTGCCGCAGCGTCTGCACCCCGTGGAAAAGTCCGGCGCCGCGCTGGGCGACGACGACGATCGAATCGGCGGCGACCGTGAGCTCGTAGCCCTCGTCGCCGAGCGAGGAGCGTCCGCCAAGCCGCAGGCGGATCGAGTGCCCGCTGGCGCCGCCGCCGCGCGCGACGTTCACCTTGAGATCGGTGGACTTGCGCAGGAGCATCGCGAGCCAGTCGGCGCTGCGGTTGGCGTCGTCGCTTCCGTCGGTGACGATGGAAGTGGTGCTGTCGAGCACGAATGGAGCGCCGGTGGCGACGGTCAGCGCCTCGGGCATCGGGACGATCTGCACGCTCCCGACATTCGGGCCGCGCGCGGCGGCCGCCGGTGCCGGCGCGGGGGTGACGGGCGCGGGGGCTGGCGTGGGGCCGCATGCGGCGGCGATACCGCAGACCGCGACCAGGCTGGTCAGTCGCGCGAGGAGTCTTTCGGGCATTTTTCCTTCTGGACGGAGCGCCATGGACGGTTATGATCGAGTGGAGGGGAGCAGACCGGCGCGAACGTAGAGCGAATCCCGCCGTGGGTCAATCCGGCGAAGGCAGGGTCGCAGCGGCGCGCGGGGGGTCGTCAGCCTCGGGGGTGCGCGCATGTACACGAGATCGTGCTTCATCGCCTTCCTGACCATCGCCGTCGTCGCATCGGGTGCGACCTCGTGCAGCGGGAACGACTCGACGGGCCCCGATCGCGTCGGGCCACCGGCGAAAGTGCTCAAGATCAGCGGGGACTCGCAGCAGGGCGTGGTGGCGGCGCGCCTCTGGGATTCGCTCGTCGTCGAGGTCGAGGACGCGAACGACCATCCTCTGAAGGGTGCGCAGGTGACGTTCGCAGTCGTCTCCGGAGGCGGGAGCGTATCGCCGACGCAGGCGAGGACGGACGAGAACGGGCTCGCGCGCACCTCCTGGCTGCTCGGCACCTCGACCGCGGTTGCCGACAGTCAGCGGCTCGTGGCTCGGCTCGACCGCGCCGGCACGACCCCGGCGACCTTCGTCGCGATCGCGCGGGTCGGGCATCCGATCACCCTGCAGCCGGTGCAGGGCGACTTCCAGACCGGGACGCTCGGAGCGCCGCTGGCACGCGATCTCGTCGTTCGCCTGGTGGACCCGTACAACAATCCCGCGGCGGATTACGGGGTGTTCTGGGGTGTGACGAAGGGCGGGTCGATCACGCCGACCTTCGTGAAGGCGGACGCCGCCGGCCTGGCGCGGGCGCGCTGGACCCTCGCCGCGAGCACCGACTCGGTCGGGACGGCGACCGCGTTCTTCTACGATCCGATCCCGCAGCTCCTCTACTTCCACGCGGTGGTCGGCCCTCCCTGACGCGAACGCGCCGCCCTCTCGCGAGGGCGGCGCGTGCCGCACCACCAGGGCAGCGTGATGCCTAACGCGCGTCGATCTTCCGACCCGCGTTCAGGTTGTCCCAGTTCATGATCGTGTTGAAGACGAGCGCGTAGCTGCCGAGCGTCTCGCCGCGCCACATCGGGTTGCTCGCGAAGAGCACGACGTGCCCCTTCTGCAGCGGGACGTCGACGACGATCGGGCGCTGCGCGATGTCGCCGCCGCCGTCGAGGAGGCCGGACACGAGCAGATCCTTCTGGTCACCGAAGCGGAGCGCGACGCGCGGACGCTGGTCGGGGGGAATGATGTTGATCGGGTTCCGGAGCTGCTCGATCGTCAGCGGGGCGAGCTCCCAGCGCTCGGACTTCGGCAGGTTCGCCGGCATGAAGGCAGTGTCGAGCGGCGGGCGTCCCTGCACGACGTCCGGATCGTCCGCCGTGCCGCGACCCGTCGCGCGACTCTCCGTCCCGCCGAAGCGGGAGCCGCGACCGCCGTACTTGAGCGCCGAGACGTTGAAGCTGCTCCCCTCGTCGCTGTAGATCGCCATGTTGTCGCTCACGCCGTAGACGATCGGGCTCGCGTCATCGACGACCTTCGAGCGGAGCAGGCTGCCGACGACGCGGAGGCGCGGCACGGTGTTGACGCTCACCCCGTTCGCCATCCCGAACTGCACAGCGAAGTCCGACGTGTTCTCCGCGGTGATGAGCACTCCGCCGTTCGCGACGAACTGCTGGAGCGCGGCGAGCCCGTTCCATCCCATGCCGGGCCGGATGTCGTCGGTTTCGTCGGTGTTGCCAAGGTTCGGCGTGAGCTCCGTCTTCTTCCAGGGCATCGGATTGCGCCACATCGGGAGCCCCTCGATGATCTGCTGCGGGCTCCCACCCGCGGGAGGGAAGATGATGACGTCGTACTTCGCGTTGAGGTTCGGCTCCTTCGCCAGATCCTGCGTGCTGATGTAATCGTACGGGATCCTGTTGAAGTCGAACGCCATGCGCCACCAGCCCTCGGTCTGCGTCGAGATCCAGTTGTGCATGATCGCGACGCGCGCGGCGCGGGCAGGATGCGTCTTCACCGACGGCGCCGCGCCGAGCGCGACGACCGGGACGCCGAGCTCCTTCGCGGCGCGGTCGAGCTCACCGCTGGCGATGCCCCGGACGATGTACGAGCCGCGCGGGAAGCTGCGCTTGCCGGCCGTGAAGGCGTCTTCGGCGACCTGGAAGTCCGCGCTCCGCAGCTGGTAGCGCAGCGTGGCCAGCGCGTTGTCGCCGTTGTTCTCGATCGCGAAGACCGAGCCGGCGCCGGAGATTCCGCCCTCGGGGCGGATCGCGCCTTCGACGCGCTGCATCTTCGCGTCGAGCACCTTCGGATCGGTGATGCGGAAGCTCTGGACGTTGAACCCCTCGGGGAAGGTCCACCCGGTGTCGTCGTACGGGTTCTTCTGCGGATCGTCCGGCGACCAGTACTGGTAGTCGAGCAGCGCGTCGGCGATGCGGGAGTACGGCTGGTCCATGCGGATGATCCAGCTTCCCGCGGGGAAGGTACGCGTCGTCGCCGCGCCGGCGCCGCGCTTCGACGAATCCGCCTTCGCCGCCGCGCCCTTCTTCGCGGGAACGCCGACGGTGAAAGGCGCCGTCGCGCGCGAGATCTCGACGTGCTGGCGCTGCATCACCGCGAGGAGCTCGGCCTGCGCACCCTTGCGTCGCTCGTCGGCGGGGAGGACGTAGGCCGCCGGGCCCTCGACCTTCGGCTTGTTCACCGAGCGCTTCGACTTCTCCCAGAAGTTCTCGAGGAACTGGCGGCGGTTGTTGGCGAAGTACGAGAGCGAGACGAGGAGCCCGGTCTGCTCGTAGTTGTTGTTGTTGCGGAGCGACCACATCACGCGCGGCAGGGGCGGGTTCTGTCGCCACCAGGTGCGCTCGGTCTCGCTCGGGCTCAGCGTGCGCTCGACGGTCTCCGCGGTGCCGCCGTTGCCGAAGGTCTCGTAGAGGCGGCTGATCCCGTTGTGCGTCGCCGCCATGAACATCAGGTATCCCGGCGACCAGGTGTCGAACTGACCGTGCGCGAAGACGCCGGGCATCCCGAAGCGCGTCATCTCCTGCACGTTGTTCCAGCCGATCATCTGCCACTCGTTCGTGAGCAGGGGATCGAGCCAGGCGTTGTACGGCCCGTCCCCGATGGTGTTGTCGTAGAGGAAGGGCACGGACTCGTGCAGGTCGTGCAGCACCTGCGCCTTCTGCTCGACGAGGGTGTTCATGACGTTCTGCGAGAGCTTGAGCGTCATCCCCATCGCGTCGCGGTTGTTGTCGTGCGCGACGTAGTGGCCCCAGTAGAGCAGGTTCGGGTACGTCTCGCCGGGGTGGGCCATGTGCCACTTGAAGATGTCCACCTCGCGATTGCGCCCGTCCACCTCCACCACCGGCGTGATCAGGGTGATGAGGTGGTCGCGGATGTTCCTCACGTACGGCGACTCGTCCACCGCGAGGCGATACGCGAGCTCCATGAGCGCGGTGGGCGCGCCACTTTCGGGAGAGTGGATGGTGCCCGTGATGTAGTAGACCGGGGCCGCGGTGGACGCGATCTGCTCCGCCTGACGGTCGTCGAAGGCGATCGTGCGCGGATCGGCGAGCTTCGCGAGCTGCGCGCGATTCGCGTCGAGCTTCGCGATGAGCTCCTCGGAGGCGACGGCGACGGCGATCATCTCGCGCCCCTCCTCGGTCGTGCCGATCGAGAAGACCTTCACGCGCGGGCTCGCCTTCTCGAGCATGCGCATGTACTGGTAGACCTCCTCCGCGTACGGAAGCTTCGTCGGCGCGCCGGCGATGTCGCCGAGCACCGCGGCGGGGGTCGGGACGGTCTTCGACGCGGGGAGATAGTCGACGAGGGGAGAGAGGAAGAAGGGCTGCGTGGTGTACTCGCGGATCTTCCGCGTGTACTCCTCGTCGATCGGCTGATCGGGAGCGCGGCCTGGCTTCGCCGCGGAGAGGTCGGAGAGGTTGGCGGCCGTCGCCGGCGTCGCGGTCTCACCCTGACGCTGGGCGAGGATGGGCGCGGCGGAAACGGCGAGGAGGACGGCGAGGGATGCGTGCGTGAGGAAGCGCTGCCGCATGACCTGTCTGGTGAAGGGGCGGGACGGTGAGGCGGTCGGAAGCTCTGCGCCGCGACCGCATCGGCGAGACGACGTAGATTCGTCGCCGGAGGGTCTCGGGGCAAGGCGCGAGTACCGTTCGTGTAACGAGGCAAGCGGCGGCGATGCGCGCGCGAGACCGGATCGGAAAATTCCTCATGGCGCGTGTCGCACTCCAATGCTATAGTAGCGAAGGCGCCACCCGGCGCGTGTGTCACTGACCGGCAAGAGGGGTGTGGGACCGCGCTCCGGCGACGCCACCGTCGTTCCGGAGGAGAGCCATGCGCACCACGCACCGCCCCGAATCGAACGCGCTCACGCCTCCCGGCGTGGAGCGCGCCGCGCGCACTCCCGCTCGCGAGCCGCACTCGCAGGAACCCACCCACATGCCCGCGGTCACGCGCGCGATGGGGCTGCTGCACCGCTCCGCCGCCGCGCCGAGCGGCTTCATGTCGGCCGAGGAGCGAGCGTACCTGGAGCGCCGGAGATACGGCTGCGACTGAGCGCGGGGAGGCGGGAATGGCGGGCGCGGATCTTCGCGGTTGAACCCGGATCGACGCGGATCTCCTGCACTGCTGCTCGGCGGTGAATGGCGCGGAGCCGGAGAGTTGCGGGCGCTGCGCTTCTGGCGACCACTGACACCTCGTCACTCCTCCCACGGCGCCTGCGGTCCACTGTCAACCTCAAGCGAGACGCATACGGGGACCGCCGCAGTGGTCATCACGGAGAGCGCCGAGGACCACCGAGCACACGGAGAGGGCGCTACCGTGCAGCGATGGGAATTGTGGCCCGCCCGGCGCGATGGTCTCCGACCCTTCACTCCCCTCCCGCCCCGTACTCGTCCCGGTAGATCGACAGCGCCGCGAGGAAGAAGGAGATGAGGAGCGGCCCGATCAGGACGCCGACGAGCCCGAAGGCGCGCACGCCGGCGAAGGCGCCGACCAGCGTGACCAGCGGGTGGATGCGCGAGACGCGACGGTTCACGATCGGGCGCAGCACGTTGTCGATGTTCGACGCGATGACGAAGCCGATGAGGCCAAGGGCGAGCGCCGCGGCGGGGCGACCGCCGACGAGGAGCGCGATCGTTCCGGGTCCCCACACGAGACCGCTGCCGAGGACGGGGAGGAGCGACGCGAACACCGTCACCAGCCCCCAGAAGAGCGCGTTAGGCAGGCCGGTGACCGCGAACCCGATCGCGACCACGATCGCCTGCGCGACCGCGGTCGTGATGCTGCCGAGTATGGTGGACTCGGCGACGAGGATGAAGCGCCGCCGCAGCGCGAGGGCGTGTGGCGCGGAGAAGGGGAGGAAAGCGCTCGTCGCGGACCACACGCCGTCGCCGGCGACGAGCACGTAGAAGGCGGTCACCGCGGCGATCGTCAGGTTGAGCAGCGCGTTCGTGACGCTCCCGGCGACCGCGACCAGCTGCCGCGGCACCCACGCCGTGAGCTCGTTTCCCATCCGGGCGATCCACGGGCCGACGTCCACCATGCCGATGCGCAGCGTGGACGCCCGCGCGAGGAACGAGCTCTCGAGCAGGCCGCGGATGGTCGAAGGCGCCTCGATCAGCGCGGCAGCGACGCACGCGGCGGCGGGGACCACGATGATGAACACCGCGCCGATCACGAGCAGCGCGGCGACGGCGCGTGCGTGTCGTCCCCTCCCGAAACGCCGCTGCAGCGGCAGCAGCATCGCGGCCATCGCCGCGCCGCCGACGATCCCGCTGACGTACGGACGGAGGAGCCAGGCGATCGCGATCGCGACCGCGGCGAGGGCCAGCCGCGCACGCTCGCGCGGACGGTCGAACCAGCTTCGCCCATCCGTGCTCCACTCGCTGCGCGCCGGGCGATCGCTGGAATACACCGGCGTCGACATCACATGCCTCCAAGCTGCGTCACGGCGAGCATGCGGCGACGAAGCCCGAGCACGACGCGCGCGACCCAGCCCGCGCACACCGGTGCCAGGGCGAGCAGCGCGATCGCGACCCAGCCCCGCGCGTCCCACGACGCATCGATGGCGAGCGCGCGTCGCAGCAGCGGGATGCCGAGCGGCAGCAGCTGGAGCGCGAGGGTCGCCAGCGCCGCAGCGACGATGGGCGAGCGGAGGCGCGACATGCGCGTGGCCGCGTCCGTGGCCGGTGGATATGCGTTCGCCAGCTGCGCGATCTGCGTCAGCGCCAGCGCGAAGAACGCCGCCGTCCGCGCGCCGGCGAGGGATCGTCCGTCGCGCAGCATCAGCTCGAAGGGGATGAGCGCGCCGAGCGTCATCGCGATCGCGTAGCCGACCGCCAGACCGAGAGCGCGGCGTGAGAGGATCGGTGAACCGGGCGCGCGCGGGGGCTCGTGCATGAGACGCGATTCGGCGGGTCCGACGGCCAGGGAGAGCGCGGGAAGGGTGTCGGTGAGGAGGTTGAGCCAGAGGATCTGCAGCGGCGTGAGCGGGATCGGGTGTCCGATCGCCGCGGCCGTCAGCACGACCAGCAGCTCGGCGAGGTTGCAGGCCGCGAGATAGAAGACCGCGCGCCGGATGTTCGCGCCGATGCGGCGTCCTTCCTCCGTCGCCGCCACGATGGTCTCGAAGCGATCGTCGGCGAGGACGATCCCCGCAACCTCCTTCGCGAGGTCGCTGCCGCGCCCGCCCATCGCGACGCCCACATCCGCCTGACGCAGCGCGGCCGCGTCGTTCACTCCGTCGCCGAGCATCGCCACGACCTCGCCGCGTCGCTGCAGGGCGCGGACGACGCGCAGCTTCGTCGCCGGACTGACGCGGCTCACCCCGGCGAGCTCGCCGAGTCGGGCGTCGAGCGTGGCGTCGTCGACGCGCTCGATCGCCGGCCCATCCACGACCTGCCGCGCGTCGTCGACGATGCCGAGCCGCCGGCCGATCGCCTCGGCGGTCCGACGATGGTCGCCGGTGAGCATCACCACCCGGATGCCCGCCTCGCGCAGCGCATCGAGCGCGCTCGATACCCCCGGCGCGGGCGGGTCGCTCAGCCCTACGAAGCCGGCGAATACGAGTCCGTTCAGCGCGCGCTCGTCCGCGCAGTCGGCGCGGCCGGTCGCGAGCGCGAGGACACGCAGCCCGCGCTCGGCCATGCTCTCCGCCTGCGCCGCGAGCGCCGCGCGAGTTGAGTCGGTGAGAGGGGACTCGCCGTGATGCATGAGGATCCGCTCGCAGCGCTCGACGATGCGCGCGGGCGCGCCCTTCGCGTAGACGACGAGTCCGTCGCCGGAGACGCGATGGATGGTCGCCATCAGCATCCGCTCGCTCGAGAACGGAACCTCGGCGACCTCCGGACAGGCGGCGCGGAGCAGCGAAGGCTCCGCGCCATGCGCCTGCGCGAGGGCGAGAAGCGCGAGCTCGGTGGGATCGCCCACGCCGGCGGCGTCGGCGCCCGGGTCGAGGTGCGCGCGGTTCGCGAGCGCGACGATGCGCAGCACGACTGACAGCGGGTCGCGGTCGTGGGCGACGTCGGTCGGCGCGAGGCGGGCGAGCGCGCTCTCGTCGAGCTCCTGCCCGGCGAGCCAGATCGATGTCGCGCGCATGGCGCCGCCGGTGAGCGTCCCCGTCTTGTCGGTGCAGATGATGGTCGTCGAGCCGAGGGTCTCGACGGTGGGGAGGCGGCGGACGACGGCGTTGCGCTTCGCCATGCGGCGCACGCCGACAGCGAGGGCGATGGTGGAGATCGCGGGGAGTCCCTCCGGGATCGCCGCGACGGCGACCGCGATACCGAGCGGTACGACCCCGGCGAGCGGGGCGCCTCCGAGCCATGCCGCGAGGGCGACGACGAAGGCGGCGGCGATCGCGAAGCCGGCGAGCAGTCGCGCCAGCGATGCGAGCCGGCGCTCGAGTGGCGTCGCGACGATGCCGACACCGGCGGTGAGAGTGCCGATGCGGCCGACCTCGGTGGCCATCCCCGTCGCGACGACGACCGCTCGCGCGCGGCCGCGTGTCACGCTCGTCGCCTGATAGAGCATCGTCGCGCGCTCGGCGAGCGGTGTGTCGAGATGAGCCTTCGCGTGCGCGTCCTTCGCCACCGGCACCGACTCGCCGGTGAGGATCGCTTCAGCCGTCTCGAGCTCCGCGGACTCGATGAGGCGCGCGTCGGCGGGGACGCGTCGCCCCGCGTCGACGATCACGACGTCGCCGACGACGAGCTCGCGCGCCGCGAGCTCCACCGGGCGCCCGTCGCGCAGCACGACGGCGCGAGGCACCTCCAGCGCGAGGAGCGACTCGAGCGCGCGGCGCGCGCGGAGCTCGATGGTCACGCCGATCGTCGCGTTGAGGACGAGCACCGCGGCGATCGCGGCGGCGTCGAGCCAATCGCCGGTCACGGCGGTGAGCACGACGGCGACGAGCAGAAGCGCGACGACGGGGCTGCGAAGCTGGCCCGCGACCATCGCGAGCGCGGAGGTGCGCGGCGCACGACGCAGCGCGTTCGGGCCGTCGCGCGTGAGGCGGCGCGAGGCTTCCCCGGTGCTGAGTCCGCGGTCGGACACGGCGAGCGCATCGAGCACCGCCTCGGCGGGCATCGAATGCCATGGGACGCGACCACGGCGGTCGTCGTCGGCGGCGGGATCGCGCGGCGCGGCTCGACCGCCGGTCGCGACCGGCGCGGTAGTCGTTCCCATCGGAAGGCCTCCTGCACTCGTCGACGACAAGATGCCCGGCGGTCGGCGTGCCGCGTGTCGGGAATCTGGAGTGATGGCGTGGTGCGCTTCCCGCGAACGATGCGCGAGACGGCGGGGAGCGCCGTGGGGAGTTTCCCTACGTCGGG
Source organism: Gemmatimonadaceae bacterium (assembly GCA_036392515.1). Classification (GTDB taxonomy): domain Bacteria; phylum Gemmatimonadota; class Gemmatimonadetes; order Gemmatimonadales; family Gemmatimonadaceae; genus JABFXC01. Next base: position 36,375 of record DASVXU010000078.1, on the reverse strand, counting down.
CGCCGCCGAGGAAACCGGCGGTGGACCGGCGCATTTCGTGAAGTGTAGAACGCGGGTGCCGGCGCCAGTCTCACGAGGAGCGAAACGAACGCGATGAAGTCTGCGACGAGATCGTGGCGACGGACGGCGCGCACAGCGGGACGGAGGCTCCTGCCCGCGCTGCTCGTCGCGTTCACAGCCTCGGGGGTGAGCTGCGTGTTCACGCGACCGAATGCCGGGCGCATCGGATCGGCGCCCGCCGCGCTCGACGCGGAGAGCGTCGTCTTTCCCAGCGAATCGGGGACGCTGCTGCACGCGTGGTTCGCGAGGGGACGCGCGGGCGCGGGAGCGGTGCTGCTGCTTCATGGCGTCGGCGCCGATCGCCGCGTGATGCTCGATCGCGCGCGCTTTCTCCGCGCGTCGGGCTACGCGGTGCTGCTGCCGGACTTCCAGGCGCACGGTGAGAGCGTCGGCAGGCACATCACCTTCGGCTCGCTCGAGTCACGCGACGCGGTCGCGGCGCTGCACTATCTTCGCGCGCGCTCGCCGGGCGAGCCGGTGGGGATCGTCGGCGTGTCGATGGGTGGCGCGGCGGCGGTGCTCGCGAACGAGCAGGGCGCGGTGGCCGACGCGTACGTCCTCGAGTCGATGTACCCGACGATCCGCGAAGCGGTGCGCGATCGGCTGCGCGCATGGCTCGGCCCGATCGGACCGCTCTTCACACGACCCCTCATCGGCGTCGTCGGCGCGCAGGCGGGGATCGAAGCCGACTCCCTCCGCCCGATCGACTTCATCGGCCGGCTCGGCGCACCGGTGCTCGTCGCGGCCGGAACGCGCGACCGCTACACGACGCTCGCCGAGTCGGAGAGTCTGTACACGCGAGCGAGCGGACCCAAGGAGTTCTGGCCCGTGGAAGGCGCGGGGCACGTCGATCTCTACGCGTACGCCTCGATGGAGTACGAGGCGCGCGTCGGCGGCTTCCTCGCCCGCTACCTGCGCCCGGCGGCCACCGCGACGGCCGAAGCGGGAAGCGGCGACGGCGCGGAGCCGCGTTCGCCGAACGGCACGAGGCCGAAGAGTCTCCGTGCCACGCTCCACCTCTGAAGCAGCTCGGTGGCGCCTAACGTTCCGGCGACGCTCAACGCGGCGACCGCGGGGAGCTTCGTCCAGCCGGGCAGTCGCGCGGGGATCACCAGCACCGCCGCGGCGATGACGACCGGCTGGTGCACGAGATACCACCCGAAGGAGCGCGAGCGCGCGAACACGAGGAAGCTCGTCTCGACGCGCAACCAGCGGCGCGCGGCGCCGAGCGCTGCGACCATCCACGCCCACGCACCGGCGCCGTAGAGAGACCAGATCGCGAGGTAGCCCGCGCTGTACGGCTCGGGGAGCCCGTCCGGAAGGAAGCCGCGCCATGCCGCGGCCCAGAGTGCCGCGGCCATCAGTCCGGCGACGAGCGCGGCGTGCTCCCACCGTTCGTCCACGAGCCGCGCGAGCGCGGGCTCGGCGGCGATCATGTAGCCGTAGACGTATGCCACCGCGAGAACGCTGTGATTCGCCCAGTCGGCGGTGAGCGCGCCCGCGGCGGGGAGGAGCCACCAGAGCAGGTGACGCTCGAGCACCAGCGGGGCCGCGAGCCAGAGGAGGCCGAAGGGCCCGCCGCACCAGCGCGCGAGCTTCCGCAGACCGACGCGGCCGCGCGGGGTCCGCCAGTAGCGGATCAGGGGGAGCGCGAGCAGCGAATAGATGAACAGGTGCGCGAGGAACCAGAGATGGTGCCAGGAAAGATTCCCGCGCGGATAGATCCCCTCGAAGAAGCGCGGATAGAACGCGAGCAGCGAGCCGGTGAACTGTCCCCGGAAGCGGCGTTCCATCCACACCTGCACGGGGACGAGGAGGAGGATGCCGGCGAGCAGCGGGACCAGGACGCGGGTGAACCGCTCGCGCACGAAGCGGCCGATGCTTCGTCGCTGCAGCGCATGCCAGCTGCTCGTGCCGGCGACGAGCATGAGCAGGGGCATGATCCAGGGCGCGAAGAGCACCACGACCTCGCCGGCGAGGCGGTTCCGCTCGGGACTCGAGACGTGCCACTGGTCCCAGGGATTGAACACCTCGCAGACGTGCACGACCACGACCGCGGCGATCACGAGCACGCGGATCCAGTCGAGCGCGATATCGCGCCCGGCGGCGGGACGGGGTCGCTCCACCCGCCGACGATGCAGCGAACGGGCGAGCGGCGCAGTCGTCATTTGCCTGACAGCGCGCCTGTCTTCGCATGACAGCGAGGGTGGCGCCCGGCTCCGATCCTCGACGCGACCGCACCCGCGAGGAGCTCATGTCGTACCAGCTTGCCACGCCCGCATCGCCCGCCAGCGTCATCGAGATCGCGTCGCACGACATCTCGCCCCTGTCGGTGCTGCTGGCGCTGGACGGCAGCGCGGCCAGCGATTCGGCGGCCCACCTCGCGCTGTCGCTCGCCGAGCACCGGATGGCGATCGTGCAGGTGCTGCAGGTCATCGACACGCGACCCGTGCCGATCCCGCCGCCGCTCGACGTCGCGCTCGCTGTCGCCGACGCCGCCTATGGCGAGGCGATCCAGAACGAGCGCGAAACCCTCGTCGCGGCCAACCTCGAGAAGACCCTGGGGCGCGAGGTGAGCTGGCCGGTCGCGATCAGGCTCGGACAGCCGAGCCACGTGATCCTGCACGAGGCGCTGACGGCCGGCGCGACGATGGTCCTCCTCGGGCTGCGGCACCATCACCTCGTGGAGCGCGCGACGCACAACGACACGGTGCACGAGATCCTGCGCGCGTCGACGCTTCCGGTGCTCGCCGCGACCGACAAGCTGGGGTCGCTGCCGAAGCACGTCGTGGTGGGGATGGACTTCAGCAGCGCGAGCATCGACGCGGCGCGCGCCGCGCTGACCCTGCTCGCCGACGGCGGCCGGCTGACGCTGGCCTACGTCGCGCCGCCCCTGACGTTCGGGATCGAGGAAGGGGAGCAGCTGGTGCGACAGCTCGGTGTCGCCGCGGCGTTCGAGCGCGTGCGGGAAGCGCTGCGTCCGCCGCACGGAGTCACGGTCGCCACCGTGGTGCTCGACGGGACGCTCACGCGGAACATCGCGAGCACGCTGCGCGCGTTCGTGGATCGGACGGAAGCGGATCTCGTCGCGCTCGGCGCACGGCGGCACGGACGGCTCGAGCGGTGGGTCGTCGGCAGCGTGACCTCGGACTTCGCGCGCGAGGGGACGCACTCGCTGCTCGCCGTGCCGCCGGTGGAGCAGCAGCCGGCGCTGTCCGAGAGCTGAGGCTCGCGGTCAGGCCGATTCCGATTCTGATTCGCGCCCGACGCGGATCTGCCAGGCGAGGAAGACGACGGCGATGATGTTGAAGGCGAGGGTCACCGCGCGCGGGAGCGTGACGCGGTGCACGAGCGCGAGGATCTCGATCGGCAGGAACGACGCCGTGGCGCCGACGGTGAGGTACTCCGCCCAGCGGCGGCACCGCCAGAGCCCGACGCCCTCCACGAGGTATAGCGTCGCGTAGAGGAAGGCGCCGATCGCGATCAGGATCAGACGGCGGTTGGTCGCGGCGCCGAGGTAGGGGAGCGCGTGCGCGGCGAACGCGGTCGTGAGCCGGTGGCCCTGGAGGAGGGCGAGGCGCTCGAGCCAGGTGTTCGCGGCGGCGGCGACGCCGCGATTGATCAGGCCGAGCGCGCCGAGCCCCGCGAGCACGAGGACTCCGGTCTTCACGAACTTGTAGATCGCGATCAGCTCGAGACCATAACGCTCGTTCTTGGTCGGGTGCTGAACATGCGCGTGCTCGGCGGCGGGGAGCTCGCCACCGCGCGTGACCTCCGGGCCCGTCTCGGTCGACACCTGCCTCAGCGTCCTCCCGACGTGCCGGTCGTGCGCAGCGGGCCGGCGGCCGCCCCGGCATCCTGCGCCGTGACGTAGAAGTCGGGGTCGACGGCGACCCGCCCCGCGCCCACCGAGGGGAAGCGTGTGCGGCGCCACTCGGTGGTCGGACGAAGGAGCCACGGCGTACCGCCGATCGTGACGCGCAGCGGCATGTCGAAGCCGTTCACGACGTTCGTCCAGCGATAGGCGAGCGTGGTCCCCTCGAGGTGATACTCGAAGGCAGGGATCTTCGTGGTGGTGAGGTACTCCGCGAAGACCTTCGAGAGGTCGATGCCGGCCTGCTCGCTGATGTAGCGCTCGACCTGCTCGCCGCTGACCGTCTGGTGACGGAAGGTGGAGTTCAGCCCGCGGAGAATGTCCTTCCACTTCGCGTCGTCGGCGACGATCTGGCGCACGGTGTGGAGCATGTTCGCGCCCTTGTAGTACATGTCGCCCGAGCCCTCGTTGTTCACGCCGAAGACGCCGACCACGGGGCGGTCGTTCTCGATGTTGGCGCGCAGCCCGCGCAGGTAGCGCGCGCCCGACGCCTTGTCACGCTGGCACTCGACGTAGATCCCCTCGGAGTAGCTCGTGAACCCCTCGTGGACCCACATGTCGGCGGGATCCTTCGCGGTGATGTTGTTGCCGAACCACTCGTGGCCGCTTTCGTGGACGATGATGTAGTCCCAGGTCAATCCGAGGCCGGTGTGCGAGAGGTCCTGGCCGAGGTAGCCGTTCCTGAAGTGGTTCCCGTACGCGACCGCGCTCTGGTGCTCCATGCCGAGGTGCGGAGTCTCGACGAGCTTGTAGCCGTCCTCGTACCAGGGGTACGGGCCGAACCAGTCCTCGAAGCAGGCGAGCATCGACTTCGCCTGCGCGAACTGCCTGCGCGCGGTGTCGGCGTGGATCGCGAGCGGATAGAAGTCGAGCGTCAGCCGCCCGTTCTTCCCCTCGTACGTGTCGGCGATGTGCTCGTACTTCCCCGCGTTGACGGCGATGTCGTAGCTGTTGATCGGGCTCGCGACGAACCACTCCCAGGTGGTCGTGCCGTTGCCGTTAGGCGTCGTGCTGCGGAGCCGCCCGTTCGAGACGTCCATGATCCCGTCGGGGACGGTGACGGCCACGCGCTGGCTGTCCGGCTCGTCGGCCCAGCTGTCCTTGAGCGGCCAGAAGGTGCTGGCGCCGATCCCCTCGACCGCGGTCACGAACCACGGATTGCCGACGCTGTCGTGCGCCCAGACGAAGCCGCCGTCCCACGGCGCGTGCGTCGCGACGACGGGCTTGCCGTGATACCAGACGCCCACGGTGCGGCTGCTCCCCACCGCCTGCGGCGAGGCCAGCGTGACGAAGAGGGCGTTGCCGTCGCGGCGGCTCGCCAGCCGCGCGCCATCCTGGACGATGCTGTCCACCGTGAGGCGCGAGCTGAGATCGATCTGCATCTCGCGCGCGGGCGCGAGCACCCTGTAGGTGATCGCGTTCCAGCCACGGACGCTGCTGTCGCGCGGCGAGACGGCGATGTGCAGATCGTAGAACGACGCGTCCCACCACGCGCGCTCCGGGGTGTTGGAGCCGCGGAGAGTGTCGGCGTGCGTGAAAGTCGTGTGCTCCTGGGCGCCGGCGCCGGTGGCGAGCGCGACGAGCGCGGTGGCGAGCAGTGGGAGTCGCATGGTCGGGTGGTGGGGGTCCTGAAATCACGCGACCGGCGCGACGTTCTGCCAGTGGGCGGGGCGCGCGTGCGCCCCGCCCGCGGTCAGAGCACGGTCAACATCGCCCAGCCGTCGGGCCGCCCTTGCGGGCCCGATGGCAGGAAGAGCGGCTGCGCGCGCGAGCCGCCGTGCGCCTGCACGACCGCGGTCACGCGCTTGCCACCCACCGAGCTCCGTGGCGCGTCCCCCGACGCGACGATGGGCTGCAGGTCCACCGCCGCGACGCGCGAGTCGCTGTCGATCTTCGCCAGCGTGACCGGCCAGCGATCGACCACGTGCAGCGAATCGAGCGCGACGGCGTCCATCCAGTCCACCTCGCCGTACCACTCGGTCGCCCCGTACGTCCCGACGGTGTGCACGAGCAGACGCTGTTCCTTTCCAGTCGTCGCGCGCATCTCGACGACGCGGCTCGCGAGCGCTTCCTCGTCGGGCGTCAGGCGCTCGATGCCGGTGACCTTCCTCCGCGAGCGGTCGAGCCGCGCGACGATCACTTCCGCGGAGGCGCGGCAGCTCGCCGCGTCGAACGTCTGGATTCGGCTCGCGACCGCCGACGCGCGCCCGGAGTAGTTCACCGCGAATGCGAGCGCGGCGCCGTTGCGCACCGGGACGGGATCCGTGACCTCGATCAGCTCGGGTACTCCGTCTCCGTCGACGAGGTACACCGAGTCGCGCAGCTCGAGGCGGCGGTCGGGGAAGAGCTGCGCCATCGCCTGGGTGACGATCTCCACGTTGGCGCCGAGCGACGTGCGACGCGCCATCCCGGGATCGATGCCGAGCGACGCCTGCGGACCGCACGCGGGGAGCTGCGACGCCGCGCTCGCCGATGGGCGTCCCCCGGCGGCGAGACGGTCGGCGGCCTTCGCGAGCGCACCGGGGGCGCGCCGCTCGGTCGCGTCCACGAGCTCCGGACCGACGAGCCCCTCGCGCGAGAGCACGAGGAGCGTCGGCAGCGCGGCGGCGCTCAGCGTGCCGAGCGTCTTCTCGTCGATGAGCACCACCTCGTCGAGGGAGCGCGCGGGGCCGCGCGTCGACATCGTCGCGGACCAGCGGTTGTCGTCGCTCGACCAGCGCTTGACGTCGGCCGCGTCGGGGCGCTTTACCGGAGTCGCGGGACTCTCCTGCGTCCAGCGCGTCGCGAGCTCCGTCGCCGCGCGCCGCGTCTCGGTGCTCGTCTCGACGATCCGCTGATCGAGCAGCACGACGCGCCCGCGCGGATCGACGACGACGATCACCGCGCTCTGCGGACGCATCAGGGTTCCGCGACAGATGCGATAGCCGGCGACGAGGTCGGAGCAGCGCGGCTCGTCCTGCGACGAGTCCTTGAGCGCGGCGACGTAGCTGTCGTAGCGCTCACCGGCTCGCGCCAGCCCGAAGACGAACGGCGACTGGGAGTGCCGGTCGTAGGCGCGGTAACCGAAGTAGGCGGCCGCGATGAGAACGGCGCCGAGGATGGCGATTCGAGCGTTGCGCATAGGGAGGGTCCAGACGGGGTCCTCGAGAGGGACGGCGCGAGCACCCCCGGGGTCACCGCCTCGCACTGGCATCGAGGGGGTCCGCCGCGCAACTTTCCCGGAGAACGAGCCACGCCGACCGGCGCATTCGCACGTCAACCCGCGCGCACGCATTGCCCAGACCCAGCGACGACGACCCGTACCGCGACGACTCACGGCGCCCAGCACGCAAGGCGGCGGCGAAGGGCGGAGCATCGCGGAAGAGCGCCGCGCGTCCGCGCGACGGGCGCAAGAAGTCCGCGGGCGCGAGCCGCGGGGCGAAGACCGCATCGCATGCGAAGCCGGTCGCGAACGCGAAGCACGCGCCGGCGGCGAAGCACTCGACCCGCGGCCGCCCGGCCGCCCCCGCCAAGCCGACGCACCCGGCGCCGGCGAAGAAGCGCCGGTCGCGGCGCGGACGCGGCGGTGGCGGAGGCGGATCGCATCGCGAGAGCCAGCTCACGTCACACCCGACGAGCCGCAACGCGTACGTCGAGACGCGTCAGTGGCTGCTCGCCGAGCACGGTCCGGTGTGCGCGTACTGCGCGCGCAGCTTCACCCCGCGCGTGATGACGCTCGATCACGTCGCGCCGCGGAAGGGAAAGACGGCGTACGACCGGCGCGACAACCTCGTCCTCGCCTGCCCGGCGTGCAACGCCGCGAAGCGCGACCTCGCGCCGATGGCCTTCCTCCTCGGCTCACGCGACCGCGCGGCGAACCTGCTGCGCTACGGCACGCATCTGAGCCCGATGCTCGTCGAGATGGCGCGCTCCCTCGCGCCGGAGGGCACCATGTCCGAGCCGGCGCCCGGCTTCGGCAGCTGGGCGACGCTGCTCGACGTCGACGATCTGGATCCGTACCGGTCGTAGGAGAGTACGGGAGTACGGGCGTACGGCACTGCCAGGGGCAGTTGCGTACTCCCGTACTCCCGGCCGTTACGGCAGCCTCCAGAACGAAACCCGCCCCATCGTCGCTTCCGGGATTCCGACCAGGCCGCGGCCGCGGTCGATGCCTAACGCGGCGGGGGCGGTGAGGTCGTTCACGATGCGCGTCACCTTGCCGCGGTCGATCACCATGAGGGCGGAGTCGGACCAGCCGGTGACGAGGAAGCGGCCGTCGCCGAGGGCCTGGAGTCCGTCGAAGCGACCCTTCCCGTGGGCGACGACGTGCGGCGCGGTGTCGCCGGGCGACAGCGTGTAGAGCGGGGAGTCGAAGGGATCGAAGCCGACGAAGTACCACTGCTTCGACGCGGGATCCCAGGTGACGCCGTTAGGCCACTTGAGCTGATCGCCGGAGGAGAGAACCGAGACCTGCCGCCCCGGCGAGACGACGAAGATCTTGTCGCCCCCCGGGTGCAGCACGCCGATGTCGGTCATCTCGATCCCCGTGTCGGTGACGTAGATCCTGCCGTCCGGGCCGACGGCGAGGTCGTTGAGGAGCACCGCGCCGAACGGGCGGAAGTCGATGGTCCCGACCGGCGCGCCGGTGCGCTTGTCGAAGCCGCGCAGGACGTCGATGTCCGCGGTCCAGAGGGTGTCGCCCTGGAAGGTGATCCCCTTCGGCGCGTCGAGCTGGACGCCCCCGTGGCCGCTCTGCGCGAAGATGCTCGCCGTGCCGACGCTGTTCCCCTCGAGGCGCAGGATGTATCCCTGTCCGTCGTGCGCCGAGCCGGGGCCGAGCATCGCCGAGACGAACCAGGCGTCCTGCGTGGAGTCGTAGCGCGCCGCCTCGGGGTCGTAGATCCCCTCGACGGTGGCGATCCTCCGCGCGCGGGAGCGGACGGTGTCTTCCGGGTCGCCCGTGACCTTCGCGTAGCGCGTGGACTCGAGCTCCCCGCCCGGACCGCGGCAGGCCGCCGCGCCTAACGCTCCGGCGGCGGCGAGGAGGAGCGCTGTCGTTCGTACGGAGAGACGGGGAGTGCGTCGCGGCATGGTCTCGGATCCTGCGGAATGGTCGCGGTGCCCAGCGCTGACGAGCAGATCAGCGAGAGGCATGCCGGACCGCCGCGCAAGGGCTGGCCGACCCCTGTCTCCCGGGCGTCCCCGGGCTCATCTTCAGGCGACGTCGGCCCTCAACCCGGAACACGAATGCCATTGCGACCGCTCCGTCCCTCGACCGCCCTCGCGGCGGGTCTCGTGCTCTTCACCATCGCGGCCTCTGCCCAGCAGCCCGCGAACGTCACCACCGCCGATTACGCGCGCGCCGAGCGCTTCCTCGCGCCGTCGACGGCGCCGCTCGTGTCGGGCGGCGCCGTGCGACCGAGCTGGCTCCCCGACGACCGCTTCTGGTACCGGAACACGACCGCGACAGGCTTCGAGTTCATCCTCGTCGATCCCGCGCGTGGGACACGCACGCGCGCGTTCGACCAGAGCCGCATCGCCGCCGCGCTCGCCAGCGCCACGGGCAAGAGCTACGACCCGAACAAGCTCCCCTTCACCTCGTTCGAGCTCGCGCCGGGCGGGAAGGGGATTCTGGTGCGCGTCGAGGGGAAGCGGTGGAGCTGCAACGCCGAGACGGGGCGCTGCGACGCGGCGGTGGACGATCGTGAGGCGGCTCGCGCGCAGGACGTCGCCGCGGCGCGCCGCACGAGCTCGGGCCAGCCGCCGGTGGTGATGTCGCCCGACGGCAGGCGCGCCGCCTTCATCCGCGACTGGAACCTCTGGGTGCGCGACGTCGCGACGGGCACCGACACGCAGCTGACGACGGACGGCGCGCCCGACTACGGCTACGCGACCGACAACGCGGGGTGGATCCACAGCGACCGTGCGATCCTCGCCTGGTCCCCCGACTCGCGCAGGATCGCGACCTTCCGGCAGGACCAGCGCAAGGTCGGCGAGATGTACCTCGTGTCCACCACCGTCGGGCACCCCGAGCTGAAGGCGTGGAAGTATCCGCTCCCCGGCGACAGCATCGTGTCGATGATCGAGCGCGTCGTGATCGACGTCGACGCGAAGCAGGTCGTGCGCTTCCAGATGCCGCCCGATCAGCACCGCACGACGTTCTGCGATCACATCAGCTGCGACGGCGAGTTCACCGACGTGCAGTGGTATCCGGACGGCTCGCACGTCGCGTTCGTCTCGGTGTCGCGCGACCACAAGGATGCCACGCTGCGCGTCGCCGACGCGAGCACGGGCGCCGTGCGCGACGTGCTCAGCGAGCACGTGGCGACGCAGTACGAGTCGGGGATCGGCGGCTGGAACTGGCGCGTGCTCCCCGAGACCAACGAAGTGATCTGGTTCTCGGAGCGCGACGACTGGGGGCAGCTCTACCTCTACGACCTCGCGAGCGGAAAGCTGAAGGGGAAGATCACGAGCGGCGCGGGCAACGTCACCGAGATCCTGAAGGTCGATCCGAAGGCGCGCACGATCTGGTTCGCGGGTGTCGGCAAGACCGCGGGACGCGACCCGTACTTCCGCCACCTCTATCGCGTGCGCTTCGACGGGAAGGGCTTCGCGCTCCTCTCGCCGGAGAACGCCGACCACTCGCTGAGCGTCTCGCCCTCCGGCCGCTACATCCTCGACGCGTACTCCACGCCGGCCACGCCGCCGGTGAGCGTGCTGCGCAGCCTCGACGGCAAGGTCATCACGACGCTCGAGCGCGCCGACGTCTCCAGGCTCGTCGCCGCGGGATGGAAGCCCCCGATGCAGATCACCGTGAAGGCGCGCGACGGGAAGACGGATCTCTACGGGCTGATGTTCACGCCGACGACGCTCGACTCGACGCGCAAGTACCCGATCGTCAACTACATCTACCCCGGTCCGCAGACGGGAAGCGTCGGCAGCCGCAGCTTCAGTCCCGCGCGCGGCGACCTGCAGGCGCTCGCGGAGCTCGGCTTCGTCGTCGTCGCGATCGACGGAATGGGCACGCCCTGGCGCACGAAGTCCTTCCACGACGCGTACTACGCGAAGATGGGGGACAACACGCTGCCCGATCAGGTCGCGGGGATGAAGGAGCTCGCGCAGCGCTACCGCTTCATCGACATCGACCGCGCGGGGATCTGGGGGCACTCGGGGGGCGGCTACGCCACCGCGGACGCGATGTTCCGCTATCCGGACTTCTTCAAGGTCGGGATCTCGGAGTCGGGGAACCACGACAACCGCGTGTACGAGGACGATTGGGGCGAGCGCTACCAGGGGCTGCTCGCGCGCGGGGCGGACGGCAGCGACAACTACGACGCCGAGGCGAACCAGACGCTCGCGAAGAACCTGAAGGGGAAGCTGCTGCTCGCGCACGGGACGATGGACGACAACGTTCCGCCGAACAACACGCTCCTCGTGGTGGACGCGCTCATCAAGGCCAACAAGGACTTCGACCTGCTGCTGCTCCCCAACCAGGCGCACGGCTACGGCCCGATGTCGAACTACATGACGCGCCGGCGGTGGGACTACTTCGTGAAGAACCTGCTGGGAGCGGAGCCGCCGAAGGAGTACGAGATCGGAGCCCGGCGGTAAGGCTGACGGCAACGAGCGACGAGCGACTCGACTGCAACGAGCGACGAGCAACCCAACCACCACGAGCGACGAGCGACAGCTCGTCGCGAACCGATGCTGGTTGTAGTCGTCGCTCGTCGCTCGTTGCTGTTGATCGCTCGTCGCTCGTTGGTGTTATTCGCTCGTCGTCCGCTGTCGTCCGCCGTCTCGTGGCCGTTCCATTCCCCCCGCAGCCGCGAGTCGCATCCGCAGGTCGTCGGTCGAACGTCGCCAGCTATCCGCCCCTGGCTGCAGGGATCGCTCGTCCGCGAGCTGCGAGCTCGTGACGACCATGTCGAGCGCGCGAGTCGCGAGCACGAGCAGGTCCATGTCGGCGTCGCGGCGCGGCGGCTCGACGCCGCCCACCGCGGCGACCCATGCGTGTCCGCTCGGCGGCAGCGCGCTCCCGGGCTGCCCGTGCAGCGCCGCCACCAGCTCCGCCGCGACGAGGGCGATCTGCGCGCGGGTCGGCTCGACGTGCGGGTCGGCAGCGTCGGCGACGCTGCGCAGCGCCCGCCGCACGGGATGGACCCCCTGCGTCGGGTCGAGGTCGGCGAGCCAGAGCAGCGCGTCCCCGCTCGCCGCGCCGTCGGTGCTCCAGGTGGTCATGACCCCAACGTAGCCGGGCACGCCGCGCCGGGCGAGCGGAGGGTGATGGGGTGCGCTCCTTGCGAGTGGCGGGATGCGGGCAGCACCGATCACGACCACAGGAGAGCAGAGCAGATGTCCGAACGGAAGAAGCCGCACAACGGCCGCGACACCTCCGGCCAGTTCAAGGTCAAGCAGGCGGACGTGGAGGATCTCCGCACCGATCCGGGGGGCGAGGACTACGTCCGCGACGACGTCCGGCTCGGGGGCGCGGTCGAGGACACCGGCGCCGGGGCGGGGCAGCGCGGCGAGCGCATCGAGCGTCTCGTGGACGAGAACGAGGACGACGTCCGCCGCGTCGCCGAGCAGGGACGGCGCGGCGAGAGCTAGGCGCCCCGATCCCTCGAGCTCAGAGCACCGCCGAAGGCGCGACGCGCTCCTCGCGGCGATACCTCGTGAGCGCCCACACGATCAGGAGCGCGACGCCCATCCCGAGGTAGAAGCGGCGCGCGCCGAAGGTCCAGTGGCGCAGCAGGGGCACGCAGACGAGCAAGATCCCGACGAGCAGCTCGAGCGCGCCGTGCAGGTGGAAGGCGAAGGGACGACGCGGAGCCGAGGGAAACTGCGTCAGCAGGGTGACGAGCAGGTGCACCACCGCGAGCGCGTACGCGAGATACATCGTGTTGCCGTGCAGCCGGAACACCGTCGGTGCGAGCGCGAACGCGATCACCGCGAGGTAGTCGAGGATTCGGTGCACTCCGGGCGGGATGATCCCCATTGCGTGGCTCCGTTGAGGTGTCGCCCGCTAGCGTCGCTCACTCCGTCGCCGCGCGCAAGTAGGCGGGGTTCGGCTCGGCGAAGCGGATCGTCACCGCGCTCAGCGTCGATCGGCCGGTGATGCGCACCGCGCCGCGGCGCGGTGCGCCGGCCGGGGGACGGCACTCGAAGGTGCCGAGAATCCCGATCCCGTGATTCTCGACGCTCACCCCCGCGGGGAGGGTGATCTCGACGTTGCCGAGCAGCACGTCGATCGCGATCTCGGTGACGCCGGCGGGGATGGTGGCGTCGCGGAAGTCGAGCTCCGCGTTGCCGAGCAGCACGCTGATGTCGAGCCGCGCCGGGAGCTCGAGCGCGCCCCCGCGCTCGTGGTTGCCGAGCACGACGCGGACGCGCTTCGGTGCCACGGGAAGCGGCGGCGCCGCGGGCGCGGGAAGCGCGGGCTCGCGGCGCAGGTCGGCGACGAGCGCGCTCAACTCCGATTCGCTCCCCGCGCGCCAGACCGCGGCGACGCGCTCCTCGAACTGATCGAGGGTGAGCGCGTCCTCCGCGAAGCCCCGGGCGAGGAGCTGCGCGACCTCCTCGCGCCGCTCGTTCGTGGGGGCGCGCGTGATCGCCTTCGAGTGATCGGTCATTGCGTTCAGGAAGAGCTCTTCCTGAAGCTATGCCTGCCTGGGCGCGGCGTCGAGCGCGGCCCGTACCGCCTCCGCGAGCGCAGCGGCGGTGAAGGGCTTCTGGAGAATGCGCGCGCCCTGCGGGTCGACCGAGTGCCGCCGCAGAAGGTCGTCGCTGGTGTAGCCGGTGATGTAGAGGGCGGGGAGCCCGGGCCGGATGGCGCGGAGCCGCTCGACGAGCTCGCGGCCGCTCATGTGCGGCATCACCACGTCGGTCACGACGATGTCGAAGCGCCAGTCGTGCGCGGCCGCGACGTCGAGCGCGTCCACGCCGTGCTTCGCGTCGATGATGCGGTAGCCCTGGCGCCCGAGAATCCTCCGCGCGAGCGAGCGCACGGCCTCCTCGTCCTCGACCAGGAGCACCGTCTCCGTACCTTCCGGGACCGTGGTCGCCGGGCGATCGGCGGGCTGCGTGGCGCACTCGTCGGCGAGGGGCAGGAAGATGCGGAAGGTCGTGCCGAGCCCCGGCTCGCTCTGGACGGAGATGTAGCCGTTCGACTGCTTCACGATCCCGTAGACGGTGGACAGGCCGAGTCCGGTCCCCTTGCCCGGGTCCTTGGTGGTGAAGAAGGGCTCGAAGACGCGCTCGCGCGTCCGGCGGTCCATCCCGACGCCGGTGTCGGAGACGGTGAGCGCGACGTAGTTGCCGGCGATCACCGGCTCCTGCGATTCCTCGTACCCTTCGTCGAGCTCGGCGACCGTCGTCTCGATCGAGATCGCGCCGCCGTTAGGCATCGCGTCGCGGGCGTTGATGGCCAGGTTCATCAGCACCTGCTCGAGCTGCCCCTTGTCGGCGACGACCGTGAGCGGCCCCGTGCCCGCGACGTTCACGATCTCGATGTCCTCGCTGATCAGGCGCCGGAGCATCGGCAGGATCCCCGCCACGACCTGGTTCACGTCGAGCGTCGTCGGCTTGAGGATCTGCTGTCGGCTGAAGGCGAGGAGCTGGCGCGTCAGGCTCGACGCGCGATCGGTCGCCCTGCGGATCTCCTCGACGTCCTCACGCCGCGGGTCGCGCCCGTCGAGCTCAGCGGCGAGGAACTCGCCGTGGAGCTGGATGACGGTGAGCAGATTGTTGAAGTCGTGCGCCACCCCGCCGGCGAGCTGCCCCACCGCCTCGAGCTTCTGTGCGTGGCGCAGCTGGAGCGCGAGCAGCTTCTCGTTGGTCGCGTCGTGGATGTTGACCACGACGCCGCTGACCGCCGGGTCGCCCAGCAGGTTGGTGCCGCTGGCGCGGATCGTTCGCCACGTACCGTCGGCGTGCCGGGCGCGCACCTCGGTGAGCACCGGCTGCGGGCGCCCCTCGTGCACGCGGGAGAGCGCTTCTCCCGCCCGCGCGGCGTCCTCCGGGTGCGCGAACTCCGTGATCCGCGTCCCGAGCACCTGCTCCGGTGAGTAACCGAGGACGCGCGTGAGCGCGGGGCTGGCGTAGGTGATCGCGCCCGCGCCGTCGATGATGACGACCGCGTCGTTCGCGTTCTCGGTCAGCGAGCGGAAGTACGCCTCGCGCGCGCGCAGAGTCTCGAGTGCCGCGGTTCGCTCGGCGATGAGCTGCTGCTTGGCGGCGTAGTCGGCCGCGTTGGTGATCGCGGTCGCGGCGAGACCGCCGAGCACGAGCAGCGAATCGACGTCGGCGTCGACGAAGTGTCGTGGCGCGCTGGCGCCGAACTTCAGCACCCCGATGGCGCGCCGCTGGTGGAGGAGCGGGATGCAGAGCAGCGAGCGGACGTTGAACTCCACCGCCGCGCTCGCGTTCACACGCGGATCGGCCAGTGCGTCGTCGCAGCGGATCACCTCGCCCGTGCGCACGCAGGCCCCCGACAGGCTCGTGTCGAGCGGCAGCCGCAGCCTGGCGTAGGGCTCGGAGGCGCCGCTGCCTCCGCGATACACCGTCGCGTCGCCCTCAACGATCTCCACGCCGACGAAGTCGGCGCCCGTGATCGCGCGGGCGCGCTGGGCGATGAGATTCATGATCTCCCGCGCGTCGAAGGGCGCCGTCGCGATCTCCTGCTGGATCGCCACGATCTGCGCGAGCTGCTCCTCGCGGCGACGCAGTGTCTCCTCCATCTCGCGCTGCTCGGTCACGTCCTCGACGGTGACCACGGCCGCCATCGGCTCGCCGGCGGCGTCGCGCACGAGGGCCGAGTTGACGCGAACCCGTCCCGGCGTACCGTCGGCGCGGCGGATGCGCATCTCCTCGCCGATCACCGGCCTGCCGGTCAGGATCGTGCGCGCGAGAGGGCGATCGCTCGCGTCGTAGGGGCGGCCGTCGGGATGGAAGGCGGGCCAGTACGAGTACGACGCCGGGCCCTCCAGGTCGCGGAACGGCTGGCGCCAGAGCCGCTCGAGCTCCGCGTTCCCGAGCACGAGGCGCTCCGATGGGAGCTCGGCGATCACGACGCCGACGGGGAGCTGCTGGACGACCTCGCGGAGGAGGGCGCGCTCTGCCTCCAGTCGCGCGGCGAGAGCGGCCTGCTGCTCCTCGGCGAGCTTTCGCGCGGTGACGTCCTGCACGTAGATGGCGAGCCCGCTGGCCGACGGGTAGACGTGCAGCACCGCCCACAGCGAGAGCGGAGCGTAGTGACACTCGAAGTGCACCGGGCGCTGGTCGGCGAGCGCGCGGCGATACTCCTGCTCGACGCGCGTCCCGACGATGCCGGGAAAGCTCTCCCAGAGCGCCCGCCCGACGAGCGCCTCGCGAGGGAGGCCCGTGAGCGCGAGCGTCGCCGGGTTCACGTAGGTGATGCGCCACTCGGCGTCGACGGCGAGGAACCCCTCGGTGATGCGATCGAGCACGGCCTCGGCGCGGGAGCGGACCGCCCGCAGCTCCTCGCGCGCCTCGCGCTCGCATCGCTCGCGCTCGTCGCTCTCGCGGCGAAGGCGCGCGGTAGTGACCGCGTAGCGGATCGAGCGCTCGAGCGCGGCGGCGGTCAGCTCGGCGCGCGAGAGCTGATCGGCCGCGCCCGGAGGGAGCGGGCCGTCGGCGTGCGCCTGGCTGGTGAGCAGAACGAGCGGTGGGCACGACGCACCGGCGTCGCGCGCGATCGACACGTCGAGCCCTCTTTCGCCGTGCTCGTCGACGATGACGACGTCGTACGCGGCGGCGGCGAGAGCATCGAGCGCGGCGTCGCGGCCCTCGCGCCACTCGACCTCGTAGCGCGCGGCGCGCCCCGCGTCGAGCAGCCGGCGCGTGATCAGAGTATCTTCCACGTCGGGCGCCACCACCAGCACGCGCACCGCGGCGGCCGGCGCGGATACGACGCGCGACATCGTGTGGTGATCGGGGTCTGACGGACCGCGCGTGCGCGGCATCTTCGGGATCTCGGACGAGTACGGACCGCGCCGCGGTCGTCGCGCGCGACGGCGCGGAGCCACCGCGCATCAATGATTATCGACGACGAGTACGGATGTTTCTATGAGAACACAATTACGAATTCGTCACCCGTCAGCGTGCTGCCTCGAACCGTTGCGTCCCGTTAGGTTGCCCCCGTGCGCATTCTGGTGATCGAAGACGATCAGGCCGTGTCCCGGCTCCTTCGCGTGGTGCTGAGCGAGCAGGGGTACACGATCGACGTCGCCAACAACGGGGAAGAGGGACGCGCGCTCGCGCTGGCGAGCGCGTACGACGGGATCGTGCTCGACCTCGAGCTCGGCGACCGTCACGGCGTGGAGGTGCTGCAGACGCTCCGCCGCTCCGGCAAGATGACCCCGGTGCTCGTGCTCACGGGGCGCGACGACAGCGAGACGATCGTGAAGGCGCTCGACGCGGGCGCCGACGAGTACGCGGTGAAGCCGATCTCGAACGACGAGCTGCGGGCACGCGTGCGGGCGCTGGTCCGGCGCGGCGCGAGCGGCCGCAGCATCGAGCAGCTCGCCGTCGGCAACATCACCGTGAACCGCCTCACGCGCCGCGTGCGCATCGGCGAGGCGGACGTCTCCCTCACGCCGAAGGAGCTGGCGCTTCTCGAGCACCTGATGCTCCGCGCGGGCGAGGTCGTGACGCGCACCGAGCTGCTCGAGAAGGTGTGGGACATGCACTTCGATCCCGGCTCGAACGTCGTGGACGTGCACGTGGCGCGGCTGCGCCGCAAGCTCGAGCAGGCGAACGGCGCAGTGACGATCTCCGCGCGGCGCGGCTTCGGCTTCGTGCTGAGCCCCAGCAGCGCGACCGGCGGCGCGCCCGCCGCGCGCAGCGACGAGCCTCCCGCTACCGACTGACGGCGTTCCGCCGCCAGAGCAGGTAAGCGGGAATCCCGCTGGCGACGATCAGGTAGCCGATCCCCGAGGTCGAGGGGGCGAGCCAGGCGAGGTCCACGACGAGCAGCAGCGCGAGCGCGACGTAGAGCGCCGGCGTGACCGGATAGCCGAACGCGCGATACGGGCGCGCCTGCTCCGCCGCCCGTCGCCTCAGCACCACCACCGCGAGCACCATCGCCGCGTACATCACGAGGTCCGCGGGGACGATGTACTCGAGGAGCTGCGTGTAGACGTTGCCGAAGGTGATCGCGCCGGTGGCCGCGTCGCGCACGGCGGAGCGCGGGAGCACGAGGAGCGATGCCCATGCGCCCTGCACCGCGAGCGCCGCGGCCGGCACGCGCCGCTCGTTGAGCATCCCGACGCGGCGGAAGAAAAGGCCGTCGCGCGCCATCGCGTAGGAGACGCGCGCGCCCGCGAGCACGAGCCCGTTGTTGCAGCCGAATGCGGAGACGACGATGGCGAGCGCCATGAGCGCGGTTCCGCGCTCGCCTAACGCGACGCGCATCGCCGCCGTCGCGACACGGTTCTGCGGCGCCCCCTGGATATCCGCGAGCGGGAGCGTCACGACGTACGCCAGGTTCGCGAGCACGTACAGCCCGACCACGATCGCGCAGCCGGCGAGGAGCGCGCGCGGAAGGTTGCGCCGCGGGTCCCTCACCTCGCCGCCGGCGAAGGTGACGTTGTTCCAGGCCGACTGCGCGAAGAGAGGGCCGACCATCGCCTTGCCGAGGAGCAGCGCGAGGGCGAGCGCGCCACCCGCCGCGAGCCCGGGCTGTGCCCGTGCCGCGCTCCATCCGTTGGCGACGGGGTTCCACCACGACGACGTGAACGCGGCGCCGCGCGCGTTCCAGCCGAGCGTCAGTCCGATCACGACGAGCCCGAGGAGCGCCGAGGTCTTGGCGACGGTCAGCGTGTTCTGGATCAGCTTCCCGGTGCGCAGCCCGCGCGTGTTCGCCCACGTCAGCAGAACGATCGACGCGATCGCGACGAGCTGCTGCGTCGAGAGGCTGATCGCGTAGCGCCCCGCCACCATCGGCGCCACGACGTACCGCGTGCCCGAGACCCACGGAACGAGCACGCCGAGGAAGTTCGCGAAGGCGACCGCCACCGCGGCGATCGTTCCCGTCTGGATGACGAGAAGCAGCGCCCAGCCGAAGAGGAAAGCGGTCGCGGGACCGTACGCCTCGCGGAGGAAGACGTACTGTCCGCCCGCGCGCGGCATCATCGCCGCGAGCTCGGCGCAGCAGAGCGCGCCGGCGATGGTCATGATGCCGGCGAGCGCCCACGCGGCGAGCAGCCACCCCGGCGAGCCGACGAGTCGCGCCGACTCCGCCGACACGATGAAGATTCCCGAGCCGATCATCGAGCCGACGACGAGCATCGTCGCGTCGGCGAGACCGAGCCCGCGTGCGAGTGCCTGTTCCTCGGCGGTCGCCGTGAACGCCGCGGTTCCGCTCATCGCGCGGAGCGGGCGCTCTCGCCCGCGTGAAGAGGCGCGCGGAGCTCGATCCCGGCTTCGTGCAGCGCTGCACGCAGGCGCCGGGCATGCTCGCCCGCGCCCGGCGTGTCGCCGTGGATGCAGATCGTGTCGGCGCGCAGCGCGATCTCGCGTCCGTCGATCGATTCGACGACGCCCTCGCGCACCATCCGCACCGCCTGTCGAACGGCCGCCTCCGGGCTCTCGATCACCGCCCCCGGCTCGCCTCGCGGCACGAGCGTCCCCTGCGCGCTGTATCGCCGGTCGGCGAACACTTCTTCGGCGACGGCAAGTCCCGCGTCGCGCCCCGCGGTGACGAGCGCGCTTCCGGCGAGCCCGAAGAGCACGAGGCGAGGATCGACGTCTCGCACCGCGCGGGCGATCGACGCGGCGAGCGCGGGGCGCGTGGCCGCCATGTTGTACAGCGCGCCGTGAGGCTTCACGTGCCGCAGCGTCGCTCCGCGCGCAGCGGCTACCGCGGCCAGGGCGCCGATCTGGTAGACGACCATGTCGTGGATCTCCTCCGCCGAGGCGTCGATGTTCCGCCGCCCGAACCCCACGAGATCGGGGAACCCCGGATGCGCGCCGACCGCGACACCGTTGCGCATCGCGATCTCCACCGTGCGCCGCATGACGCCGGGGTCGCCGGCGTGAAAGCCGCACGCGACGTTCGCGGACGTCACGTGAGCGAGCAGCGCTTCATCGTCGCCGTGGCGCCACGCGCCGAAGCTCTCACCGCAGTCGCAGTTCAGGTCTACCGTGATCATCTCGTTCGTCAGCGGGCGAGGGAGAGTGATTGCCGAAGCGCCTCCAACATACGCTCGCGCTCGAGGTATTGGCGCTGCGCCTCGTCGAGGGAGATCTCGGCGAAGGCGAGGGTGTCGCCCGGCCGGAGCTGCGCGACCGAGCCGAGATCGACGCTCGCGACGTGCGCGATCACCGGGTACCCGCCGGTCGTCTGGTGATCCGCCATGAGCACGATCGGGTCGCCGCCGGGGGGAAGCTGCACCGTCCCCATCGTGACGGCGCTCGAGAGCTGCTCGGCAGGCTCGCGCAGCGCCAGCTTCGCTCCCTCGAGCCGGTAGCCCATCCGATCGGAGCGCGCGGAGACTGTGAAGCGCGCGCCGAACAGCTTCTCTCGCGACGCCGCGTCGAGCGCGTCGACATCGGGTCCGCGCAGCGTCCGCACGACGCGGCGGTGCTCGGGGTGCAGCGAGGCGGCGAGCGCTCGGCGTCGCGTTTCGCCGGGCGCCGGACCGACCGGAAGGACGTCGCCCGCGCGAAGCGCTCGCCCCTCGTGTCCCCCGAAAGCCGCGGCGAGGCAGGTGCTCCGGCTGCCGAGCACCAGCGGCACCTCGATCCCTCCCGCGAGCGCGAGATAGCCCCTGCACCCGCCGCTGGCGGCGCCGAGCTCCAGCGTCGAGCCGGCGCTGACCCGCGCCGAGTGCCAGGGCGCGAGCGGCGCGCCGTCGAGGAGCGCGCCGAAGTCGGCGCCGCCTAACGCGATCGTCGCGGCGCGCCGGAAGCGGAGCGACGGGCCCGTCAAGGTCAGCTCGAGGAGCGCGGCGTCCTCGGCGTTGCCGACGAGCAGGTTGGCGAGCCGCGCCGCCCAGGAATCCATCGCGCCGCACTCCGGCACGCCGTCGTGCTGCCATCGATGGCGCCCCAGATCCTGCACGGTGGTGAGCTGTCCGGCGCGCAGCACCTCGATCGTCATCGCGCGCTCATCCGGTCGTAGTCGGTCCGCGAGATCGCGTGGAACCGGAGCGTGTCGCCGACGGCGAGGAGCGCGCCGGGCTCGCGCCGCGCGTCGAAGAGCGCGAGCGGCGTGCGGCCGATGAGCCGCCACCCGCCGGGCGACGTCACGGGATAGATCCCGGTCTGCTCCCCGCCGATGCCGACGCTCCCCGCGGCGACGCGCGTCCGCGGCTCGGCGCGACGCGGCGTCGCGAGCCGCGGGTCGAGCCCGGCGAGGTAGGGAAACCCCGGGAGGAAGCCGATCATGCGCACGACGTACGTCGCGCCCGAGTGCAGCGCGATCACCTCCTGCGCGTCGAGCCCGGTGTGGCGCGCGACCTCGTCGAGATCGGGCGCGAGATCGCCCTCGTAGCAGACGGGGATCTCGACGGTACGCGCGATGAGCGGCGGGTGCGCGTCGTCGTGGATCAGCGGCTCGAGCGCCGCGGCGAGCGCGCGATGCGGCGGCTCGCTCGTGCTCTCGACGCGCGACGGATCGTAGTGCACGGTGACCGTCGTGTACGCGGGAACCACATCGAGGATCGCCCGGTGCGCGCCGGCGAGCCGTGCCGCGCAGCTCCGGACGCGATCGAACGTCGGCTCGTCGGCGCGCTCGCCGAGACGGAGCACGAGCGCGCGATCGCCGAGGGGCGCGAAGCGAACGGGTGGGCGCATCACGCCCACCCGTTCGCGCGACTCTGCATCCGCTGCCTGCTCAGGGCGTCGGCGTCTTCGGGCGGCCGTCCGCGTCGAGCAGCACGATCTGCCCGATGCCGAGCGAGCGGATGCCGGGCTCGATCTTCTCGCGGTCGCCGACCACCACCCACACCAGGTTGTTCGGATCGACGAGCTTCTTCCCGATCGCGTTGACCTGCGCATCGGAGGCGTTCTTCACCTGGTCGGCGTAGGTCGCGTAATAGTCGTCGGGCAGTCCGTACTCGACGATGTCGCCGTACGCGTTCGCCACCGCGGCGCCGGTCTCCCAGCGTCCGGCGAGCGTCTTGATCGAGCGATCCTTCGCGTCGGCGATCTCGGCGGTCGTGAGTGGACGGTCGTTCACCGCGCCCTTCACTTCATTGATCGCTTCCTGCAGCGACTCCTTCGTCTTGTCCGTCTGCACGGGCGCCATCACCATCCACAGCCGCTGGCCGCGCGCGTCGATCGGGAAGCTGAAGGAGCCGTAGGACCAGTGCTTGTTCTCGCGAAGGTTCATGTTGATGCGCGAGACGAACGCGCCGCCGAAGGCGTTGTTGAAAATGTCGAAGGGGATGAAGTCCGGATCGGCGCGCGGCGTGATGAGCGAGCCCGCGAAGACGTACGACTGGTCCGCACCGGGTCGATCGAGGAGGTAGACCGTCTTGCGCGAGCGGTTCTGCACGGCGGCGATGTTCTTCGCCGGCACCTCGCCCTGCTTCCAGCCGGCGAAGGCGCGCTCGAGCTTCGCGGTGAGCTCGGGCATCGTGATGTCGCCCACGGCGATGATCGTCGCGTGGTTCGGCTTGAACCACGTCGAGTGGAACTCGCTCAGATCGCCGCGCGTGATCGCGTTCACCGACGCCTCGGTGCCGCTCCCCGTGAGCGGCTGACCGTACGCGTGTCCCGCGCCGTAGACGAGCAGCGGGAGCACGCGCAGCCCCATCGTGAACGGCTGCACTTTCTCCTGCTGGATGTTCGCGAGCTGGATCTTCTTCACGCGATCCAGATCGCTCTGCGGGAAGGACGGGTGCAGGATCACGTCGCTGTAGATCGCGAGCGCCGGATCGAGCTTGTCCTTCAGGACGTTGAGCGACACGAACATCGCGTCGAGATCGGCGCCGGCGCTCAGGTTCGCGCCGAGCGACGCGAGCTGGTCGGCGATCTGCGGCGCGGTGCGCGAGGTCGTGCCCTCGTCGAGCATCTGCATGGTCATCGACGCGAGTCCCGGCTTGGCCGCGGGATCGGCCGCGTACCCGCCGTCGAGCATCATGCGGAGTCTGACGGCCGGGATCGCCGAGCGCCGCGAGAGCATCACCTTCATCCCGTTCGAGAGCGTCGCGCGCTCCGGCGCGGCGAGCGGCGCCGCCGGCGGCGCCCCGACGTCGGGGAGCTTCTTCCGGTCCACGCTCGACGCGACGGTCTCGTACTCGGGGAAGGGCTGCACCTCGAGCACGTACGATCCGCCCGCGACCCACTTCTTCATCGCGTTCTGGATGTCGGCGGGCGTCGCGGCGGCGATCCATGCCTGCGTCTTCTTGTAGGTCTCGGGATCGCCGCGGAACACCTGCCCGCGCGCCAGCACGTCGGACTTGCCGCCGAAGCCGCCGATGCGCTCGATGCCGCGGATGAAGTTGGCGCGCGCGCGCGTCTTCGCGCGGTCGAGCTCCGCCGCGGTCGGCCCGCCGGCGATGAAACGGCTCATCTCGTCGTCGAATGCCTTCTCGACCGCCTTCAGGTCGCCGTTAGGCTGCGCGTCCGCCGCGAACAGCAGCTGGCTGGCGATCTCGCGATCGTCGACGTAGCTCCAGACACTCGACGCGGTGCGATCGCGATACACGAGTCGGTTGTAGAGCCGCGACGACTTGCCACCGGCGAGGATGTCGGTCGCCAGCGAGAGGTACGCGATGTCCTGCGTGCCGTACGGCGGCACGTTGTACACCTTCATGAGGCGCGCCTGCGGGACGTGGTCCTGCATGATCTGCCGGTGCTCGCCATCCATCTTCGCGATCCACGCCTCGTGCTTCACGATCGGCGGGCCGGAGGGGATGTCGCCGAAGTACTTCTCGACGCGCTGCCGGATGTCGTCCGCGCTCACGTCGCCGGCGACGACGAGCGTCGCGTTGGCGGGGCCGTAGTACGTTCTGAACCAGTCCTTCACGTCCTCGAGCGACGCCGCGTTGAGATCCTCCATCGAGCCGATCACCGACCACGAGTAGGGATGCCCCTTCGGGAAGGTGTTCTCGGCAATCGTGATCCACGACTTGCCGTACGGCTCGTTCTCCCCCTGGCGCTTCTCGTTCTGCACCACCCCGCGCTGCTCGTTCAGCCGCGCGGTGTCGATGACACCGAGGAGGTGGCCCATGCGGTCGGACTCGAGCCAGAGGATGCGATCGAGCGCGGAGACGGGGACGTTCTGGAAGTAGTTGGTGCGGTCCTCGTTCGTCGTGCCGTTGAGGTCCGTCGCGCCGATCGGCTCGACTGCCTTGAAGTAGTCGTCGTTGTAGTTCTCGCTGCCGTTGAACATCAGGTGCTCGAAGAGGTGCGCGAAGCCGGTCTTTCCGGTCTTCTCGTTCTTCGAGCCGACGTGGTACCAGACGTTGACGGCGGCGATCGGGGCCTTGTGGTCCTCGTGCACGAGGAGCGTCAGCCCGTTCTTCAGCGTGTACTTCGTGTACGGGATGTCCGGCACCGGCGACGCGGTCGCGGCTCGGGGCGCGGTCTTCGCGGGCGTCGCGCTTCTGCTCTGCGCGGCCGCGCTGCTCGATGCGAGCACGAGCGCGCCCGCGGCGAGGAGTGCGAGATGGCGAGACATGCGGAGGGTGCTCCGTTGGGGAAGAGTAGGGGGGTGGGATAGAACTACGCGGCGAAGCCGAGATCGGCTAGAGGCGCATCCGCCGGATCAGCGCATCGAAGCGCGGGTGCCCGCGCATCGGATCCATGAGCGGGTTCACACGCAGGTACGCCATCCACCCGCGGCGCTCCTCGTAGGCGCGCTCCGCCCAGTCGAGCGCGCCTTCGACGTCCGGGATCCCGAGCAGAAGGGTGGCGAATGCGACCGGAGAGACATAGTCGCGCGCGCGGTGCTCCTCGAGCTCGTGAAGGATCGCGCGCGCCTCCTCCGTCTCGCCGGCGCGCGCCAGTGCGTAGCCGAGCGTCGCGCGGGTATACGTGCCGGCGCCCTCCATCGTGACCGCCTCGCGCAGCACGCGGATCGCGTCGCCGAGCTGCCCCTCGAGGGCGAGGGTGAGCCCGAAGACGCGGAACGTCTCCTCCGCGTTGGGGTTCATCGCGATCGCCCGCTCCAGGTGATGGCGCGCCCCCTCCCAGCGCCGGGCATAATAGTACGCCCAGCCGAGCGTGCGTCGCGCCGATACCGATCCCGGGTCGAGCTCCACCGCGGTATGCCCCTCGACGAGGGCGTCCCCGAACGCGCCGCGTGAGACGAGGAGGAAGGCGTACCACTGGTGCGCCGGCGGGTAGCGCGGGTCGAGGTCGATCGCGCGGCGGAACTCGCGCTCCGCTCCCTCCCAGTTCCAGTCGTACACGAAGAGCGCCCACGCCAGCGACGCATGCGCCTCGGCGAGGGAGTCGTCGAGCTCGATCGCCTTGCGCGAGTAGAGCTTCGCCGCCTCGAGGCCCGGGCCGGCGGGGACGCTGCGATAGTCCACGCCTAACGCGTACGCGTCGGCGAGCCCGGTGTACGCGAGGGCGTAGCCCGGGTCCTCGGCGATCGCCTGCTCGAAGTAGCGGATCCCCTGCGTCACCCCCTCCTGCGTGCGGCGGTTCCACTCGTAGCGCCCGCGCAGGTAGAGACGGTACGCGGCGGGACTCGCCGTGTAGCGCTGCGGTTCGGGGGTGGGCAGGTCGGCGAAGGACGTCGCGCGCAGCGTGTTCACGATCGTGCGCGCGATCTCGTCCTGGATCTCGAACACGTCCTCGACGGTGCGGTCGTAGCGCTCCGACCAGAGGAGGCTGCCGTCCTCGGTGGACACGAGCTGCGCCGTGATGCGCAGGCGCTGGCCGGCGCGGCGGACGGTGCCCTCGAGCACCGCCGCGCAGTCGAGCAGCGCGCCGATCGCCCGCACGTCCTGCGGCTTCCCCTTCAGCGCGAACACCGAGGTCCGCGACGCGACGCGCAGACCGTCCACCTTCGCGAGCGCGGCGATCAGCTCGTCGGTGATGCCGTCGCTGAGATATTCGTTCTCGGGGTCCGGGCTCGCGTTGATGAAGGGAAGCACCGCGATGCATCGCGTCGCCCATGTCGTCGTCCGGCCGCGCGGCTCGCTCGGCGTCTCGAGCGCGGCGAGGAATTCCGCCACGGACGGCCAGCGCTTGTCGGGATCCTTTGCCAGTGCCCGTGCGATCGCGTCCTCCACCGATGGCGGCACTTCGGGCCGCAGCGTGCGCAGCCTGCGGGCGGGCTCCGCCACCTGCTTCGCCATCGTCGCCCGCGCCGACGAACCGTGGAAGGGCGGCTCCCCGGCCAGCATCTCGAACACGACGCAGGCGAGGCTGTATACGTCGCTTCGCGCGTCGAGATCGCTCTCGCCGCTCGCCTGCTCGGGGCTCATGTACTCCGGGGTGCCGACGGCGAGACCCGCGGTGGTGACGGCGGCGCCCGACCCGTCGCTCCCGTCGCGCGACGATGCGCGCGCGACGCCGAAGTCGGCGAGCAGCGCCATCCCCTCCGCGAAGAGGATGTTCTCCGGCTTCACATCGCGGTGGATGAACCCCGCGCGGTGCACGTAGCCTAACGCGGCGCCGATCTCGCTCGCGACGCGGAGTGCGTCGGCGACCGGCAGCCGACGCTCGCGTTGCAGCCGGTCGCGAAGGGATCCACCCGGGACGTACGCCGACACGTAGTACCGGAGCCCGCCCGCCTCACCGGAGTCGATGAGCGGAACGAGGTGCGGATGCGACAGGCGCGCCGCGATCCCGATCTCGCGGACGAAGCGCTCGGCGCCGAGCGCCGGAGCGAAGTCCGGGCGCAGCACCTTGATCGCGACCTCGCGCCGGTGCTTGACCTCCTCCGCGAGATACACGGTCGCCATCCCCCCGCGCCCCAACTCGCGGGCGAGGCGGTACCGCTCGCCGAGGAGCGTCTGGGTCGCCTGGATGGCGCTGTCGTCTGACATGCTTTGGGGGGGGCGGTCCGCGATCACCAAGATGCGGAGCGGCCGGGGCACCGCAAGCTGGATTACGTCCACTGCGGCACAGCTGACGACCGCGACGCTACGCCGTCGCGAGTCCCGGTGCGCGCGCCGAGGGCAACGCGGAGTCGAGCAGCACCGCGATCCGCTCGGGCAACGCCTCGAGATCGCGCCCGGTGGCCATCCGGCAGCAACGCGCTCCGGAGACCAATGCGCCGAGCGCGTCGAGATGTTCCTGCGAGGCGCGCGGGTCCGTGAGGAGCACGTTCGGGACGAGCTCCAGCAGCGCCTCGCTCGCGGACACGTCGACGATCCGGGTCTCGCGCTCTCCGCTCACGCGGGGGAGAATGATGACGGATGGCCTGGTCTCGCTCGCGAAGGTCACGTCGTAGACGTCCTCCGGCAGGAGCTGCCGCTTGGGCGCGCCGGGGACGCGATCGGAGCGGAGCATGGGGGCGAGCTCGGGGAAGAATCGGACGGTCCGGTCGGTGACACCTATCTCGTCGGGGAAGGCGAGCACGCGAAGCTGCCCGGAGCGGCGCGCCAGGAAGCAGGTGTCGTCACCGAGCAGAGCGAAACCCGCGCGGAGGAGCGAG
Source organism: Gemmatimonadaceae bacterium (assembly GCA_036392515.1). GTDB lineage: Bacteria > Gemmatimonadota > Gemmatimonadetes > Gemmatimonadales > Gemmatimonadaceae > JABFXC01. The sequence goes on along the minus strand of DASVXU010000078.1, from coordinate 8,881 downwards.
AGTGTGAGGGTGGACTTTCCCGAGCCGCTGTTGCCGGCGATGACGACGCCTCGCCCGCCAAGCGACAGCGCCGCCGCATGCAACGGAAAGAGCGCCCGGCGGCGCAGCGTCTCGGCCAGACAGAGGGTGAGAATCGGGTGCGTCGCGGCCCAGCGGTCGTTCTCGCGCTCGCTCGCGATCACGATACGCGATCGACCGTCGCCGGGTCGGCAGTCGGCGTCGATCGCGCCGTAGGAGATCCGGAGCCGGTCGCTTCGCTCCGAGTAGAGCACCGTTCCGAGGGGCGGATCGTAGACCGGCCGCGCGTCCGCGAGATCGAAGGAAGGCAGCGGAGCTCCGCCGGCGTCGAGCGCCAGCGCGACGGCGTTCTCCCGCTCGCCGTCAACCGCGAATCGGCGGAGGCGGCGATGAACCGCGTCGAGCAGCCCCCCGTCGTTGGACGAGACCGTGAGCGCGACCCCGTGCAGGTCGTAGCGCCGAACGTCGGCCGGAGGGGAGTCCGCCTTCATCGCGCGCCCACCCGATGGCGTCCGCGCGCGAGCGACGCGCGCTCGCGCGGGATGCGATACAGCTCGACGAACACCGGGCGCGGGTCGCGCCGCTCCAGGTAGGGTTCGCCTTCACTGGTGAGCCAGCAATGCCCTTCGGTGAAGCGCGGCGAGTCGGCGACCCCGAACGCCAGCCCGACATCGCTCCCCGCGCGCCGCAGAAGGTAGTAGAGCGTCAGCGCGCGCAGCTGGCAGCGATGCGTGACCAGCGGGGCCATGAGCGCGAGCAGTGCGTCGACGATCGGGCGGGCGCGCTGCTGGGTCCTGGCCCGCGCACGGGTCGCCACCGGCACCCGCTCGAGAAGCACGGCGAGCGTCGACGGCGACAGCCACATCAGCGCCGGGACGAGCGCCATCATCGATGCGGCGCGCAGCAGGAGAAGCACGTCTCCCGGCGCGCGCACCTCGCGAAGCAGCGTGTAGCGACTACGCACGAGCCGCGAGGAGCGACGCCTCCTCGAGACCGGCGAGCAGCTCCGACACATCGTCCTCGATGGCCGCGGCGTCGGCGTCGTACTCGGTGCCGAGGATCGCGGCGATCTCGGCGACCGTGCGCGTGCCGTCGCACAATTCCCAGATTCGCCCGCCGACGTCGTCGAGGGAGAAATACTCTCCGCTGTCGGGATCGAGGAGAACGACCGTGTCGGCGGCGCGCTGGGTCAGCACCCGCGTCTTCCGTGACGGACGAAATTCGGTCTGCAGGGGCATCCGGCGCCTCGGTGAAGTGTGGGATGCGCGCGGCCCGCGTGGGATCATCCCACGCGGGCCGGGCACGGCGTCAGAAGCTGAAGCGTGTCAGCCGCCGGAGCAGGCCCAGACGGCGAAGTCTGGGCTTGCTGTACTCCTTTCGTACGGTCATCGAGTCCCTCCTGGTGATTGGTGGGCGCCGCGCGACGGCTGAACGCCACCGTCGCGCGACGGTTGTCAGCATCCTTCCAACCCGGAGGAAGCCCCGGGGTCCCGCAGGTCAGTCATGGACGAGCACCCACGCGCTCGCGCCCTTCGCGCCGGCGGCGCTGAGGACGATCGCGTTCTTTCCGGCATGCATCGCCGAGGCGACGTCGATCGAGCGATGCTCGCCGCTCGCCAGGTCGGCGACCGTGAAGCGCTGCCCGTTGACCATCGCCGTCACCGTCGAGACGCCGAGCGCGTCGTTCTCGACCTCGATGAAGTGCTCGCTCGCGCCGATCTTCGCGATCGTCGCGTGCGCGGCACGCGAGCTGTTCTCGATCTTCAGCGTGACGTCGGCGGGATCGCACGTGGTGACGTTGCCCGCTGCGTCCGTCGCCTTGAGCTCGACCTGCGAGCCGCTCGCCTGGTTGATCTTCGTCGCCGTGACGACGACCGGGCTCGTCGTGAAGGGCGGGAACGGCGGGACGACGGTGGTCGCGTTGGTCGACTGCATCACCTGGATCGAGGTCAATCCGCTCTTCGTATCCTGCACGGTGATCTCGATGTACTTCTGCCCCGAAGCGTTCGTGCCGCTCTTCGTCATGGCGCAGGTCGGTGGCACGCCGTCGGGATTCGTCGTGACGTTCCCCGCGACGTTCATCAGGAAGTACGCGAGGTAGATGTTGTCGTCGTTCGACGGATTGATCGAGAAGACGTGTACCTGCGTGTCGCCGGTGTGGAGATACGGCACCAGCGAGTAGAGCTCGTCGTCGGCGCGCGGACCGATCGACTCCGAGCATCCCGACGGCGGGTTGGTGTTGAGGTCGCCGATGCCGCCGACCGTGATCAGCGCGCCGTTCTCCGGCTGCCCGTCATCCTGGCCACCGGCGCAGTTGCTCAGCTCCAGTCCGTTGACCTCGACGCGGCTGTACTGGCCCGCCGGCTCGTAGCTGTACGAGATGCCCAGCCCCATGTCCATTCGCAGCGTGGGGTCCGAGGCGTTCGCGATCGGCTGGGCGAGGTTCACGTAGAAATTGTCGCCGGCGATGTTCTGGGCGCCGAACATCACGACGAGCGTCTGATCGGTGAGCTGGGCCGGATCGTTCCAGACGACCATCAGGATCGTTCCGTCGATGCTGTAGGTGTTGCTCGCCTCGAAATAGCTCACCGCGTTGAGGCCCGGGGGAAGCGCGTTCATCGCCGCGCTCAGCTCCGTCGTCGCGTCCGCCCAGTGGTTGGTCGAGCTGATGCTGCTCGGTGTGCTGAGGTCCCAGCTGATGGGCACCCCGGCGATCTGGACGTCGCCGTCCGGGATCACGTAGCCGGTGAACCCGGTGCTGGCGGATGAGACGTAGACCTTCTTCACCGTCGCGCCGACTGGTTTGTTGACCCTGATCGTCGCCGGAAAGTTGTCGGTGCCGACCGCGTCCGCCGAGACCGAGATCTTGCCCACGTCCATCGCCACCTGCGCGAGCGATCCGAGCAGCACCTTCGACGGCCCGACCGCGTTCACGTCGGTCCCCGGCAGAGCATCGGCGGCCGTGGCCAGCGCCGGTCGTCCGCTCCGCGAAGAGGGTCCGAGGCCTCCCGGGTCGTCCGCGCAGGCGACGACCAGCAATGCGGCGGCCGCCGCGCCGAGCACCCCAACGATCGATCTCCTTCGTGTTCTCATGACCGGCCTCCCGATCAGGAAGGGAAAGCGACCGGCAGCGTTTCTGTCGGTCAGCGGCCGTGGCGGACCCGGGGCTCGAGCGTACGCCCGCACCGTGTCCCGGAGGTGCATCGCGAACGGCATCCGCCGCGACGCGACAGCGCGGCGGCAACCGCCGTTCCTTTCGTGTCAGCGTAAGGTCAGGGCCCGCAAGTCGATGGCGCGAAAGCGCTTCTCCATTTCTCCCTCGAACGCGTGGAGACGCGGCCTGTGCCACTCTCGCGACAATCTGTTCTCGCCGCGCCACGAGTCGGCGCTACAAACGTTCGCGACTGACGCGTACGCGCGTCCGGATGGACAGGAACCGCCCGCGATCCTACCTTCGCCCGATCGAACCCGGACGGTCGGGATGCGAACGAGAGGATCGGCGGCACGCACGCGATCGCTGTTGCACTACCTGCTCGACGAGGCGGCATCACCGCCCGCGTCGACCGAGGGCTGGCGCATGCTCGCCGCCGAGGCCGAGGCGCAGGAGCTGGACGCGACGGCCTTCGGCGTCCTCAGCGCCCGCGGCGACGAGCCTCCCGCGGAGGTGTTGCAGCGCCTCGCCCTGGCGACGGCGCTGAACGGGGTGCGAAATGCCCAGCGTCGCGCGGAGCTCCGCGCGATCCTCGACGCCTTCGCCGCCGCGGGGATCGACTCGATCGTGCTGAAGGGGATGCACCTCGCCCATCGCGTGTACCCCGATCCTTCGATGCGCGTGATGGCGGACATGGATCTGCTCGTGCGCAAGGCGTCGCTTCCTGTCGCCGCCCGGGTCATGCGCGAGCTGGGCTACCGTGCCGATCGCGAGGAGGCGCTCGAGCACACCATCGCGACCGCGCACCACCTCCCCGCGTTCCGTCGAGAGGACGCATCGCCGGTCGAGATCCACTGGACCATCTCGCGTCCGCCCGCCCCGTTCGACGTCGGCATCGACGGGCTCTGGGAGCGCTCGCGGAGCGCGCGCCTCGGCGACGTCGAGGCTCACGTGTTGAGCGACGAGGACCTGCTGCGGCACCTCTGCGTGCACCTGTCCTACAACCACTCATGGGTGCTGCGCGAGCAGCGCGAGGTGCCGCTGCGCGCGATCGTCGACATCGCGATGCATCTTCGCCAGTCCGCTCCCTCGCTCGACTGCGCGGCGCTCGCGGAGCGCGCCAACCGGGATGGGAGCGGCCGATTCATCTACTGCGCGCTGGCGGTCGTCGAGCGGCTCGCCGGCGTTCCGCTCGCTCACCTCCTGCCGTTGCTCGACCGGCGGGCGGGCGACGACGCGATCGTCGCGATGGCGTGCGAGCTCGTGTCGGCGCGCGAGACAGGCGGCGTCGCCGAGTCGGTGACGCACGTCGCGTCGCTGCGCGGGGCGAGTCGAGCGCGCGCCGCCTGGCGGGCGGTCTTTCCGACGCGCGAGATGATGCGCGGGCGATTCGGGCTCGCGACCGCCAGCGAGGTGCGACCCGCTCACTACCTGCGCCGTCTGGCCGGATTCATCGTCGAGGGTCGATGGCTCGGCGCATTCACGGCGCGCGGGCGCACGAACGCCGAGCAGCGCCGGCGGCGCGCGATCATAAAGGCCTGGAAGCGGACCGCCGCGCGCCGGGGGTGAGCGATCGCACGCTCGCGACGGCGGTCAGGGCGCGAACAGCGGGGCGAGATCCACGTAGATTCGGCACTCGTCGGCGACGGGCTTCCCCGCGCCGTCGGTGCCGGCGATGTGATAGATGGTCACCGCGGGGACCGTCACCTTCTGCTGATCGTGGCGCACGTAGGTGACCTCCGCCTCCAGGATCAGCGTTTCGCCGTCGATGAACGCGCCCTTCGGCGTGTGCTTCAGCGAGACCATCGCGGTGAAGAACTGCGCGATCGCCGCTTCGATCGCGGCCCGTCCCTCGAGGCGCGGATTGTTCGCGAAACGGAGCCACCCGTCCTCGGTGAAGGCCGCCGCGAAGCCGCGTGCGTCCTTGCGGTCGACGGCGCTGTCGTAGAGGTCGCGGGCCCACTGCAGGATGGCGGCGCGGGAGGGAAGCGCGGCGGTCTTCGGCATTCGAGCTCCTGGGAGTTGGTGCGGAATCCGGTTGCGGTGCGACAAGATCGCAGCGAGCGCCGCCGAATTCCAGCGACTCGTCGATGCGGCCGAACCCTCTTGCCGGGGCTGGATGCCCGTCACACATTCGCCCACTGGAGTCCGATCGACGCCGCGACGCACGGCCGTGCGTTCCGGCGCAGGCGACGTTTCCCCCAGGAGGCATCATGCCCCACCATCGTCGGGCCGGCGTGACACCACAGATGCTTGCCGGTGTCATCGCCACACTCGTCACAGCCATCACCACCCCGCTCGGTGCCCAGGGCTCGAACATGGGCACGGTGACGGGGAAGGTCACCGACGCGGCCAACGGGCGCCCGCTCTCCGGCGCGTACGTCGTGATCGTGGGCACGCAGCAGGGCGTCGCGACGCGCGACGACGGCAGCTACCGCATCCTTCTCCGCGAGGGCTCGCACGAGCTCCGCGCGCGCGTCATCGGCTACGGCTCGGTGTCGGCGACGGTGAACGTCACCGCCGGCGCCCAGGCGACGCAGGACTTCGCGCTCCCGAAGCAGGTCGTGAACCTCAGCGAGGTGGCGGTCGTCGGCACTCGCGCGCAGGAGCGCTCCGTCACCACCGCTCCAGTTCCGATCGACGTCGTCGGCGCCGCCGAGCTGCAGAGCACCGGCGTGACGGAGACGAACCAGGCGATCCAGATGCTCGCCCCTTCGTTCAACTTCCCGCGTCCCTCGATCTCCGACGGCTCCGACCACATCCGCCCCGCGACGCTGCGCGGACTCGGCCCCGATCAGGTGCTCGTCCTCGTGAACGGGAAGCGGCGCCACCAGAGCGCGCTCGTCAACGTCAACGGCACCGTCGGGCGCGGATCGGCGGGGGTCGACCTGAACGCGATCCCGATGGAGTCCATCGACCACATCGAGATCCTGCGCGACGGCGCGGCCGCGCAGTACGGCTCGGACGCCATCGCGGGGGTCATGAACGTCGTGCTCAAGAGCCAGCCGCGCGCCGACGGCGACATCACGCTCGGGCAGACCTACAAGAACGACGGCGAGACGATCCAGGCCGGGGGCAGCTACGGGCTCGGCACCGCCTCGGGCGGCTTCCTCAACCTCAGCGGCAACGTCCGCCATCGCGGCTACACCAACCGCGCGAACCCGGACACGACCTCGAACTACTTCGCCGGCGACCCGCGCAACACCGATCCGAACTTCGACAACCAGGTGCGCTGGCGACACGGGGACGCGCTGCTCAACGAGGGGGGCGTCTTCTACAACGGGGGCACCTCGCTCGCCAACGGCATCCAGCTCTACTCCTTCGGCGGGACCTCGCTCCGCGTCGGCGACTCGCCCGCGAACTTCCGCCGCTACAACAACAACGGGACCGTCCGCTACCTCTACCCGAACGGCTTCCTCCCGCACATCGACAGCCGCATCTGGGACGTCTCGGCGGTGGTCGGCGCGAAGAGCAGCTGGCGCGAGTGGAACTGGGATCTCAGCACGCTCTACGGCGGCAACCGCTTCCGCTACGACGTGCGGAACAGCGACAACGCGTCGTTAGGCAACGCGTCGCCCACGGATTTCTACGCGGGGACGATGGTCTTCTCGCAGCAGACGACGAACTTCGACGTGAGCCGGACCTTCAGCGCCGGGCCGTTCCGCGACGCGACCTTCGGCAGCGGCGCGGAGCTGCGCTTCGACCGCTACAAGATCTGGCCGGGCGACCGCGCGTCGTGGGTCAACGGCCGGGTGCCGATCATCGGCGGTCCGAACAACGGCGGGATCGCGCCGGCGGGGGCGCAGGGCTTCCCGGGGTTCCAGCCGAGCGACAACACCGACGAGATGCGCAACAACGAGGCGTTCTACGTGGATGTCGAGGGGAACGCGGCGTCGAACGTGAACCTCGGCGCCGCGGCGCGCGCCGAGCGCTACTCGGACTTCGGCTCGCAGATCACCGGCAAGGTGCAGGGGCGCTGGGAGCTCGTGCCGGGGTACGCCGTTCGCGCGGCGGTCGGGAACGGCTTCCGCGCTCCCTCGCTCCAACAGGAGTACTTCACCGCGACGTCCACGAACTTCATCGGCGGCGTGCCGTACGACATCAAGACTTTCCCCGCGAGCGGCCCCGTCGCGCAGGCGCTCGGCGCGGAGGCGCTCAAGCCGGAGAAGTCGGTCAACTACAGCCTCGGCTTCACCGCCGAGCCGGTGAAGAACTTCTCGCTCACCGTGGACGGCTATCGCATCGACATCCGCGATCGCATCGTGCTCTCGGAGAACTTCACCCAGCAGGCGTTCCGCGACACGCTGCGCAACCGCAACCCCGACTTCGCGACGATCGGCGGCGGGCGGTTCTTCACCAACGCCATCGACACGAAGACGAACGGCCTCGACGTCGTCGCGCGCTACGGGCTCGCGCTCGGCGGCGCGGGAACGGTCCGCCTCACGGCGGGCGCCAACTGGACGAAGACCGAGGCGACGCGCACCTCGGCGACCCCTCGCCAGCTCTCCGGTCTCGACGCGACGCTCTTCGGCCCGGTCGAGCAGACGCGCATCGAGCGCGGGCAGCCGCGCCGCACGATCCACCTCAACGGCGACTGGGACGTCGGCAAGTGGATGTTCACGGCGCACGAGGCGTACTTCGGCGGCGTCACCGCCGCGACGACGCGCACGACCGCGCCGCTCTACGTCGAGCAGTACTACAAGGGCAAGTGGATCACCGACGCGAGCGTCGGCTACAGGTTCGCGCGCGGAGCGAGCCTGACGGTCGGCGGCAACAACATCTTCAACGTCTATCCGGACGAGGTCAACAAGTACTTCAACAACAACGGCGTGTTCCGGTACTCGCTGATCTCACCCTTCGGCTTCAACGGCGGGTACTACTACACGAAGTTGATGTGGACGCCGGGACGGTAACCGCGCTCGGGCGCAGGAAGCTCTAGGCTGTAGGCTGTAGGCTGGAGGTGACGGCGGTCGGGGATCGATTCCTCGACCGCCGTTCGCGTTGCTGCCGGCGCGGGGGAGCCTGCGGCCTCCTGCCTCCAGCTTTCAGCTGCGAGCCGCGCCCGTTGTATCGCCTCCGCCGGCCCGATAACTTTCGGCCACTCGGCAGGAACCAACCGCAGAACCCAAGCGCAACCTCATGGCCGATCTTTCCCGCACGCCGGTCATCGTGTCGGCGGCTCGTACTCCCGTCGGCAAGTTCCTCGGCGGCCTCTCGACCCTCCGCGCGCCGGAGCTCGGCGCGATCGCCATCAAGGCGGCCCTCGAGCGCTCGGGGCTCTCCGCTGATCGGATCGACGAAGTGATCATGGGGCAGGTGGTGCAGGCCGGCTCCGGGCAGGCGCCGGCGCGCCAGGCCGCGCTCGGAGGCGGTATCCCCGCCACGGTTTCCGCGGTCACCGTCAACAAGGTGTGCGGCTCCGGGCTCAAGGCGGTGATGCTCGCCGCGCAGGCGATCAAGGCGGGGGACGCGAAGGCGATCGTCGCCGGCGGCCAGGAGTCGATGTCGAGCGCGCCGTACTACGTCTACGGCATGCGCAACGGCGTGAAGCTGGGCGACCAGACGCTCGTCGACGGGATGATCAAGGACGGCCTCTGGTGCGCCAGCTGCGACGTCCACATGGGCGGCCACGCCGAGTACACGGCGAAGAAGGCGAAGGTGACGCGCGAGGAGCAGGACCGCTTCGCCGCCGAGTCGCACCGGCGCGCGGTC
>DASVXU010000077.1:0-20349 GCA_036392515.1 Gemmatimonadaceae bacterium | reverse complement strand
ATGCTGCCGCACGCGGCGCTGCGGCTGAAGCAGGGCTTCGGCCGGCTCATCCGCACCGCGACGGACCGCGGCGTGGTGATCCTCGCCGACCCGCGCGCCGCGACCAAGGCCTACGGCCGCGGCCTCGTCGCATCGCTTCCTCCCGCTCGCCGCGTCTTCGGCTCCTGGCCGAAGATCCGCGACGAAGTTCGCTCGTTCTACACGGCGGTCGCCCCGGAGGCCGCTCCCTGATCGCTCGTCCCTCATCTCTGATCGCCCCACTCATGCTTCCCGGCAAGATCGTCTGCGTCGGCCGCAACTACCGCGACCACGCGAAGGAGCTCGGCAACGAGGTGCCGAAGGAACCGCTCATCTTCCTCAAGCCCCCGTCGAGCATCGTGCCTAACGGCGAGGCGATCGTCCTCCCGCGCGTCTCGACGCGCGTCGAGTTCGAGGGCGAGATCGGCGTCGTCGTCGGCGCCCGGCTGAAGAACGCGAGCGAGCTGGAGGCCGAGCGGGGGATCCGCGGTATCGTCGCGCTGAACGACGTCACCGCGCGCGACCTGCAGCGCAGCGACGGGCAGTGGACCCGCGCCAAGGGCTTCGACACCTTCTGCCCGCTCGGCACGATGGGAAAGCCGCCGGCGCGGCTCGACGACCTCACCGTGATCACCCGCGTGAACGGCGCCGAGAAGCAGCGCGGGAGCGCCTCCGACATGGTGTTCTCGATCCCGACGGTGCTCGCGTACATCTCGCGCGTGATGACCCTCGAGCCGGGCGATCTCGTCGCGACGGGGACGCCGGCCGGCGTCGCGCCGCTCGCCCCGGGCGACATCGTCGAGATCGAGATCCCGGGGATCAGCCGCGTCTCGAACGGCGTCGTCGCCGAGAGCTGATGCCGCGCCTCGCCCCGCGCTTCGAGACGCTGCCGACGTATCCGGGGGCGGACGTCCCGCTGCGGAAGCGCGCCCTCGTCGCGCGCGGCGTGGACGTGATCGACCTCGGGGCCGGCGACGCGGATCTCGCTCCGCCCCCGCGCGCGATCGAGGCGCTGAAGCGCGCCGCGGACGTGCCGACGATGAGCCGCTACGGCTTCGCGCTCGGGCTCCCAACATTCCGCGAGGCGATCGCTGCCTGGATGCAGCAGCGCTTCGGCGTGCGCTTCGATCCTTTCACGGAGGTCGTCCCGCTGATCGGATCGAAGGAGGGGATCGCCCACCTCGCGATGGCGTACGTCGGTCCCGGGGACGTCACGATCGTTCCGGAGCCCGGCTATCTCGCGTACCTCGGCGGCACCCTGCTCGGCGAGGGGACGGCCCACACCGTGCCGCTCCGCCCGGAGAAGGAGTTCCTCGTCGACCTCGACGATGTGCCGCGTGACATACTGGAGCGGGCGAGAATCCTCTACCTGAACTACCCGAACAACCCAACGGCCGCGACCGCCCCGCGGTACTACCTCGAGAATGTCGTGGCGCGGTGCCGGGAACTCGACATATTGCTGGTGTACGACAACGCCTACTCGGAGCTCGCCTACGACGGCTACGTGCCGCCGAGCATCTTCGAGATCGCCGGGGCGGACGAGGTCGCGATCGAGTTTCACTCGCTCTCGAAGACGTACAACATGACCGGGTGGCGGTGCGCCTGGGCGGTCGCGCGCCCGCCGATCGCGGCGGCGCTGGCGAAGGTGAAGACGTTCGTCGACACGGGAGCGTTCATGGCGGTGCAGGCGGCGGGAGTGGCGGCGATCGAGAGCTGGGCGGACTGGGTTCCCGGGAACGTCGCGACGTTCCGGGAGCGCCGTGACGCCGCCGTCGCCGCCTTCCGCGAGGCCGGCTTCGACTGCGCCACGCCGCGCGCCACGATGTACCTCTGGTGCCCGCTCCCCGGGGGGATCGCGAGCAAGGCGTTCTCCGATCGCCTGCTCGACGAGGAGGGCGTCGTCGTGCTGCCCGGCTCCTCGCTCGGCAAGGGCGGGGAAGGGTTCTTCCGCGTCTCGTTCGTGACCGGCCCCGACCGCCTTCGTGAGGCGGCCGTGCGCGCGGGCCGGCTCCTGAAGCGCATGCGCAGCGAGGCCGCGTGATCCCGAAGCCGCGGCGCGATGGGCGCTGGCTCGCCACCTCGGCGGTGCTGCACGTGCTGGGGATCGCGCTGCTCGTGCGGATCGCGACCGTCCCCGGAACGCTGCTCTCGTGGTTCCATGCGACCCCGTCCGTGACCGAGGCACCGCGCGAGAAGGTGACCTACGTGCAGACCTCGCGGCCGCGCGGTGACAGCACGCGCGCGCGTGTGGACGGGGGTGACGACCGCAAGGCGTCGCCTGACGTCGGCGTCGCGCCGGCGCTGCGCGCTCCCGTCACCGTTCCTTCGACGCTGCCCCCCGCGCCCCGCGTCCCCGTGCCCACAGAGGAGCCGGGTGGAAGCGGCCCGCTCGTCGGCGGCGGCGGACCGCTGCGCGGCGTGCAGCCTTCGTACGGCGACGGGCGCGTCTGGCCGGCGCCGGGGGCGCTCGTGACCGCCCCGAAGTCGGAGGACGAGCGCCGCGACAGCCTCCTCGCCTCGCGGCTGCAGCGCTACCGCGACTCGCTGAACCTCGCGGGGAACAGCGAGCTCGGACCCGACGCGCGGCCGTCGTGGGTCTACAAGGGAAAGAACGGCAGCGAGTGGGGCGTCGACAGGAACACGATCAAGCTCGGGAAGTTCTCGCTGCCGAGCGCGCTGCTCTACCAGCTCCCGCTCGCGAAGTATCAGGGCGACATCAGCCGCGATCGCGAGCGCAACCTGCGCGACGCCGACATGTCATACGCGGTGCGGCGCGGGATCACCGAGGAGCAGTTCCGCGAGGCCGTGAAGGCGATCCGCGAGCGCAAGGAACGCGAGCGCCGCGAGGCGGAAGCGCAGAAGAAGGACGCGGCGCAGCAGACGCCGGTCGCGCAGGGAACGCGTTAGGTCGCGGGGTCGCGGGCTCGGGGGTCGGGGGTCAGCCGCCGGCGCCGACCCCTGACCCGAGGCGGCTGACCCCTGCCGTCAGGCGGGCGCCATCTCCTCGCACATCGGGCGGAACACCGCGCAGACCACGCCGAGGATGGAGAAGTCGTCCTTCGGTCCGACGCTGATCGCGCGATCGGAGGGGTTCGCGGGCTCGAGGACGATCGTCGCGCCGCGATGGGTGAGCGTCTTCACCGTCGATTCCTCACCGAGCCGCGCCGCGACGACGTCGCCGTCCTGGGCGCGCTTCGACTGCGAGACGAGCACGAAGTCGCCGTCGAGAATGCCGCGCCCATTCATGCTGTCGCCGACGACCTTCAGGTAGAACGCGTCCTCCGAGGGGAGGAAGCGGCGATCCATCGTGATGAACCCCTCGCGGTTTTCCGGGAGTAGCGCGGGCTCCCCCGCGTGGATCTTCCCGTAGTAGGGGACCGGCTGCGTTCCGGAGGTCCCGCCCACGCCGACGAGCTTGACCCCGCGCGAGCGCGTCCGGTCGCGCTGGATGTAGCCCTTCGTCGCGAGCGACTGGAGAAGGTCGGAGACCGTCTTCGTGGACTTGATGCTGAACTGCCGCGCGATGTCGCGGATGCTCGGCTGATACGTGTTCTCGGCGAGATAGTCGATCAGGTAGTGATAGACTTTCTGCTCGAGCGGGGAGAGCGGCTCCGGCATGGAGACCTCCGCAAATAGCGCGTCGCCGGAATCGTCCAGACTTCCGGCGTGAATGCAGCAGTAGGTGGATGGTACGCTAATGTACGGTCCGCCGCGCCGGAGAGTCAAGAAGTTCTAATCTCCGGCGCTTTCCCCGCCGCGCGCGGCGAGCCAGTCTTCGGCCGCCTCGATCCGGCGCAGCGAGCGGTCGCGACCGAGCATGACGAGCACATCGAAGATCCCGGGGCTGACGGTGAGCCCGGTGAGCGCCACGCGCAGCGGCTGGAAGATCTTCCCGCCGCCGATGCCGCGCTCATCGGCGAGCTTCCGCAGCGCCTCCTCCATCGCCGTGGGCTCCCACTCGGCGGAGGCGAGCCGCTGGCGCGTGGCGGCGAGAATCTCGCGCGTTCCCGCCGCGTCCTTCCACTGCTTCGCGACCGCCTCGGGGTCGTAGTCGATCTCGTCGCGGAAGTACGGAGCGGCCTGGCGGACGATGTCGTCAGTCGTCCGTGCCCGGACCTTGAGCAGGTCGAGCAGCGCGTCGTACCACTCCTCACGCGAGGCGAGCTCGCGCTCCGTCGCCAGCCCCGCGGCGACGAGCAGCGGCGTGACGCGCGGGGCGAGCTCGCGCGCCGGCGTGCGGCTGAGATGCTGGCCGTTCATCCACTCGAGCTTCTTCGGGTCGAAGATCGCGGCCTTCTTCTGCAGCCCGTCGGTGGAGAAGAGCTCGATCATCTGCTCGAGCGACATCACCTCGATGTCGTTCCCCGGCGACCAGCCGAGGAGGGCGAGGAAGTTCAGCATCGCGCCGGGGAGGATGCCCTGATGCTGGTAGTCGCCGACGGCGGTGGCGCCGTGGCGCTTGCTCAGCTTCTTCCCGTCGAGGCCGTGGATCATCGGCAGGTGGCCGAACTCCGGGAGGGGCGCGCCCAACGCGCGATAGAGCAGGATCTGCTTCGGCGTGTTCGAGATGTGGTCGTCGCCGCGCATCACGAGGGTGATGCGCATCGCGATGTCGTCGGACACCACCGCCATGTTGTAGATCGGCGTGCGGTCCGAGCGGAGGATGACGAAGTCCTCGATGTCCTTGTTCGGGAAGGCGATGCGGTCGTGCACGAGGTCGTTCCACTCCGTCGTCCCGTCGGGGACGAGGAAGCGCAGCACGTGCGGCTCGCCCGCGGCGACGCGTCGCTCGACCTCCGCCTTCGGGAGGTTGTAGCAGCGCCGGTCGTACTTGAAGCTCTCCTTGCGCGCCTCGGCCTCGCGACGGCGCTCCTCGAGCTCCGCCTGCGTGCAGAAGCAGCGATACGCCGTCCCGTTCGCGAGCATCCGCTCGGCATCGCGCCGGTGGCGCTCGAGGTTCGCGCCCTGGTAGACCGGCTCTTCGTCCCAGCTCAGCCCGAGCCAGGTGAGTCCCTCGAAGATCGCGCGCGTGCTCTCGTCGGTGCTGCGCGCCTTGTCGGTGTCCTCGATGCGGAGGAGGAACTTCCCGCCGAGCTTCCGCGCGTAGAGCCAGTTGAAGAGCGCGGTCCGCGCCCCGCCGACGTGCAGGTAGCCGGTGGGCGAGGGGGCGAAGCGAACACGCGGCGATCCGGAATCAGCCATGGTCGGAGCGATGGTAATCGAAAAGGCTCGGGTGTCAGTCGTCGCCCGGTATCCGGCGCTTCGTCTGACACCCGAGCCTGAGGAGACGGAGAGAGAGGGATTCGAACCCTCGATACAGGCGTAAACCCGTATGCCGGTTTAGCAAACCGGTGCCTTCAGCCACTCGGCCATCTCTCCGTGTTCGGGCGCGCGGCGTGCCGCGCGATCCGAGTCATCAAAGCTATCGGAGCGCGCTGGACGGGTCAACCGCGCGTGGCGGCGCGACGCGCGCGCTGGTTGACAGTGCCGAGCCCCAGGCCTAGGTTGACTTCAGGGAGTCGCGTCCCGATGTCAGCGCAGCGCCACGCACGTGGCGCCGCGCGGCGAATCCGTGGATTCGCCGGTTCATCGGAGACGCGATTTTTTCTTTCCGTCCAGTCGAGCGATGATCCGTCAGCGTCTTCCCCAGCTTACCACGTCGCGCCGCGTCGGCGTCCGCTCCCCGCTCCGGCGGGCGGCGACGGCACGCGTGCGCACGTGGACCGGGCGCTCGCATCTCTCCAGCGCGACGAGCACGCCGCGCCCGTACCTCGCCACCGCCGGGACGCGTCGCACGCGCGTATCCGACATGCGGGATCCCGCCCGCGCCGTGGCCGCACGCAGCATTGCGGCCATCGACGCGGGCCCTCGCACGGCCAGGCGCAGAGGGAGATCGACCGCGCGCGACATCGTCGCGTAGCGGCCTCCCGGGCACTCCCGAGATCGAACGATCCGGCGACGCCCACCTGCGCCATGCGCAGGTGGGCGTCGTTCGTTCCGGGTACGGACCGGTGCGCGTTCGGGAACACACGCGACTTCCAGATCGCGCATCGCGGCTCCGCCACCCACACGACCACCCGCGAGAGGAGGACCACACCCAGAGACTCGACGCCGGTGCGCGTCGCGCCATTCGCCGCGCGACGCGCGTCCGGCCACCCTCCACCAGGAGAATCCAGCCATGGTGAACGTGCATTTCGAAGGAGACAACCGGCATCGCCTCGAGGATGACAGCGGGATGTGGATCGGATGGATCCACGGCCGCTCCATCGGCCTGCGCGGCATGCGCGACGAGGCGGAGGCGACGGCGACGGTGATCGCCCTGTGGGAGCCGCTGCAGGCGACGCTCGCGCAGCACTTTCCGGGTCGTCCCGTCCACACCATCAGGCCGTCGCGGATGCACGTCGTCCACGACGGTGCGTTCGAGTGGATCAGCGACGGGCTCACGCCCCTCGCGCGGCTCCTGCGACGGTCGGGAACGCGCGGCGCGGAGCAGATCGCGATCGAGTTCGCGCTGCCCTCGTACGCGAACGAAGGCGTCGTCGTGTCGGTGGCGCACGTGGTCGCGCTCGCGCTGCTCACGCATCGCGCCGAGCGCGAGCGCGCGCTGAAGCTCGTCGTGCCCGACCGGGCACGACGCGGCACGATGCTGCTCACGCGCGGGGCGCGCTCGAGCGGGGGACCGCCGTTCGACGCCGCGTAGCGAGGTGCGCGACGGTCATGTCACGGCCCGACAGGCCCACGCCGGCTCGCGGCGCGCGCATCATCGACTCACGCAGGCTCCTCGTCGCGCTCGTGCGCGGCGAGGAGCTCGGCCTCGTCGTGCCGCTGGCGCTGGAGATCGTGAGCGCGAGCCCGCTCGCCAGCGCTGGGTGCTTTCGCGGTGACCTGCTGCGCGGACTGATGGAAGTTCCGGGGAGCTTCTGGGGCGCGTGTCCGCAGCTGTACGAACGCTATCGCGCGGCGCTGCGCGCGGCGGCGACGCTCCGGCGCCAGCTGCCGCGCGAGGAGCGAATGGAGTTCTGGTCGCGCCTCGACGCCGAGGTAGCCGAGCACGGGGAACGCATGCGCACGTGACCTCGGCGCCCGAGGCGCGTCGCATATCACCATGCTGCCATTCCTCTGCCTCGCATTCATCGTCTCCGGCGCCGCGGGACTCGTCTACGAGTCCATCTGGACGCGCTACCTCGGGCTGCTCGTCGGCCACAGCGCGTACGCGCAGGTGCTCGTCCTCGTGATCTTCCTCGGCGGGATGTCGCTCGGGGCGCTCGCCGTCGGGCGTCGCGGCGAGCGGGTGCGCCATCCGCTGCGCTGGTACGCCGCGGTCGAAGTCGCGATCGGGATCATCGGGCTGCTCTTCCACGACATCTTCCTGTGGACGACGCACGCGCTCTACGACTCGGTGTTCCCGTCACTCGGCCCGGGGGTGATGCACGTGGTCGTGAAATGGTCGGTCGCGGCGCTGCTCATCCTGCCCCAGTCGGTGCTGCTCGGCGCGACCTTCCCGCTCATGACGGCGGGTGCGCTCCGCCGCTCGAGCGAGGGCGCGGGCCGGCGGATCTCGCTGCTCTACTTCGCGAACTCGCTCGGCGCCGCGGTCGGCGTGCTGCTCGCCGGCTTCTACCTCCTGGCCGTCGCGGGACTGCCGGGGACGCTGCTGGCCGCCGCGATCGCGAACATTCTCGTCGCCGGCGCCGTCTTCGTCGTCGACAGGCGCGTGCCGTCGCCGGTCGCCGAGCCCACGACCGCGCCGGTCGCCGTGGCGGAGCGAACGGAAGTGAGCGCGAAGATCCGCCGCCTGCTCCTCATCGTGAGCTTCGGGACGGCGGTGTCGTCGTTCATCTACGAGATCGGCTGGATCCGCATGCTCTCGCTCGTGCTGGGTGCGGCGACGCACTCCTTCGAGCTGATGCTGTCCGCGTTCATCCTCGGGCTGGCGATCGGCGCCTTCGTGATCCGGCGCCGCGCCGGCGACGACAGGGGCGCGCTGATGCGTCTGGCGCGGGTCCAGCTGGCGATGGGCGTGCTCGCGGCGGCGACGCTGCCCGTGTACATGCGCTCGTTCCAGTGGATGGCGGACTTCATGGCCGCGTTCAGCCGCTCGCCGGCGGGCTACACGGCGTTCAGCATCTCGCGCTACGCCATCTGCCTCGCGGTGATGCTCCCGGCGACGATCTGTGCGGGAATGACCCTCCCGCTGATCACGCGACTTCTGCTGCGCGGTCCGAAGGGAGAGCGTGCGTTAGGCCAGGTGTACGGCGTGAACACCCTGGGCTCGATCTTCGGCGTGGCGCTGGCGGCGCTCATCGTGCTGCCGACGCTCGGCCTGAAGTGGATGATCGTGCTCGGCGCGATGATCGACATCGCGCTCGGCGCGTGGCTGATCGTCGCGAGCGGGGAGACCGCGCGCGTCCGCCTCGTCGCGCGTCCACGGCTCCTCGCGGCCGCCGCCTGCGGTGTCGTGCTCCTGTTCGGCGTGTCCACGCGCTTCGACCGTGGAGTGCTGAGCAGCGGGGTGTTCCGCTATGGCGTCGCGAGCTCCACGGCCGTCGAGAACATGGTGTTCTTCGCCGACGGGCGTACCGCGACGGTGACGGTGCGGCGAATCCCGGCGAGCAACGGCCTCTCGCTCGCGACGAACGGCAAGCCGGACGCCTCGCTCGGGCCCGAGTGGTTCGTTCCCCCCGCGACGCCGACGCGCTTCACCCACGACGCGTCCACCCAGACTCTGCTGCCGCTGGTCGCACTGGCTCACGTGCCGCAGGCGCGCGTGGCCGCGATCATCGGGCAGGGATCGGGGATGTCGTCGCACGCCCTCCTGGGTGCGAGTGGGCTGAAGCGCGTCGTGACCATCGAGATCGAGCCGGAGATGGTGCGCGCCTCGCGCGCCTTCTATCCGGCCAACCGGCGCGTGTTCGACGACCCGCGGTCGACGTTCGTCTACGACGACGCGCGCTCCTACTTCGCCTCTGCCGGGGAGCGCTATGATCTGATCGTCTCCGAGCCCTCCAACCCGTGGGTCGCCGGTGTCTCGGGACTCTTCACGACCGAGTTCTATTCCCACGTCCGCCGCTACATGAATCAGGGCGGCGTGTTCGCGCAGTGGCTGCATGTCTCCGAGATGCACGATGGCCTCGTGCTCTCGGTGGTGCGCGCGCTCGCCGAGAACTTCACGGACTACACGCTCTACAACGTCAGCAATCACGATCTGCTGATCGTCGCGAGCAGGGACGGGAAGCTGCGCGCGCCCGACTGGTCGGTGTTCGCGGACAGCGCGATCGCCGAGGACTACCGCCGCGTGCTGCCGATCACCCCCGAGATGTTCGAGGCGCTACGCGTCGCCGACGCGTCCACCTTCGTGCCGCTCGTCGGCGGGGGCGGCGCGAACTCGGACTTCTTTCCCACGCTCGACCTCGGCGCGGAGCGCTCGCGCTTCCTCAAGGAGGAGGCGAGCGGCTTCGTCTCCCTCTCCGGCGCGCGCTTCGGGCTAGCGCGGCTGCTCGAGCAGCGGCGCGCGATCGCCGGGGTGCAGCCATACACCGTCGTCGGCGGGATCCCGCGACTGGAGGAGATGGAGCTCGCGGCCCGTGTGCGGAGCGGGGACTTCAAGGGCGCCGATCCGGCGCAGGTCGTCGCCGCGGGACGCTTGCGTGCGACGAGACGCATGCTGGCTTCCACCGAGTCGCCGATCGACTGGCGCGCGTGGGTCGAGAGCGTGCGCGACGCGGAGGAGACGATCGCCGGCGGCAGCGCGGGCGTGGACGACGCCGCGTTCTACGCCGAGGTCGAGCGCTATCTCGCGCGGCAGCCGGGCGCGCCGCGGGAAGCGCGCGCGGCGGTCGACTTCCTGCACGGGCTCGCGAGCTGGAACTACTCTCAGGCGGCGCCCGCCGCCGACGTCCTCCTCGGCGCGGCGTCGAAGGGCGACTTCTGGCTGTCGCCCGATCTGCTCGGCGAGGGCGCGGTCGTGGCGTACCTGAAGACGAACAACATCGCGGCGGCGCGTGCCGCATACGGGCTCGTCGCCGGCTCGGCGACGCGCGACGCGCACGACCTGCGGCGCGAGCTGCTTGCCGCCTGGATCATCGCGGCGAGCGGACCGCGCCCGGAAGAGACAGCGGCGCGCTGAGCGATCGAAAGCGAAGCGCCCCTCACCGATCGGTGAGGGGCGCTTCTGTTTCATCGGAGCGGAGGGCACAGGACTCGAACCTGTAAGTCGCTCGCGCGACGGCGGTTTTCAAGACCGCTGCATTAGCCATTCTGCCAGCCCTCCCACAGGAAAGATCGGCCGCGGAGGACCGGGGCGCAATGCGTTTCGCTCAGCGCGACCGCTCGTAGGTGCCGATCAGCTCCGCCGAGGCGATGACGTGCCCGGAGATCGCGGCCTCGAGCTCCTTCTTCGACGGAGCCCCGATGTCGCCGAGCACGCGGTCGAGCGCGAACAGCTTGAAGAAGTAGCGATGGCGGCCGATGGGCGGACAGGGACCGCCGTAGCCGGTGCGATGCCAGTCGTTCGACCCCTCGCGCGTTCCCTTCGGCAGCGCGTCGCTCTTCACTCCCTCGGGAAGCTCGGTGGCCGAGGGCGGGATGTCGTAGAGGAGCCAGTGGGCGTAGACGCGCTTCGGGGCCTTCGGATCGGGAGCATCCGGATCGTCGACGATGAGCGCGAGACTCTTCGCGGCGGCGGGGACGCCGGACCAGCGCAGCGCGGGGGAGATGTCGTCGCCGTCGCAGGTGTGCTTCGTCGGGATCGAACCCTGCGGCTGGAAGGCGGGGGACTGAAGGGTGAGAGCCATGAGGGTCGGCGGTGGAGGGTGGCACGATCTGCTGTCGCCTGATGCACGAACGGCGCCGGTGGAGATCCACCGGCGCCGTTCGGCCCACCGATTCTGCAGCGAGGCTCAGAAGGTGTACTTCGCGCCGAGCTGCATCTGGAACTGGTTCGTGAGGAAGCTCTCGGGCGTGGCCCGGCCGTAGGTCGTGTTCACACGGTAGCTGAACTTCGGCGTTCCGCTGGCGGTGCTGAACGCCGTCGGAACGAGGAGCGCCTGGTTACCGAAGGAGACTTCGTTGCGCTTGCCCCAATCCTTGTTCAATCCGTTCAGCACGTTGAAGAAGTCGGCGACCAGCTCGAGACCCTGACCGCGATACGTCGCGAAGGTCTTCGAGAGGCGTGCGTCGAGGACATTCGTCCACGGGTTGCGGCAGACGTTGCGGCCGATGACCTGACCGCGGTGCCCGGAGAGACACTTGTCGTTGCCGATGATGCGGTCGAGCGTCGCCGCGTTCGAGCCCGCGGCGAACGCGTACGTCTGCGTCTCCGCGGTGGTCGGAACGTAGAGCCGGTCGTTGGTCGCCTTGTCGCCGTTGATGTCGGCGCCGTAGATCGGCGTCCAGGGAAGCCCACTGTAGCCGCGGTAGATGCCGCTGAGCAGAACACCGTACGGCAGGTGCGTGGACGGCGAGATCACCACGCTGTGCGTGCGGCTGTAGCTCGCCGGTCCCCACTGGTTCCCGAAGTTGCCCGGGTTCCCGAAGGTGCGCGTCGAGTTGAACATGTCGAAGACCGCGATGCAGCAGGAGGTCGAGCCGTTGTCGCGCGTGTGGTCGTACGTATACGCGGCGTAGAGGCTCGCCCAGCGCGTCTTGCCGTTGAGCGTCGCGATCCCCTGGAACGACTTCCCCGAGCCGACCGACCGCTGCAGCGCGACCTGGTTGAAGCTCGTCACCTTCCGCGAGCCGGTGGCGTTGAAGCGGCCGCTCGTCGTGTTGATCGCGGTGGTCGGAGCGAAGACGGGAATCCCGCCCTCGATCGTGAAGTACGGCGTCGTGTTGAGGTTGATGTCCTCCGCGACGTACTGGTCGCGCAGCACCGAGTACACGGCTTCGACGCCGACGCGCCAGTCCTTCGCGACGAGCCGGTCGTAGCCGAGGTTCGACTTCCAGGCCGACGCCTGGCGGAAGTCGCTGTCGAAGGCGTTGACCTCGGCGATGCCGAACGCGCCGCCCGCGCACTGCGTGGGAATCGTGCTCGGGTTCTGCGCGTAGCCCGGGAAGTTCGGCGCCGGGGTGTTGGCCCCGTTGCAGGTGAGCACGCGCTGGTTCATCCCGGTGTTCGCGAGGACGTTCGACGCGAGCACGTACGGCGTACGGCCGTAGAAAAGTCCCGAGCCGCCGCGGATGATCTGCTGGCCGTCCGCGTTCGGATCGAAGGTGAAGCCGAAGCGCGGCGAGATGTCGGTTCGGTCGCTCGGCCGCGTGCGAACGTCGACGCCGGGGAAGTACTTCATGACGCTGTCGTTGCGCGCCGGCTTCGTCGGGTACGCGGCGAGGTCGTAGCGGAGGCCGTACGAGAGGAAGAGCCGCGGCGTCACCTGCCACTCGTCCTGCGCGTAGATCGCGTTCTCCCAGACGTCGAACTCGGCGATCGGGAGCGATCCGTTCGCGCCGGGGAGCGCGCGCGAGAACGACGCCGGGGTGCCGCGCGCGAAGGCGCCGAGCGAGTCGAAGGTGAAGCTGCCGAGCGCGTTGTTGTGGAAGTAGTTGTAGACGTGCTCCTTCATCGCGTTCGCGCCGATCTTCAGCGTGTGGTTCTCGTGCGTCCAGCGGACGTTGTCGATCAGCTCGAAGGAGCGCTCCGACAGGTAGTTCGCCGCGAGGATCGGATCGGAGCCGAAGACGACGTCGGTGCGCACGCTGTCCGTCGGCGAGAAGCGCGTCACGATGTTGCGGATCGTCACCTGCGGGGTCGGGACACCGAACGCCGGCGAGGGGTTGGACGGACGCGGCTTGATCTCCGCGGCGAGCTGCCCGCGGAACTCGTTCGTCAGGCTGCCGAACGCCGACTGCAGCGAGGCGACGAAGCTGTTCGCCGACGTCTTGTACGGGCCCGCGTTCGAGACGAGGTCCGTCGATGTCGCCGAATTGGCGAGACGGTCGTTGCGCTGCGTGAAGTTCAGGTAGTTGTTACGGAGCGTCAGCGTGTGCTTCTCGCCGAGCTGCCAGTCGATGCGCGCGAAGGCGCTGCTCTCGTCCACGTTCGCGGTGAGCAGGCCGACCTCGCGGCTGAGGTCCCAGCCGTAGACGCTGCGCGCGGTGCGGATGAGCGAGTCGAGCAGCGTCGGGCTCATCCTGGCGGCGCGCTGCGACGCGATGCTGCTGTTCACGTCGAACACCGCCTTCGGCTCCGCCGCGGTCTGGCGGTCGAGGGCGACGAAGAAGTGCGCGCGGTCCTTGATGATCGGACCGCCGAGGGAGAAGCCGTACTGCTGCTTGGAGAAGTTCGTCGGCGCGTGGCCGAGGAAGTCGTTGCCGGTGAGGCGGACGCCGCCGACGTCGTCGCGGCGCAGGAAGCCGAAGACGGAGCCCTGAAGCTTGTTGGTCCCGCTCTTGGTCACCGCGTTCACCGTGCCGCCCGTGAAGTTGCCGCGCTCGACGTCGTACGACGCGGTGATGACCTGCAGCTCCTTCACGGCCTCGATCGAGTAGGAGAAGGGCGCACGATCGCCGCCGCGCGCATCGCCGCCGAAGAACGACTGATTGTTGTTCACGCCGTCCATGAGGACGTTGGTGGACGCGGTGCGCCCGCCGCCGATCGACTGGCCGCCGCCCGCGCCGGTGCGACCGAGGTCGCTCGTGCCCGGGGCGAGGACCACGAGGTCCTTGAAGTTGCGACCGTTCGTCGGGAGCTCCTCCAGCTGCGCCTGCGTGATGCGCGTGCTCGGACCGGTCTTCTGGTGCTCGATCAGGGGCGCGAGCTCGGCGACGACGCGCTGCTCCTCGAGCTGCACGGTCGCGCTCTGGAGGGTGAAGTCCGCCTGCTCGACCTGGGTGATGGCGAGCTGCACGTTCTCGCGCTCGATGGCGCGATAGCCGATCCGCTGCGCGCGGAGGGTGTAGGTGCCCGGGGCGAGGAAGGGGATCTGGTAGCGCCCCTTCTCGTCGGTCTGTGCGCCGCGGCGCACGCCCGTCTCCGCGTTCGTGGCGGCGACGGTCGCGCCCGCGACCGGGGCGCCATCGGGGGAGCGGACGACGCCGCGAACCGTGGCGGTGGTGGTCGCCTGCTGCGCCATCGCGCTGCGGGATGCGAGCGCGACGAAGATCGCGGCCGTGAGCGCGCGACCGGCGAGTACTCTCGAGATTCTCATGGGGTCGGGGGGAGGGGGCGTCGGCCCACCTGGGGCGGGCCATGTGGACGAGGGGTCCGCATGGCCCGGAAAGGTACACCTCCCGGGAACAGCCGAACAGCGGTTGCGCCGAGTCCCGGGACCCTGTTACACCCCGGTGACCTTCGGGACTCCGCCCACCGGTGTCTCGCGCGCGACGGTAGGGGTCGCCCCTGGAGGTGGCGAGACGCGCGGCAGGCCGAGCAGCTCGCGCGCGCGATTCAGCGCGTCGTCGATGTTGCCGAAGAGGTTCTCGCTCCCGATCTCCTCGAGGATCGCGGAGCCGGTGAGCGCGACGAGCGGCTGCATGTGCACGTCGGAGAGCAGTACCGTGCTCCCCTCGCGCCGGCCGCGGTGCACGACCTCGCGAAGCGCGTGCATCCCCGTCGAGTCGAGAGCGAGCACGTTGCGCATGCGGATGATGAGCACCTTCGGCACGCGCGCCACCTGGCCGATCGTGTCCTTGAATTGCGCGGCCGCTCCGAAGAAGAAGGGGCCGTTGATCTCGTATACATCCACGCCGGCGGGGATCTGGCGTCGCAGCACCCAGTTCGGATCGCGCTCCTCGTCCTCCTCGCCCTCTGCCAGCTGGGCGCGCACGGCGCTGACGTTCGTCACCTCGGCCATCCGGCGGATGAAGAGGAAGGCGGCGAGCACCATCCCGACCGCGATCGCGACGGTGAGATCCACGAGCACCGTCAGCCCGAACGTCGTGAGCAGCACGACGACGTCGCTCTTCGGCGAGCGCAGCTCGGCGCGGAAGTTCCGCCACTCGCTCATGTGGTAGGACACCACGACGAGGATCGCGGCGAGCGTCGCCAGCGGGATCGTCGCCACCCAGCGACCGAAGACGAGCGTGACCAGCAGCAGCGTCACCGCGTGCGTCATCCCGGCGACGGGGGTGCGTCCGCCGTTCTTCACGTTCGTCGCCGTGCGCGCGATCGCGCCGGTCGCGGGAATGCCGCCGAAGAGCGGGGAGGCGATGTTCGCGACGCCCTGCGCGACGAGCTCCATGTTCGAGCGATGATGGCCGCCGATCATCCCGTCGGCGACGACGGCGGAGAGCAGCGACTCGATCGCCGCGAGCGCGGCGATGGTGAACGCCGGCCCCGCGAGGCCGGCCACGTCGCTCCAGCCGACGTGCGGGACGTGTGGATGCGGGATCGAGGCGCTGAGCGTGCCGAAGCGGCTGCCGATGGTCTCGACCGGGAGATGCATCGCCTGCGCGACGACCGTGGCGACGATCAGCGCGACGAAGGGCCCCGGAATGCGCCGGTTGATGCGCGGCCAGAGCAGGATGATGGAGAGCGTCAGCGCGGCGACGCCGACGGCGGCGGGGTTGAACGATCCCGCGTTCGCGACGAACGCCTCCCACTTGGCGACGAACTCCGCGGGCACCGCGCCCATGCGCAGCCCGAAGAGATCCTTCACCTGGCTCGAGAAGATGATCACCGCGATCCCGCTCGTGAAGCCGGTGATGAGCGGGTGCGGGATGAACTTGATGATGCTGCCGAGCTTCGCGAGCCCCATGATCACGAGCAGCACGCCGGCGATGAGGGTCGCCACCGTGAGTCCGTCGAGCCCGTACTTCTGGACGATCCCGTAGACGATGACGACGAAGGCGCCGGTCGGTCCGCCGATCTGGACACGGGATCCCCCGAGCGCGGAGATGAGGAATCCCGCGATGATCGCGGTCCAGAGCCCCCGGTCGGGGGTGACTCCGCTCGCGATGGCGAAGGCGATCGCGAGCGGGATGGCGACTATGCCGACGATGATGCCGGCGATGAGATCCTGACCGAGCTGGCGCCGGTCGTAGGACCTGAGCGTGGTGACGAGC
Organism: Gemmatimonadaceae bacterium; assembly: GCA_036392515.1. GTDB lineage: Bacteria > Gemmatimonadota > Gemmatimonadetes > Gemmatimonadales > Gemmatimonadaceae > JABFXC01. The sequence continues at coordinate 4,332 of DASVXU010000077.1, read as the reverse complement.
TTCGGGACGAGCACTTCTGCCTCGGGAGATGTCGGGGAGCGGGCCGCGGCGCTTCCGCGGCGCCCCCGCAATGCGACGAATCGTCGCCCGACGTGCAACCTACCCGCCCCGTGCACCCCCTTGTGTCGGGATTCCCCTGAACGGTGCGGGGCGGATGCGCTGACACGACCCTTGCGTAAGTAGCGAACGAGCTCGAACCCATCTCATGGCAACCACTGACATCGCCGTCGTCGCCGGCCTCGCGGCGCTCGTGATCTGCGCCACCGCCGTCCCGATCTCGCTGGCGGCGCAGCAGCGCGCGGACAGCATCCCCGCGGCCCACGCGGCCCGCACGGACAAGACCTTCTTCACGCGTCGGGACGCGATCCTCGGCGGCGTGGCCCTGGTCGGCACCATCGCCGTCGAGCGCTTCGACCTGCGCATCTCGAACTGGTCGCAGAAGCCGGAGGTGCAGGCAGGCGCGAGCCGTCGCCACCTGGTGAAGTCGCTCACACTCCTCAACGAGACGCCGTTCACCTTCGGCGCGGTCGCCGTCTACGGGATCGGCCGGCTCGCCGGCTCGCGGACGACGGCGGACGTCGGGCTGCACATGACCGAGGCGCTGGTGCTGACGACGGGCATCGGCCAGCTGGTCCGCGGAACGTTAGGCCGCGCGCGGCCGAGCAGCTCGCACGGCGATCCGCTCACCCACAAGTACGGCAAGGGGTTCACCGACTTCGAGTACCGCTCCTTTCCCTCGCTGCACGCGGCCACGGCCTGGGCGGCGTCCGCGGCGGCCGTGGAGGAGATCCGGCTTCGCGATCCAGGGGCGGTGAAGTGGGCGGCGCCACTGCTCTACGGCGCGGCGACGATCCCCGGCTTCACCCGCCTCTACCTGAACAAGCACTGGGCGAGCGACGTCGTCGCGGGGAGCTTTCTCGGCGGCTGGCTCGGCGTGAAGACCGTGCGTTACGCGCACTCGCACCGGCGAACGAGGCTCGATCGAGCGCTGCTCGGCGTCTCGGTCGCGCCGGGGCCGGACAACACGACGCAGATCAGCGTGAACTTCGCGCCCTGACGGGCGCGCGGCCGTCAACGGCGTTCGCCCCGCGCCGAGCGCTGTTCGCCGCCGGTCGCTTGCACCCTCGCAAACCGTGTCGCAAGGTGCCCTCGCGTGGCGCGCTCGTGCGCAGCCGCGCCCGGGTCACCAGCGATGCGGCGATCGCGCCGCGGGAGGATTGAAGATGCCTTCGACGTCGAGACGCAGAAGCGCGCTCGCGGCGCTCATCATCGCCGCCGCCGTGGGCTGTGGCGGTGGAGGTCCGTCCGCCCCGAACTACAACAACGGCGGCAACAACGGCGGGAACAACGGCGGCACCAGCTCGGGCTCCACGAGCGCCGACATCACCGTCGCGGGGCTCAACTTCACGCCCTCCGCCACCACGGTTCCCAAGGGGACGACCGTGAACTGGACGTGGAACAGCTGCGGGAGCGACGGCTACGGCGGACAGACCTGCGTGGACCACAGCCTGGTCTGGGACGACGGCACCACCGGAGTGGCCGCGACGAGCACCGGCTCGTACAACCGCACCTTCGCCAACGCGGGAACGTACTCGTACCACTGCGCGATCCACGGCAGCGCGACGGCCGGGATGCGAGGGACCGTCACCGTCCAGTGACCGGCGCGCGGCGCGCGCCGGCCACCGGCGGTTCAGGTCAGGGCTGAGCGGGAGCGATCGGGATCTCGACCCGGCGGCCCGTGTCCGTGAACGGGTTCGCCACCGGCTGCTGCCGCTGCTCGTAGGCGTTCATCAGATCCTCGAGGCGCGTCGCCTTCGCCACGGCGCGCGCCTGCGCCATCACACGGTCCGCGGCCTGCGGGTCGCCGGTGCGCTGAAGAGCCTCGGAGAGGACCGCGCCCGTCGCGAGATACAGATACGGGATGCCGACCGACGGCTGGTCGGGCCAGTCGCTGCGCCGTGCGATGGACTTCGTCGCGACGAAGACGCTGTCCCAGAGCGCCCGCGTGCGCGGAACGTCGAGGTAGCCCTCCCCCGCGATCAGCAGAGTGTCCTTCGACACATGGATCGTGTCCGGCATGATCTTCCGCGCCAGGCCCTGCGTGAGCAGGTAGCGCTGCAGGCCGAGCTCCGAACCGTACCCGCCCGAGGTCCGGCTGAGGTAGATCGGACGAGTCGTTCCCGCCGCGTCCTTGATCATGTGGAGGACGAGGATGTCCGCCTTCGTGATCTGCCGCGGGGTGATGACCGCCTGGATCTTGCCGGCCGTGAACACCGCGGTCTGCGGGATCTCCGCGACCAGGGGAATCGCGTCGGCCTCCTCCATCGACATCTTGAGCGGGCCGCCGTCCGGCTTCGGCCAGGTCTTCCCGCGGTAGACCGACGGCCCCTTCGCCGCGTCGTAATCGTACACCGGACGGCGAATGAGCTGCCGCACGTACCAGTCGGTGTTGAGCAGTGAGGTGTTCGCGACGGTGACGTCCCGGCGAATGCCCTCGACCTCCTGCGCGTACCACAGCGGGAAGGTGTCGTTGTCGCCCACCGTCACGAGCACGCCATACGGCTCGACGGAGTTGAGCAGGTCTGCCGCGAAGTCGCGCGTGTCGGTCTGATGGGCGCGCGACGCGCTCGTCCAGTTCGCGAAGAGCGGGATGAGCGCGAGCGCGAGCACCGGCGACGCCATCGCCAGGCTATTGCGCCGCGGCTGCTCCACGACCTCGGTGCCGACGCGAACGCTGTCCGAGCCGATCGCCGCCGCGATCGTCTCCCACACCCAGATCAGCCCGAGCGCGGCCCAGACCGCCCACGCCGAGTAGCTCCAGAGGTAGAAGTAGTCGCGATCGCGGACCTCTCGCGGCACCGTCTGCCCGAGCTCGGGCGCCTGCGAGTAGCCGTACTTGAAGTTCATGTAGTAGATCAGCGCGATCGTGACCGTGAAGATCAGCGGCCCGAAGAACCAGAAGCTTCGTCGGTCGCGCGTGAAGTGGACCCATCCGCCGATCAGCCCGAGGATGAGGAAGAGCACCGCGAGCGCGAGCTGGATCCCCTGGTTCGCGTCGCGCGAGTCGCGCATCCACTGCCACTTGAAGTACGTCCACCACATGTCGACCTGCGCCGCGAAGGGCGCCTGACGGTCGCTCAGCTCGGGCTTGCCGTACTGCTCGCGGTTGAAGTTGTACATGAACCGCTCCTTCGTCAGCTTCGAGAAGGTGCAGTCCAGATGCGGTCCGTTCGTGCACGCCGTCGGCTCGCCCTCGTTGATCGGCGGGAAGTGCGCCGCGCGGATCGGCTGAGTCGCGAAGACCGTGATGCCGAGGATCAGCGCGCCCCCGCAGGCAAGCCACATCTTCCAGCGGAGGATCGTCTCCCAGCGCCGCGCGATCACCACCACCGCCACCGCCGGCCCCACGAGGAAGCCCGCCGGGTGGTTCGCGTAGCCCAGCCCGATCAGGTACGAGATCAGGACGAGGATCCGGTCTGCCTTGGGACCCACCGGCTCGTCCGCCCAGCGCACCGAGAGCCATGCCACGATCGCGAAGAACGCGAGCGAGACGGTGTACACCTTCTCGTTCACCACCGACTGGTTCCACACCGTGAACGCGGTCGCGCCGAGCACCGCCGCGGTCACACCGCCGACGATGCGTTGCCACCGCAACGGGAACCAGCCGACGAGCACGCGCTCGGCGATGAGAAACCAGGCCCCCGCCGCCGCCGCGCTGCACAGCGCCGCGAGGACGTTGATCCGGGTCGCGATCCCCGACGCGATCGGCAGCAGCGTGAAGACGCGGCCGATCAGCACGAAGAAGGGATTCCCCGGCGGGTGTGGAAGCCCGAGGGTGTACGCGGCCGCGATGTACTCGCTCGTGTCCCACATCGCCGTCGTCGGGGCGAGGGTCACGAGATACAGGATGAAGACGCCGAGCGAGGTGAGGCCCGCCGCGAGGTACGACGGGCGGTTGTCCAGCTCGACGGCCGTTCGAGAGTGCGTCATGCGATCGGACGAGTATGCGAGGGGCGACGCCTCTCGCGAGGCACGGGTAGCCATGAAACTTGACGGGTTGGGGCTAGTGACGGAAGAGACGCTGCCCAGTTAGTACCATCGTGATGCCGTGCTGGTTTGCTGCGGCGATCACCTCGTCGTCGCGGACCGACCCCCCGGGCTGGACGATCGCGGTGACCCCCGCCTCCGCCGCCTGGTCGATGCTGTCCCGGAAAGGAAAGAAGGCGTCGGAGCCGAGCGCAGTCCCCTTCGTGTCGTGCCCGACCTGCCGGGCCTTGTGGACGGCCATGAACGCCGCGTCCACCCGCGACATCTGCCCGGCGCCGATCCCGA
>DASVXU010000076.1:0-12550 GCA_036392515.1 Gemmatimonadaceae bacterium | reverse complement strand
TCCCCCGAGCTCAGTCGGTGGCCATGATGTAGCCGGAGAAATGGCCGATGCTGAAGCGCGTCGTCAGCGTCGTCAGGTCGACGGTCGTCGGCTCCAGCTCGTGCACCTTCGCGGTGCCATCGGGGAAGAGCTCGTCGCGCGAGCGGAAATACGCCCCGGTCACGCTCCGGCCAAGGAGCGACGACACGATCGTCGTCAGGGACAGGTCCTGGGTGACGACCAGCCGCTTGGCGAAGGTGGTCCCCGCCGGCTCGAACTCGTACGCGACAGTGGACCCGGCGACCGCGGTGACGGTGATCGTGGTCGGCTGCAGGACGGCGCCCTTCGGCACGTCGAGCCGGAAGCCGGTGCCGGGGAGCACGATGCTGCCCCCCTCGTAGCCGATCGTCGCGCTGGCGCTCACGTCGGCGAGCAGCGGGACGGCGCGCTGCACCGCGGTGACGGTGGTGTCGACGAGCGTCCCGACCCCGCCCCCGCCGCCGATCGGCAGACCGAAGAGGGTGGACGGCGCCGCGGTGCTGCTCGTCGGCGCGGTGGGCTCGGCGCAGGAGAAGAGGGCGAACGCGCCGGCGGCGAGAAGAAGCGAGCGAAGGCGAAGTCGAGTCATCGGGACGGCGGTGCGGCTGGAGACATCGGTGCGAGGAAGCACCGTCCTCCGAGCATCTTGCGTACCGCGCCGGACCGGCTGTGTTCGGTACGCGGCGGGTTGCTTTTGCGGACTTTGCTCTTGTAGGCCGCGGAGGGCCGCGGAATGAACGGAGCAGGCGCGGAGACGACAACAGCATGGGTTTGGGGGTGCGCGTGGCGAGATCCTCTCACCCGGCGCGCCCCCAAGATTCAGTTGTCGTCTCCGCGACACTCCGCTCGACTCCGCGTAATCCGCGGCCTGCCAGAGCAACAGTCCGCGGCCCTCCGCGGCCTACCGAAGCAAGCGCGTGTCAGGGCTTCCCCGACACGACTGTCCGGGGAGCGGAGGAAAAGATCGGGCACGCCCCGACGTGCGGTCGGGGGGCGCCGGGCGATCATGTCTCCTGAAGGCCGGCGCGCAGGCGCCACCAGACCCGCACGAGACGACTCCAATGAGCGATAGCACGACGACCCCGCAGACCCCGACCCTCACGCCCGGCGCGGAATCGACCGCGACGCGGCGCGAGTTCCTGCGCCGTGCCGCGGTGGCGGCTGTCGCCGCCCCCACCGCCGCGACCCTCCTCGCCGCGTGCCGCGAGGAGGCGCCGAAGGGACGCGCCACGGGCGCGGGGGACAGCGTCCCCGCCGCCCAGACCGTGGCGACGAGCCCCGCCTCGCCGAAGAGCCAGATCCCGACCGAGCACGGGGGAACGATGCCCACCCCCGCCGCCGGCACGGTCACGGCGACGCCGGCGGACCAGATGGACGCCATGCACGAGAAGGGGATCAAGGCCTTCCCGGCGAAGACGGCGGGGAAGGGGAACCAGCTCCTCCAGCCGCGCGTCGAGAACGGGGTGAAGGTGTTCGAGGTGACGGCGAAGAAGATCCAGTGGGAGACCGAGCCCGGAAAGATGGTCGAGGCCTGGGCGTACAACGACCAGGTGCCGGGTCCGCAGATCCGCGTCCGTGAGGGAGACCGCGTGCGGCTGATCCTGCACAACCAGCTCCCCGAGTCGACGGCGGTGCACTTCCACGGCGTGGAGGTCCCGAACGACCAGGATGGCGTCCCCTTCATCACGCAGCACCCGGTGAAGCCCGGGCAGTCGTACACGTACGAGTTCACCGCGCCGAACCCCGGCTCGCACATGTACCACTCGCACCACAACTCGGCCAAGCAGGTCGGGCTCGGGCTTCTCGGCGCCTTCATCATCGAGCCGAAGCAGAAGCGCGCGATCGAGAAGGTCGACGTCGACTACGTCATGATCCTCAACGACGGGATGCACGGCTACACCTTCAACGGGAAGGGCTTCCCGGCGACGGAGCCGATCGTCGCCAAGCTCGGGCAGAAGGTGCGCATCCGCTTCATGAACGAGGGGATGATGATCCACCCGATGCACCTGCACGGGATGCACATGACGGTGATCGACAAGGACGGCTGGCCGCAGCCCGCGCCGTGGAAGTGCGACACGCTGAACGTCGCGCCGGGCGAGCGGTGGGACGTCATCGTGAACTGCAACAACCCTGGCGTGTGGGCCTTCCACTGCCACATTCTCCCCCATGCCGAGTCGGATCACGGCATGTTCGGGATGGTGACGGCACTCATCGTGAACAAGTAGAGGGACATGAGCGACGATCAGATTCGCGTCGTGCTCGCCGACGATCACGCGATCGTGCGTGCGGGCCTCAAGGCGATCCTCGGCTCGGCGCGCGACATCGCGGTCGTCGGTGAAGCGTCGAACGGGCGCGATGCGATCGCGCTTGCCGAGCGGTTCCGTCCGCACGTGGTCGTCATGGACCTGACGATGGCCGAGATGGACGGGATCGCCGCGACGAAGGCGCTGGTGGCGACCGCCAACCCGCCGCGCATCCTGGTGCTGACGATGCACCCGGAGGACGAGTACCTGGTCCCGCTGCTCGAGGCGGGGGCGTCGGGGTACCTCGTGAAGAGCGCGGCGGACCGCGACCTGGTGGATGCGGTGCGCGCCGTGGCCCGCGGCGACCTCTACGTGCGGCCGTCCGCGGCGCGGGTGCTGGCGCGCGAGCTCAAGAAGAAGGAGGAGGCGGCGGACGACCGCGCGCGCTACGAGAAGCTCACCGAGCGCGAGCGCGACGTGCTGCGCCTGACGGCGGAGGGATACACCGCGCCCGAGATCGGGGAGAAGCTGCACATCAGCCCGAAGACGGTGGACACCTACAAGCAGCGCGTGAACGAGAAGCTCGGACTCATGCATCGTCCGGACTACGTGCAGTTCGCGCTGCGCGTGGGGATCCTCGCCGCGGAGAAGACCGCCGGACGGTAATGGGGCGCGGGACTTGCCGCTCGCCGGGGCATGGCGATGCGACAAACCGGCGGCAGACGAAGTGGGAGCGGCGCGATCGGGGTTCTGATCGCGCTGCTCGCGTTGGTGGGGGTGTCGCGAGCTGAAGCGCAGCAGGGGGCCGGGCCGCACGCCTCGCGCGGCCAACGGTCCGGTGCGACCGCGACGACCACGACCGTGACGACGACGGCGAGCGCCGGGCAGGTCGGCCCCGCCGCGTACACCGAGAGGCAGGTGCAGGAGATCGCGGAGGCGATCCCGGGAAGCGGGATGCCCGGATATCCCACCGCGCTGGCGCAGGCGCGCGTCGAGGGGCGGGTGCTCGCCGAGTTCGTCGTCGATACGGCGGGGCGCGTCGAGCTCGACAGCTTCCGCGCGGTGGAGTCGACGAATCCGGTGTTCACGGAGTCGGTGCGTGCCGCGCTCCCCGCGCTGCGCTACCGGCCGGCGACGATCGACGGGAAGCCGGTGCGGCAGATCGTGCAGCAGCCCTTCGTCTTCTCGCTCGACGAGTAGCGCCGCGGGGCTGCCTAACGCGCGTCGTCGCGCTCGGGCATCACGCTCGGCAGGTCGAGATGGAAGGTCGCGCCCTGCCCCGGGGTGCTGACGACGGTGATCTCCCCGCCCATGAGCCGCGCGAGCTGCCGCGAGAGGCCGAGCCCCAGCCCGGTGCCGCGCCCGCGCGCGACGCCGACGATCTGCTCGTACGGCTCGAAGATCCGCTCCTGATTCTCGGCGGAGATGCCGGGGCCGGAGTCGGTGACCGAGACGCGGACGCCGGCGTCGCCGCGCGCGCCGACGCGCACCGTCACCGACTTTCCCTCGGGAGTGAACTTGATCGCGTTTGCGACGAGGTTGATCACGATCTGCCTGACGCGGCCGCCGTCGAGGTGCGCCTTGAGCGCGCCGCCGGGGGGCTGCAGCACGAGCTCGACGCTCGCCACCTCGGCCTCGAGCCGCAGGTGCTCGACGGCGGAGGCGACGGTCTCGCCGACGTCGAGGTCCCACGCGCCCAGGGTGAGGCGGCCCTCCTGGATCTTCGAGAGGCTGAGCAGATCCTCGATGAGCCGGCCGGTCTGGTCGGCGCTCCCGGCGAGGTTGCGCAGCCCGAGGCGGAGCTCCTCGGGATCGTCCGGCGGGGTGAGCATGAGATGGCGCGCCCACACCTTCACGGCAGCGACCGCGTTCCCCAGCTCGTGGCTCGTCGCGGCGAAGAAGCGGTCGCGCGTGAGGCGGAGGTGCGCGTTCTCGATCGCGATCGCCGCCTGCGCGGCGAGCACACGCAGCAGGTCGAGATCGTTCTCGGTGAAGTCCTCTCCGCCGACCTTCTCCGTGACGTAGAGGTTCCCGAAGACGCGTCCCGCGGCGACGATCGGCACACCGAGGAAGGACCGCATCTGCGGGTGATTGCGCGGCACGCCCGCGGAGGCGGGATGCTCGCGCAGGTCGTGCAGCCGGAGCGGCCGCGCGTCGCGGACGAGGAGGCCGAGGATGCCGTGCCCCTTGGGCAGGCTGCCCATGCGCGCCCGCTGCTCCGGGGTGAGCCCCGAGGTGATGAAGTCGGAGAGTCCGGTCCCCTCGGCGTTGACCACGCCTAACGCGCCGAACCGCGCGGCGACGAGGTCGCGCGCCGCGTCGGCCAGGATCTGGAGGAGCTCGTCGAGCCTGGAGGTGGAGGCGAGCGCGAGTCCCGTCTGCACGAGGACGTTGGCGACGCGCGCCGCCTCTTCCGGCGTGGCCGCGGGCAGCGGGCCGGTCATGGCGCGGCGGATGGGCAGAGCGCGGCGATGGGGCAGTCGCCGCAGCGCGGCTTGCGCGCGTCGCAGACCTGGCGGCCGTGCTCGATGAGCAGGTGCGAGAGCATCGTCCAGCGCTCGCGCGCGAAGAGTGGCATGAGCGCGCTCTCGATCTTCACCGGGTCGGTCTCGCGGGTGAGGCCGAGGCGCTGGCTGAGCCGCGAGACGTGCGTGTCGACGACGACGCCCTCGTTGCGCGAGAAGGCGTTGCCGAGGACGACGTTCGCGGTCTTGCGCCCGACGCCGGGGAGCGCGGTGAGCGCGTCCATGTCGCAGGGCACCTCGCCGCCATGGCGATCGACGAGCGCGCCGGCCATCGCGACGATGTTCTGCGCCTTGTTGCGGAAGAAGCCGGTGCTGCGGATGATCTCCTCGACGTCTGCCTGCTTCGCCGCGGCGAGGGCGCGCGCGTCGGGATACTTCGCGAAGAGGAGGGGAGTGACCATGTTCACGCGCTTGTCGGTACACTGCGCGCTGAGGATGGTCGCGACGAGCAGCTCGAAGGCGTCGCGGTGGTCGAGCGCGCAGTGCGCGTCGGGGTAGTGGCTGCTGAGCGCATCGTAGATGCGCTCAGCAGCCTGGGGGTCGGCTGTCGGGGGTCGGGGGTCGGCGCTGCGCCTTGCGACGCGCTTCTTCGCCACCTTCGCCGACGGCCGACCCCCGACCCCCGACCCCTTCTTCGCCGCCATCAGCGACCCTTCCGCGCGAAGCGCAGCACGCCCGTCGCGTCGCGCGTGTTGAGGACGTCGGCCGCCTCGAGCCATCCCTTGCGCGCCATGAGCACGCCCAGCGCGGTGTTGTCGAGGCCGCGCGTCGAGTGCGCATCGGGGCCGATGGCGATCGTCACGCCGAGCCGCTTCGCGTCGCGGAGCACGCGCCAGTCGAGGTCGAGGCGGTGCGGGTCGGCGTTGAGCTCGACGGCGACGCCACGCTCCGCGGCCTTCTCGAGGACCGCGGTCATGTCGAAGTCGTACGGGTCGCGCGAGAGCAGGAGGCGGCCGGTGGGATGGGCGAGCACGGTGAGGTGCGGGTCGTCGAGGGCGCGGAGGATGCGCTCCGTCATCGGCGCGCCGTTCTGCCCGAAGCGGTTGTGGACGGAGCCGACGACGAAGTCGAAGCGATCGAGCAGCTCTTCATCGTAATCGAGGCGTCCATCGGCGAGAATGTCCGCCTCGATGCCCTTCAACACGGTGAACGCGCCGCCGAGCGATTCGTTCAGCGCGTCGATCTCCTCGTGCTGGCGGAGGACGTCGTCGCGCTTCAGCCCTCCGGCGTAGAAGGCGGCCTGCGAGTGGTCGGAGATGCCGATGTAGCTCCAGCCGCGGTCTCGCGCCGCGGCCGCCATCTCGGCGACGGTCGCCTTGCCGTCGGAATAGCGCGTGTGGCAGTGGATGACGCCACGGATCTGGTCGTCGCGAAGGAGATCGGGGAGCGCGTTCGCGGCGGCGGCATCCACCTCGTCGCCGCTCTCGCGCAGCTCGGGAGGGATCCAGGGGAGGCCGAGGGCGAGGAAGAGATCCGCTTCGTCGGAGATGGAGAGCTCCCCGCCGGCGGCGGTGCGCAGCGCGTCGCCCTCGAGGGTGAGCCCGCGTGCACCGGCGCGCTCGGCGACGCGGAGGCGATGCGCCTCGCTGCCCGTGGCGCGCCAGAGCGCGATCGCGAAGTCGCCCTCGAGGACGCAGCGGAGGTCGAGGCAGACGCCGTCGACGAAGGTGATGGTGGCGGCGCCGGGCCCGCGGCCGGCGACGCGTCGCACGCCGGGCGCGCCGGCCATCGCGTGGACGACGGCGTCGGGGTCGGCGTCCTCGCGGCAGGCGGCGACGATGTCGATGTCGCGCACGACCTCGACGCTGCGCCGCACCGCGCCCGCGACCTCGGCGCGCGCGACGCCGGGATGGCCGGCGACCGAAGCGCGCAGGCGCGCCGCCTCGGCGAGCGCAGCGGGGAGGAGCATCAGGTCGCCGGCGGCGCGCAGCTTCTCGATCCCGGCGAGGATGGCCTGTACCGACTTGGGGCCGAAGCCCTTCACGCCGGCGAGGCGCCCGGAGCGCGCCGCCTCCTCGAGGTCGTCGAGGCTCGTGATGCCCAGCGCCTCGTGCAGCGCGTGGATCTTGGCGCCGCCGAGGCGCGGGAGGCGGAGGAGCTCGAGCAGTCCCTCGGGGATCGAGCCGCGCAGCCGCTCGAGATACGACGACTCTCCGGTCTCGACCAGCTCGCGGATGACGCCGAGGGTGGCGGGGCCGACGCCGGAGAGCTCGGCGATGGCGCCGCTGTCGAGGAGCGGAGCGAGATCGTCGGTGTCGATCGCGCGGAGGGCGCGGGCGGCGCCCTCGTATGCGCGGGCCTTGAACGGGTTGCCGCCCGACAGCTCGAGAAGGGCGGCGATTCGCGAGAGGACGTGCGCCGCGGTGCGTGAGTCCATCGCGCCGCGCTAGTCCTCGACGCCGGCCGCGGGGCGAAGGCGATCGACGAGCTCGTGGAGCTGGCGCTCGGTGAGCTCGAGCTCCTGCGCCGCGCCCTCGATGTCGAGGAGGCCGGCGCGCATCGATATCCCGACCTGATTGAGGTAGCGGATCTTGGCGAGGATCTCGTCGGTGATGCGGCGGAGATCGTGGAAGCGCCGCTTCTCGGCCTGGGCTCGACGGTAGCGCTGGAGGAGCTCGTGCGGGGTGAGCCGCTTCGCGAGCGCGATCACCTCGTCCACGGTGCGGCCGGGGAGGGCGCTCCGGTCGGGGAGGCCGTCGTCCTCCCACTCCTCCTCCGCGAACCAGAGGCGTCCGACGTGCTCGATGCCGTCGAAGATGACGCGCACCGAGACGACGAGGTTGCGCCCGTCAGCCTCGAGGGTCCCGACTTCCGGCCGTCCGTGATCGTCGTAGCCGCCCATCCTCACCCCGGGGGAACGAGTCCGCGCTGCCTAACGGCGGGACGCGTCGCGCGCCGCCAGGAACTCGCCGAGCGCCGCGAACAGAGCCGCGGGCTGCTCGACGTACGGCACGTGCCCGCACCGCTCGAGGACCACGAGCGGCGCGTCCATCGCCCGCGCCCCACGCTCGGAGGAGACGAGCGGGATCGGGTCCTCGCGGCCGTGCACGAAGATCGCCGGCACCTTCACCGTGGCGAGGGATTCGACGAGGTCGTAGTCGCCGAGCGACTCCCACACCGACTGCTGCACGCGGCCGACGACGCGGAACGGCGTCAGGTCGCGCGCCTCCGCCGGATCGGCGAAGTAGCCGGCCACGCTGAGCTCGAACGCACGCTGCCGGTAGGCGTCCGGATCGCGCTCCCGCAACCCCGACGCCGCGAGCTCGGCGCGCATCTCCTGGATCCGCGGACCACCCTGACGCCGGGCGAACTCGCCCTCGAACTCGGCACGATATTGCCGAGTGAGCGGTGCGGGGTCAATGAGGGCGAGCGCGGCGGGGAGGATCGCGCCGCTCGCCGCGCGCTCGATCGCGTGGAGCAGCGCGAGCAGCCCGCCCCACGAGTAGCCGACGACGGTCGGCGGCTCGAGCCCCAGCTCCGCGATCACCGAGTCGAGATCGGCGACGTGCGTCCGCCAGGTGATGGGCGCGGAATCGTCGGTGCGCGAGCGTCCGCCGCCGCGCTGGTCGTAGAAGATCAGCTCGTGCTCGCGCGCCAGCTCGAGCATCTGCGGAAGCAGATAGTCATGGCTGGCGCCGGGCCCACCGTGCAGGACGAGCAGCGGCGGCGCGCCGGGCTCGCCATAACGGCACCAGTAGAGCGGGACGTCGGTCGTCGAGGTGTGACCGGAGGAAACGGGGGCGGGAATGGGGCGAGGCACGAGGGGAGAGTGGGGCGGCGCCTCGCGAATATCAACTGTCGGCTGTCGTGAGGCAGCAGGACAGAGCTGAACGACCATGAGGCCAGGGCCGTTCTGTCCTGCTGGTAGTCCCGTTCAGAGAGAAAGCCACCAGTTCATCTTCACCAGCAGCGTGTTGTCGGGGTGCTGGCGGAAGAGGGCCTGGCGTTCGGTGGCGAAGTCGAAGCGGCCCGTCTGGTCGAAGGCGGAGCGGGACTGGCTCCAGACGAGGAAGAACGTGGAGCCGGGGCGGTACTCCCAGCGCAGCACCGCGTTGCCGATGAGCGAGCGGACGTTGAAGTCGGGATTGCCGAACCGGTGCCGCACGCCGGTGCCGGCGGGGGCGAGCTCGTAGCCGAGCGGTATTCCGCGGTCGTCCGTGTCGACGATGGAGACCTCGGCGGGCGCGAAAGCGCGGCGGTCGAGGGCGCGCGGACGCAGGTACTCGCCGAAGCGCGCGTAGTGTCCGGTCGCGACGAAGGGCTGCGCGTAGGCTTCGACGCTCAGCGTCGGCGTGAAGGTGATCGCGGCGCGCGTCTCCATCGACAGTGTGTGCTGGCGCAGCGCGGCGAAGACGGCGCGACGACCGTACATCGCGCGCGCGCCGGTGTCGGAGTACGCGGTCACGAACTGCGCCGGCACGAAGTCGCTCGAGAACGAGGGGCCGACGGTCAGGCGCACGCTCGACGCCGGCTTGAGCGTGACGCCGAGATTGGCGCCGCGCGTGTAGCCCCCGTCCGCGCTCGAGCCGAGCAGCCCGCCGAAGTTGAGGACGAGGCGGTTGCGCGAGTCGGTGGAGAGATTCGCCTGCGTGAGCCGGCTCGACGGGACGCGCACCACCGCGCCGCCACGCGTCGCCGCGTCGTCGAGCAGCGAGGGCTTGAGCTGCTGGAAGAGCACCCAGCTCCAGTAGTTGAGGAACTGTCCCTGCGCGAAGGCGTGCAGCTCGGCGTCGACGACGTCGCCCCCGAAGTTCTGCTCGCGCTGCGGGCCGACCGCGACGAAGACGCTACGGAAGATCCCGACGGGGTTCGTCCACAGCCGCACGAGGTTGGCGTTCAGCCAGACGAAGTCGGCTCGTCGCATGAAGGCGACGTCGTTCACCTCGAACCCCGGCGTGCGCGTCGAGCCCTCGACCTCCCAGAGCCAGGCGCCCGCTTCCTTCGCGAGACGCAGATACCCGCCCGCACCGGAGAGCGAGGTGCGCGACGAGTCGAGCGCGTCGCGCCCGAAGAGCCCGAGCCGCGTCGGCCGCCTATCGGGTCGGCCGTAGTAGCGCGAGGAGGCGTTCTGCAGGCGCGCGATCGCCAGCTCGTCCCCGCCGACGCGAGAGACGGCGAGGCTCCCCTGCACGCCGTAGGTGCGCTTGTCCCAGGTGACGTTCCAGTCGACGCCCCCGGAGCGCGCGCTGCTCGCGAGCTGATCGGCGACGGGATCGCTCGTGATGCGGCGGTCGACGGAGGTGAGCATCCCGCCGACGGTGACGTTCCCGCCGCGCATGTCACGCTTCGCGCGCGCGACGAAGTAGTTCGACAGCGGCTCGACCTCCTGCCGCAGCTGCCGTCCCTGGGTGTCGGTGAAGGGCGCGATCTCGCGCCGGGTCAGCGCCTCGATGACGCCGAGCGAGTACCCGTTCGCCGTGCGTCCGGTGACCTTCGCGGCGCCGAGGATGGTGCTGTTGATCGGCGGGTCGGCGTACGAGACGCCGCCGACGTCGTACGCGTCGAACTGCGGCGCGCGGCCGATGCGCCGCGAGTAGAAGAGGCTGAGCGAGGAGATGTTGTCGCAGATGAAGCAGCTCAGGCTCCCGAAGTCGAAGATCCCGTTGCCGGCGACGAAGAAGGGCCGCTTCTCCTCGAAGAACGTCTCGTAGGCGGTGAGGTTCACCGTCGCGGGATCGGCCTCCACCTGCCCGAAGTCGGGGTTGAAGGTCGCGTCGAGGGTGAGGTTCGAGCCGAGGAGCGCCTTCACGTCACCGCCGACGCGTGAGTCGGTGGTGGTGAGCTTCGTGTACGGGTTCGCCGGATCGGCGGGGAGGGCGCGACGCGCGCTGCCGACGACGTACGGGAGCAGCTCCACCTTCTGCGCGGAGCGCGTCACGCGCATCCCCTCGAGATGTCCGAAGCGCGACGGGCCGCCGCTCTCGTCCTTCTTCCAGAAGGACCACATGGACATCTCGTTGAGGCGCTGCTCGTAGCGCCAGATCTGCATCCCCCACGTCTGCTGCTCGGCGCGCGAGAAGCGGAGCTGCGAGAAGGGGATGCGGAACTCCGCGGTCCAGCCGAGGGAATCGACGCGCGTCGCGACCTCCCAGACCGGATCCCACGCGGGATCGGCGAAGGGCGACGCCTGGCCGGCGTCGAACTTCACCCCGGAGGGATCGACCTGGATGATCGTGCGGCCGAGGTGGTCGTGGTACGTGTCGAGGACGAAGCGCAGGAAGTCGCCGTCCTGCTGCTGGTCGCGCCGCGCGAGCTCGGTGCGGACGCCGCGAGCACCCAACGTGTCGTACATCCGCGCGCCGATGTAGAGCGCGTCGGCGTCGTAGAGGAAGCGCACCTCGGTGCGCTCGGTCGCCGGCTGTCCCTCGTGCGGATCCTGCTGCGTGAAGCCGGTCGCGGGCCGCGCCGCGCTCCACGCGGGCTCGTCGAGCGCGCCGTCGAGAACGATCTCGCCGTGCCGCTCGACGGCGACGACGGTGGGTGAAGGAAGCTCGTGCTGCTTCGTCTGGGCGACGAGCGTGGCGGGCGCGAGGAAGACGACAGCCGCGAGGAGGCGCGTCATTCCGGGAAGATGCCGTGAGCGGCGGATAGCGAAAGGGGGAGCGGCCGTTCTGACCGCTTCGTGACGCCAGAGCGATGCACGGCAATCGAACAAGCGATGCACGGGGCAACGAAACTGCGCTGAACGACGCACGAGGGGGCGACCGGCGGAACCGCGGGGGCACGGCGCGAAGCGGCTTCCCGAGGCAGCTTCGCGCATCCCGCAGCGAGCACCGCGGTATCGTCGTCCCGTGCATCGCTGGCTCGAATGAACGTGCATCCAGCGTGCATCGTGCATCACGCGTAGGCTGCCGCGATGCGGGCCGTCGTCGTGTGGATACGAACCGTGTCGCGGATCTCGCGTCCGTACCCGCCGGCGATGGTGATCGCGACGGGGATGGCGACGTCGCGGCAGTGCTCGAGAACCATGGCATCGCGGCGGGCGAGGCCGTCGAAGGTGAGCTTCATGCGGCCGAGTCGATCGCCTTCGTGCGGATCGGCGCCGGCGAGGTAGACGACGAGGTCGGGACGCGCGAGCGCGAGGACGCGCGGGAGCTCGGCGGCGAGGGTGTCGAGGTACTGCTCGTCGCCGCACCACTCGGGGAGATCGACGTCGCGGGTGCCGGGGACGCGGACGGCGTAGCGGCGAGGGTCGTCGGCGGTCGTCGCGATCGAGGTCGGCGTGTCGCGGTACGGGTAGTTCCGCTCGCCGTGCATGCTGAAGGTGAAGACGCGCTCGTCGCCGGCGAAGATCGCGTGCGTCCCGTTGCCCTGATGCACGTCGAGGTCGATCACCGCCGCGCGGGTGATGGCGCGCTCGTCGAGCAGGGCGCGGATGGCGACGGCGACGTCGTTGAAGACGCAGAAGCCCTCGCCGTGGTCGGGGAAGGCGTGGTGCGTGCCGCCGGCGAGGTTCATCGCGACGCCATGGACGAGCGCGGCGCGCGCCGCGCCTAACGTGCCGCCGACGGCGCGGTACGAGCGCTCGACGAGCTGCGGCGACCAGGGGAAGCCGAGGCGGCGGACCTCGGTCTCGGAGAGCCGTCCGGCGGTGAAGCGGTCGAGATAATCTGTCTGGTGTACGGTCAGGAGCGCCGCCCGGGATGCGCGCTCCGGGTCGTGCATGCGCTCCGGCGGAACGATCCCCTCCGCGAGCACCGCGTCGCGGAGGAGCGCGTACTTCTCGATCGGGAAGCGGTGCCCGGGTGGGAGCGGGAGGGTGTA
>DASVXU010000075.1:0-5795 GCA_036392515.1 Gemmatimonadaceae bacterium | reverse complement strand
CTCGGCGACGCGGTTGGTGAGGTCGGGGAGCACCCACGGCTTGATGTTCCGGTCGAAGCTCGGCCCGAAGTGCACGAGGGTGACGCGCGCGCCCGCGCGATAGAGCTCGAGCGCCGCCTCCACAGCCGAGTTGCCGCCGCCAACGACGACCACGTCGCGATCGAAGTCGTCGTGTCCCTCGCGGAAGCGATGCGTCACGTGCGGGAGGTCCTCCCCCGGGACGCCGAGCCGGTTCGGGCGGCCGAAGTAGCCCGTCGCCACGACGACCGCGCGCGCCACCGTCTCGTGCGTCTGTCCGACCTGCGTCCGCGAACGGAGGAGGAAGCGCGCGCCGTCGTCGCGTGTCACGCGCTCGACCGACTCGACACGCTCGTACTGCCTGACGTCGAGGTCGAAGTGCTTCACGAGCGCGCGATAGTACGCGAGCGCGTCGCGGCGCGTGGGCTTCTCGGTGGGGACGACGAAGGGGACGTCGCCGATCGAGAGGCGCTCCGCCGTCGAGAAGAAGGTCATGTACGTCGGGTAGCCCGAGATCCCGCTCACGACGCACGCACGGTCGAAGAGCACGGCGTCGAGCCCCGCCCGCTTCGCCGCGATCCCCGCCGCGAGCCCGCACGGGCCGGCGCCGACTATCGCCAGGTCGTGCACCGGCACCGCCATGCTATCCCACCCCGTGCAGCCCGATGATCTGGTCGCGCCGCGTGCCCACGCTCACGTAGGCGATCGGCGTCTCACAGAGCTCCTCGATCCGGTCGATGTAGCGCCGCGCCGCGCCCGGAAGCTGCGACAGCCGCCGCGCCTCGCTCGTCGGACGCTTCCAGCCGTCGAACCACTCGTACTTCGGCACCAGCGTCTCGAGCGCGGCGACGTCGCCCGGGAACTCGGTATGCAGCTCCCCCGACACCTCGTAGCCGGTGCAGATCGCCAGCTTGTCGAAGGTGTCGAGCACGTCGAGCTTGGTCACCGCGAGCCCCGTGAGCCCGTTGACGCGCGCCGCGTAGCGCACGACCACCGCGTCGAACCAGCCGCAGCGCCGCGGACGGCCGGTGGTCGCGCCGAACTCGTTGCCCAGCCGCCGCATCTCCTCGCCTAACGGCGCGTCGAGCTCGGTGGGCATCGGTCCGTTGCCGACGCGCGTCGTGTATGCCTTCACCACGCCGAGCACCGCGTCGAGCGTCGTCGGCGCGACGCCGGCACCGACCGCCGCGCCCCCCGACGTCGTGTTGCTCGAGGTCACGAAGGGATACGTCCCGTGATCGATGTCGAGCAGCGAGCCTTGCGCCCCCTCGAGGAGGATCGCCGCGCCCCCCTTCTGCGCGCGGTGCATCACCAGCCCCACGTCTTCGGCGAGGCCGAGCAGGCGCGGCGCCAGCCGCTCGAGCAGCGCGAGCGTCTCGTCGACGGAGACGCGCTTCCCGCTCTTCCCGTGCTCGAGCTGCGCGTTCGCGTGCTCGACGCCGCGCTCGACGAGCTGGCGGAGCCGCTCGGGGTGGCGAAGGTCGAGCACGCGCACGCCGCGCCGCGCGACCTTGTCCTCGTACGCCGGTCCGATGCCGCGTCCCGTCGTCCCGATCTCCTTGCTCGCCGAGCTCTCGCCGTCCACGAGCTTGTGGTAGGGGAGGACGAGATGCGCCCGGTCGCTGACGTAGAGCCGTCCCTCGACGTCCACGCCGTCCTCGACGAGCTCGTCGATCTCGCTCATCAGCGTGTCGGGATCGAGCACGACCCCGTTGCCGATCGCGCAGCGGACGCCCGGATGGAGGATCCCGCTCGGAATCTGATGGAGGACGAAGCTCTTCTCGCCGATGTGGACGGTGTGCCCCGCGTTCGCCCCGCCCTGGTAGCGCACGACCCAATCCGCGCGCTCGGCGATGACGTCGACGAGCTTCCCCTTCCCCTCGTCCCCCCACTGCGCGCCCACGACGACGACGGTGCGCTTCTCGCGATCGAACATGACAGGCCGGAAAAAGTAAACGCCCCGGGGGCCCGGGGCGTTGTTGAAATGTAGACCGAGGGAGGGTGAAGTCAACGGACTTCACCCTCCCTCGAGATGGTCAGGGGTTCAGCACCTTGTCGCTGATGAGGACGACGCGAGTCGACGTCGCCTGGTTCGACGAGAGCGTGTCGGGCGAGCCCGGGGTCGGCGCGCCGGTGAGGATCGCCGTGAGCACGGAGCCGGCGATGCGCACGCCGGGTTGCGGACCGTACGTCGCCCCGGCCGGCGGTGCCGCTCCCGGAACGTTCGGGCTGTTCGTGTAAGTCGGGGTGGTCGAACCCGTCGGCGCGACCGCGAACTTCAGGAGCGTGGTCGAGCTCGCGGCTGCCAGCTCGCTGTAGTTGCTGTACGCCTGAACGGGGACGTTGGTGAATTTCGCGGCGTTCTTCGCCACCGGGTCGGTGGTGTCGGACCGCGCGACGTAGACGTCCGCCGGGCCGAGCAGCGGGTCGGCGTTGAGGATCCGGACCGCGATGTTCCCCGCCGCCGGCGTCGGGAAGGTGACCGGGTCCGTCAGCACGACGAGCCGGTCGGCGTTGCCGCGCGCCTGTCCCATGTACACGAGCGTGTAGCGTGCATCGGCCGCGAGCGTGATGGTCGTGTCCACGAGCCGCTTCTGCGCTTCCGTCGGGTTCGTGGAGTTCACGAAGATGCGCACCGGCCGCGCGCCGGGATCGACGCGCTGATAGCCGCCGCTCGTGCCGCGGAACTTCACGCCGAGGAAAGTCGGCAGGTTCTCCACCTTGTCGACGAAGCGGAAGTCGACCGTGCCCGTGTCAACGGTGGCGTTGACGAACCGGATCAGCGCCGCCGGCGCGATCGGCTTGGGATCGGTGACCCCGCTGTCGTTCTTGCACGCACTCAGGCCGAAAGCCGCCAGTCCGAGCGCCAGAAAGAGCTTGTTTCGCATGTACACCGCTCCGGAAAGTTCGAGAAGTCGTGTCGTTCCGAGATCAGCATCGCGCGCGAGGCGCGTTTGAATCATTGAGGCTGAGGTCCGCCGCCCGGCGGCTTGCCGCTCGCCGGGTCGTTGCCGAAGCCATTGATCACGATCGTCGACGCGAGCGCGAGCGCTCCGACGACCAGTCCGGCCGTGATCCAGCTCCGCGACTTCGAGAGCTGGCGCTGCGAGAGCCCGCTCACGTAGTCGCGAGGGACGCGCACCTCCTCGCCGTTCCACTTCGCCGGCACGCCGCCGCGCACGTACGAGACCTCGGCGACGTCGATGACGAAGAGTGAATCCGTCGCCGTCGCGAGGCGGCCGGTGATCCGGGTCGCGCCCGGACCGAGCGGGCCGGCGAGCGCGTCGCGCCCCCGGTCGCTCAACCCGAGTGTGATCTCGCTTCCCGGCGTGGGGTTCCCGGTCCAGAGCGGGACGTAGGTGTAGCATCCCGTGGCGCCGGGGAGCAGGAGCAGCCCGGCGAGCGCCGCGCGCACCTGCCGTGCGCGCGCGCGACGCTTCGGAGAACCGCCGGCGAACCGCGTCGTTCCTTCAGCCGTCATCAGGGGATCAGAGATTCTTCCCGTTGATCGTGCTTCCGAAGCCGTACGTGCTCACGCCCGCGCCGCTCGGCCTGCCGACGCCGCCGAGGTCGTAGATCGGCTTCACGCGTGCATCGAGCTCCTGGTAGGGGACGGGCCACTGCAGCGGCGTTCCCTCGGGCAGGTCGCCCCACCCGCGCGAGTCGAAGTACCACGCGCCGAACGTCGTGTACGCGGTCTCCATCCGCTTCTCCCACTTCATCGCCTCGAGGATGTTGCCGCAGGCGGTGGAGGTGAAGTTCGGGCCGACGGGGACGCGCGGGACACACCCCGTGCCTCCCGGCACGGGCTGCGTCGCCGTCGTGACCACGCCGGTGAGCGCCGCCAGTCCGTTAGGCACGCGCGTCTTGTCGATCAGCGCCGCGGCCGCGGGGATGTTGCCCGTCCGGATGTACCCTTCCGCGGCGAGCATGTCGTTCTCCGCCACCGTGAAGAAGGGGAGGTCCGCGCCGCCCGTCGCCTTGGTGTCGGCGAAGGTGCGGAAGCGGTAGTGATCGTACCACGACGCACGCCAGCCCACCGCCGCCTGATCCGAGCCGGGCGGACGGTTGCGGAAGTACTGCGGCAGGGGGAGAGCGACGTCGCCGGTGACCTGCGCGGTGCGCGTGGCGCCCTGCGGGAAGCGCTTGTCGGGCGTCTGGATGAGGAACGGCGTCCGGCTGTCACGATCCTGGGCCAGCCAACCGTCGTACGCGCCGCTCGTGTCGGCCATCCCGATGATGTAGTACGTCATCTGGTGCCAGTTCGCGTCGCGGAAGTGCAGGTCCGTCTGAAGCCAGTTGTAGTCCCAGTTCGTGCCGTTGACATGCACGAGAAGGTTCGAAGTGATGCCATTGGTCGCGTCGGCGATCACCTTGTTCCAGTCCACCGCCGCGCGCTCCTGCGGCGTGCGCGCGACACCGGCGCGGATCTTCGCCTTGAAGGAGCGGATCACCCGCACGAAGGTCGCGGCCGGAACGTCCACCCCCCCCGGCCCCGTGAGCCAGTTCGAGGTGAGCGCGACGGTCCCCGGCATCGACGCGTACGCCTGCGCCGAATCGAGCTCGCTCAGCGCGTACGCCGCTGCCGCCGTGTACGACTCGAGCGGCTGCACCTCCGTCGTCTTGTCCTCGGGACGCGGGACGCCGAGTGAATCGTAGGTCATCGCGAGGTACCCGATCGCGACGCCGTGGACGAAGTGCGCGAAGGCGCGCAGGCGCTGTTCGTCCCCCGCCGTGCGGCCGAGGGTGAATCCGGGCGACTTCGCTCGCGCGAGCACGTCCGATTCCGCGCGCGCGGCGAAGGAGAGCACGCGGAACGTGCCGAAGTTCTCGCCCTGGTAGGCGTTGCCGCGCGAGTTGCCGATCGAGCCGCGTGGCAGCGAGCTGCGCGGACCGAGGCCGTTGTTCGCGAGCGCCGACGCGTTCTCGAACGACGCCGTGAGCATGCCGGTGTTGACGCGCGCGATGCTGCCGATCGTCGCGTCGATCACCTGCTGGAACTGGCTCGATCCCAGGGCTTCCACGTCCGCCGGCTGCCGCAGCACGCGAGGCCGGTCCGGGTTGTTGCTGTTGTCGACCGCGACGAGGTCGTTGCAGGCGGCAAGCCCCCCCACGAGCGAGGCGACCGCGACGAGCTTTGTGAATCGCATCATGTATCCTCGTTCCGAGCCCCGCCGTTGCCGGCGGGGTGACGGAATGAATGGGAAGGGTTAGAAGCCCGCCGAGATCACGAACGACACGGTGCGCAGCTGCGGGAAGGTGAAGGCATCCACCGCGTTGATCAGCCCCGAGCCCGACTGGCTGTTCGTCGCGCCCGCGCCGACTTCCGGATCGAAGCCGGTGTACCGCGTCCACGTCTTCAGGTTGCGTCCGATGACGCTGAGCGTGAAGTCGCCGGGCCCGAAGCGACCGACGTGGTACGAGCCGGACACTTCGCGCAGCTTGAGGTAGCTGGTGCTCTCGACGAACCGGCTGTTCGGGCCGAGGATGTCGTAGAAGCCGCCGATCCCGGCGGCGTTGTCCGCCGGGCCGGCGCGGTAGTAGTACCCGATCGGCTTCGCGGCCTGCAGGCTCTTTCCGCCCTGATCCACGTCGTGCGAGAGGAAGTCGAGGTACGACCAGTGACGCCCCTGGTTGTAGGCACGCCCGCCGAACGCGCCGTCGAGCAGACCGTAGAGCGACAGCCGCTTCCACGTGACCGTGTGCGACATGCCGATGCGGTAGTCGGGGAGCGAGTGGCCGAGCGGACGGAGCGCCGGCGCGCAGACGCCGGTCGT
>DASVXU010000074.1:0-2761 GCA_036392515.1 Gemmatimonadaceae bacterium | reverse complement strand
GGGGAGACGAAGTTCTCGCTCGCGATGAGCTCGAGCCCTTCGTTCTGGCGGCGGATCTCCTTCGAGATGAGCGCGGCGATCTCCGGGTCGGCCTCGGAGAGCGCGCGTCCGGGGGGGCACTGGTCCCACTGCGACCACTTCATTCGATCTCTCCGTCGCTGACGTCGGGGATGTCTTCCTTGCGCTCGATCTTCTCGACGCGGCGCTCGTGGCGACCGCCCTCGAAGGGAGTGTCGAGGAAGGTCTTCAGGATCTTCTCGGCTTCCGGCTCGCTGAGGAAGCGCGCCGGCAGCACGAGCACGTTCGCGTCGTTGTGCTTCCGCGCGAGCTCGGCGATCTCCGGCGCCCAGACGACCGCGGCGCGGACGTGCGGGTACCGGTTCGCGACGTACGACATGCCGAGCCCCGTTCCGCAGAGGAGGATCCCGCGCTTCGCGTCGCCCTCCGAGATCTCGTGGGCGAGCGGATGCGCGTAGTCGGGGTAGTCGGTGCTCGCCTCGGAGCTGGTGCCGAGGTCCTGCACGTCGTACCCCATCTTCTTCAGCACCTCCTCGAGCTTCTGCTTCATCTCGAAGCCGGCGTGATCGGAAGCGATGGGGATGCGCTCCTTCGGCGCGGGGCTGGTCATGATCCCTCTCCTACTTGTTCGGCCACTGGGGCCAGGTCTTCACCATCGAGCCGACGGACTTGAGCCGGCGCTCGGCGAGGCGGTCGGCGGCGCGGTACGTCGGGATGCCGTCCTTCTCCGCGATCTCGAAGACGCCGAGGATGGTGTTGTAGATCTCGTCCGCCTTGCGCAACGAGCGGGTCGCGTCCCAGCCCGCGAGCTCGCTGTAGACGTTGATGACGCCGCCCGCGTTGGCGACGTAGTCCGGCGCGTAGAGGATCTCCTTTTCCTCGAGGATGTCGCCGTGACGCTCCTCGGCGAGCTGGTTGTTGGCACCCCCGGAGACGACCTGCACCTTGAGCTGCGGGATCGTCTTGTCGTTGATGATCGCGCCTAACGCGCAGGGGGCGAAGATGTCCGCCTTCTGCGAGTAGATCTCGTCCGGCGCGACCGCCTTCGCCTTCGTCTCCTCGACGACCGTCTTCACCTTCTCCGGGTCGATGTCGGTGACGATGAGCTTCGCGCCCGCCTGGTAGAGCTCCTTCGCGAGGTAGTAGCCGACGTGGCCGCACCCCTGGAGGGTGATCGTCTTTCCGTCGAGATCGTCGGAGCCGAACTTGTGCTTCGCCGACGCCTGGATCGCGCGGAACACACCGTGCGCGGTCACCGGCGACGGATCGCCCGAGCGGCCGGCGAGTCCGGCGACGTACTTCGTCTCGTTGAAGACGTAGTCCATGTCGCTCGGGCTGGTGCCGACGTCCTCCGCGGTGACGTAGCGGCCGCCGAGCGACTCGACGAAGCGGCCATGCGCGCGGAAGATCATCTCGCGGCTGCGGATCTTGTTGTCGCCGATGATGACCGACTTGCCGCCGCCGAGGTTGAGCCCCGCGACGGCGTTCTTGTAGGTCATCCCGCGCGCGAGCCGCAGCGCGTCGACGATCGCTTCCTCGTCGGTGGCGTAGTTCCAGAAGCGCGTGCCGCCGAGGGCGGGCCCGAGCGTCGTGCTGTGGATGGCGATGATGCCCTTGTATCCGGCCGACGGATCACTGCACAGCACGAGCTGCTCGTGGCCCATCTCGGCGAGTCTTTCGAAGAATTCCATGAGTCTCAGGAAGTAATTAGTGAATGCTCAACGTCGTGATGCGGGAACTCGGGAACCAGCGATGCGGGGTGTCCGCCTGCGGCGGGATACCGCGATACGAGATGCGCGGATGCGGGAACAACGATGCGCTCGGCCGGTCCGGTATCGTCGCGGTTACTCGCATCTTCGCATCCCGTATCGCGGTCTCGCGGCCGCGCGAAGCGCGTGCCGCCACCCCGCATCGCTGGTTCTCATGATCCCGCATCCGCCCCGAATCAGGTCGTAGCATACAGCTCCCTCGCCACGACGAGTCGTTGTATCTCCGAGGTTCCTTCGTATATCTCCGTCACCTTCGCGTCCCGGAACAGGCGCTCGACCGGGAAGTCGGTGATGTAGCCGTAGCCGCCGAAGATCTGGACCGCCTGGGTCGTCACCCACATCGCGGTCTCGCTCGCGAAGAGCTTGCTCATGCTGCTGAACTGCGTGATCGACTCGCCGCGATCCTTCGCCGCCGCGGTCGCGTGCAGCAGGGCGCGCGCGGCGGTGACGCGCGTGGACATGTCGGCGAGCTTGAACTGGATCGCCTCGTAGTCCTTGATCAGCGTCCCGAACTGGCGGCGCTCGCCGGCGTAGCGCAGCGAATGCTCGAACGCCGCGCGGGCGATGCCGATCGACTGCGCGGCGATGCCGAGCCGCCCGTTGTCGAGGGACTGGAGCGCGTAGACGAGACCGCGGTGGACGTCGCCTAACGCGCGGTCGGCGGGGACGCGCATCCCGTCGAACGAGAGCGACACCGTCGGCGAGGCGCGCATTCCCATCTTGTCCTCCTTCTTGCCGACGGAGAAGCCGGGGAGATCGGGCGTCACGATGAAGGCGCCGATCCCCTTGGCCCCCCTGCGGTCGCCGGGGGAATCCGTCCGCGCCATCACGATGATCACGTCGGCTTCGTTCCCGTGCGACACCCACGACTTGGTCCCGGTGATCACCCACTCGTCGCCCTCTCGCACCGCCTGCGTGCGCAGCGACGCCGCGTCGCTTCCCGCCTCGGGCTCGCTGAGCGCGAAGGCGCCGAG
>DASVXU010000073.1:0-22181 GCA_036392515.1 Gemmatimonadaceae bacterium | reverse complement strand
GATGAGCCGGTCGATGCGCCCCTCGGCCTGGAGCCGGGTGAGGATCTCGCGGGTGCCGTCGGTCGAGTAGTCGTCGACGACGAGGATCTCGGTCTTCACGTCGACCGCGGTGCGCACCTGCTCGAGGATGAGCTCGATGGTATTGCGCTCGTTGTAGACCGGCACGAGCACCGAGAGCACGAGCGTCGCCGGGTCGAGCGGCGTGTGGCCGCGCATCCGCGTGCGCTCCTTGCCGCCGAGCAGACCGTCGAGGCGGCCGGCCTTCAGGCCGCCGCCGGTGGACGCGATGGAGCCGGAGTTCGAATCGGGAGTGGTCATCGTGGGTCGCGCGTGGCGCTGAACGTCAGGCAGCGTCAGGCCTCGACACCGTAGCGCGAGAGCTTGCGATAGAGCGTCGAGGGGTCGATGCCAAGCACGTCGGCGGCGCGGGACTTGTTGCCGCCTTCGCTCTGGAGAACCCACATAATGTAAGCTCGCTCGACGGCGTCGAGCGTCGGGTTCGCGGGAGCCGCCTCGCTGACGAGGGGACGCGCCTTGCGCTCGACCACGCGCGCGGGAAGCGCGGAGACGTCGATCACGCCGGCGCGGGTGAGGATGACCGCGCGCTCGAGCGCGTTCTCGAGCTCGCGCACGTTGCCGGGCCAGTCGTACGACTGCAGCGCCTCGAGCGCGTTCGGCCCGAGCCGCTTCGGCTCCTCCTTCGCCTGTTCCGCGGACCGGTGGAGGAAGTGCTCGGCGAGGAGCGGGATGTCGTCGCGGCGCTCGCGCAGCGGGGGGAGATGCAGCGCGATGACGTTGAGGCGGTAGAAGAGATCGCCGCGGAAGGTGCCGCGCTTGATCTCCTCGTCGAGGTCGCGGTTCGTCGCCGCGAGGAGGCGGATGTCGATCGGCTGCGGGTCGGTCGCGCCGACGGGGATGACCTCGCGGTTCTGCAGGACGCGGAGGAGCTTGACCTGCGTCGCGGGGGTGGTCTCGCCGATCTCGTCGAGGAAGAAGGTGCCGCCCGACGCCGCGGTGAAGAGGCCGGCCTTGTCCTTCACCGCGCCGGTGAACGACCCCTTCACGTGGCCGAACAGCTCGCTCTCGAGGAGGCTCTCGGGAAGCGCGCCGCAGTTGATCGAGGCGAAGGTGCGGTCGGTGCGCGCCGAGAGCTGGTGGATGTAGCGCGCGATGACCTCCTTGCCGGTACCCGACTCGCCCTGGATGAGCACCGTCGAGTCGGTGGGGGCGACGGTCTCGGCGACGCGGAGCACCTCGAGCCAGGGGCGCGCGGTGCCTAACGGTCTGGTGACCGCCCCGCCGATGTCGCGGCGGCGGATCTCCTGCCGCAGGGTGGTGTTCTCCACCTTGAGCGCGCGGTGCTCCGCGGCGCGGCGGAGGATCGCGACCATCTCGTCGTTGCGGAAGGGCTTCTGCAGGTAGTAGAAGGCGCCCTCGTTCACCGCCTGGATGGCCGACTGCAGCGTCGCCTGCGCGGTCATGAGCACGACGGGCGTCTCGGCGTTCTGCTGCCGTGCCGCGGCGAGGACGTCGAGTCCCGTCACGTTCGGCATGCGCACGTCGGTGAGCACGATGTCGGGCGAGACGGCGGCGAGCTGCTCGAGGCCTGCCTTGCCCCCGAGCGCGGTGGTGACGGCGAACCCCTCGTTCTTGAGGAGGACGCGGAGGGTCTCGAGGATGCCGGACTCGTCGTCGACGACGAGGACGCGGGGGGCGGTGCCGTTAGGCGGCGTTGGACGTTCGATCACGATTCCTCGCTGGAGCCGGATTGGGCGAGCGGGAGCAGGACGGTGAAGCGCGTGCCGTGCGTCCCCGTGTCGACGAGGACGAGCCCGCGGTGCGCCTCGACGGCGCGGTGGACGACGGGGAGGCCGAGGCCGGTGCCTCCCTCCTTGGTGGTGAAGAAGGGGTCGAACATGCGGTCGCGAAGGTCGGGGGGGATTCCCGGTCCGTCGTCGGTGACGCGGAGCGCGACCGCGCCGCCGTCGAAGCCGGCGCCGGCGGGAACCTCGTCCGGCGGAAGGGGAAGCACGTCGACGTCGACCTTCCCGCCGCGCGGCACGGCCTGCACCGCGTTGAGGGCGAGGTTGAACACCGCGCGATGCAGGAGATCCTCGTCGGCCTCGATGACGATGGGCGTCTCGGGGGTCGAGCAGGAGACGGTGACATCGTCGGCGCGCGACGGATGCGCGGCGGCGAGGTTGGTCGCGCCGCGCACGACCGAGACGAGATCGACGGGCTCGATGACGGTGGCGCGCGTGCGCGCGAAGTCGAGGAATTCTCCGAGCAGGCGCGACAGGCGATCGGACTCGCGCATCACGAGGGCGCCGAGCACGCGGTCGTCCTCGGTGGCGTGCCGCATCTGTGCGAGCTGCTCGACCGCACTGCGGATGGAGGCGAGCGGATTGCGGATCTCGTGGGCCAGCGACGCGCTGAGCTCGGCGACGGCCTCGAGACGCTCGGCGCGAACACGGAGCGACTCGAGCCGCTTGTTGTTCGAGATGTCCTGGAAGATCGCCGTGGAGGTCGCGAGGCCGCCGTGTCCGGTCGCCGGCGCCTCGGGCGCCGTCGTCGTGACGCCGATCGTCATCCAGCCTTCGCCGCGATAGACGTCGCCCTCGGCGCGGACGATGCGCTGCCGTGTCGTGATGCTCTCGCGAAGCGCGTCCGCGAGGACGGGCGCGATCGTGCGGAGCCAGTCGAGAAAGGGCTGCGCGATGTGCGCGTCGAGGTCGGCGCCGAGGAGCGCGCTCGCCGCGGGGTTCGCGTAGAGGAGACGTCCCTCGACGTCGATGGTGACGATCCCGCTGCGGATGTTGTGCAGGATGTCGGCGGCCTCGAGACGCGCCTGGACGAGCTCCGCGGCGAGCTGCTCGCGCCCCGCGGCGCCCTGCCGCAGCCGGCCGGCGATGAAGCCGCTGCCTAACGCGACGACGGCGAAGATCCCGAGCTGCAGCCAGAGCGCGAGGTCGAGCGCGCTCTCGCGCGCGAGGATGACGTCGGCGAAGAAGAGGACGTTGCCGAGCGCGGCGACGAGCAGCCCGCCGCCGGGCGGGAGGAGGAGCGACGCCGCCGCGATGACGAGGATGTAGAGCGCGACGAAGGGCGACGCGCTCCGCCCGGTGACGTGGACGACCGCGGTGACGAGGGCCAGGTCGAACAGGCACTGCAGGTAGAAGAAGGTGGCGCCGAGCGGGCGCCGCTGCACGAGCGAAGCCCACGCCGACGCCGCGGTGAAGGCGACCGCGGCCGCGAAGGAGAGCGACGCGATGACCGTGTCGGTCGGATCGAGGTGTCCACCCGCGAGGAGCGCGGCGACGAGGAGCGCGATCGCGAGCGACAGCCGCGCGATGTAGATCCATCGCACGAAGCCGCGCGAATCCAGCAGTGCCTTTCGGGCGGTCTCGTCGGAGATGGGGGTCAGTCGCACGGTCGGGGCCGGCGTCTTGCACGAGGCAATCGCGCCGTTGTATGGTCAGGTGTCTGGCATTCTGCCAGACGCATTTCGCCATAGGGTGGGACGACCCACCGGAGCCAGAGTTACGGAGGGCGTATCATCATAGAAGGCGAAGTGGCCGCGAGCTCGCTCGGCTCGATCGCCTGGCGGCTGGTCGCGGTCGTCGCGCTGGTGATGGCGAACGCGTTCTTCGTCGCGGCGGAGTTCGCGCTCGTCGGCGCGCGGCGGAGCCGGATCGACGAGCTGGCGCAGCGAGGAGCGGGCGGCGCGCGGGTGACGCAGCGCGTCCTCCGCCAGCTCGACCGCTACATCTCGGCGACCCAGCTCGGGATCACGCTGGCATCGCTCGCCCTCGGCTGGATCGGGGAGCCCGCGGTGGCCGGGGCGATCCATCGCGTGCTGGCGCTCTTCGGCACGGGCGCGAGCGCCGCGGTGATCGAGACGGGCGCCTCCGTGATCGTCGCGTTCATCGTCATCAGCTTCCTGCACATCGTGCTCGGGGAGCTGGCGCCCAAGTCGCTCGCGCTCTCGCGGCCGGAGGGGGTGAGCCTGTGGGTGGCGCGGCCACTCAGCTGGTTCGCCGTGCTGATGTCGCCGGCGATCTGGGTCCTGAACAGCGCGTCCGCGGCGATGCTCCGCATGGTGGGGATGCGCCCGGTGAGCGAGTCGGAGCGCGTGCACTCCCCCGAGGAGCTTCGCCTGCTCGTGATGCAGTCGCGGGCACACGGGGCGCTGAACGAGACGGACACGGCGATGATCGCCGGCGTCTTCGACTTCCACAACAAGAAGGCGCGCGACGTCATGCGGCCGCGCACGGAGATCGTCGCGATCCCGTCGGACGCGAGCGAGCCGGAGATCCGCGAGCTGCTGCGGCGCGAGCGGTACTCGCGCTACCCGGTCTACCAGGAGACGCTCGACGACGTGATCGGCGTGTTCCTCGCGAAGGATCTCTGGCTCGAGGAGCCGGACGAGCGGCGTCGCTTCGAGCTGCAGCGCTACATCCGCGAGGTGCTGTACGTGCCCGACTCGCGACCGGCGGAGCGTGTGCTCGACGACCTGCGGCGGACGCGGGCGCAGATGGCGGTGGTGCTCGACGAGTACGGAGGCACGGCGGGGATCCTCACCCTCGAGGATCTGGTCGAGGAGGTGATCGGCGACATCGCCGACGAATACGACGCCGCGACGCGCGACTCGATCGAGATGGACGGGGTGCTGGAGCTGGCCGGCTCACTGTCGCTCGTGGACGTGCGGCGCGATCATCGCGTGGCGATCCCCGAGGGAGAGTGGACGACGCTCGGCGGGTTCACCTTCGCGAGGCTGGGGCGCCTGCCCCGGATGGGAGACCGCGTGGCGATTCCGGGCGGGGAGCTGGAGGTCGTGGCGATGGACGGGAGGCGTGTGGCGGCGGTGCGCGTGATTCGCGCCCCGTCGGCGCCGCCGGTGGAAGCGGACGCACGGAGCTGAGCGAGGAGCGCGGTGGAGCAGCCTGACGAGCGATGGGTGGACGAGGGGAGAGCGCTCGCGGTCCCGGGAGGAGCGACGATCCCGCGGAGCGAGATCGAGGCACGCGCCTCGCGCGCGGGGGGCGCCGGAGGGCAGCACGTGAACACGTCGAGCACGCGGATCGAGCTGCGATGGAACGTGTCGCGGAGCGCCGCGCTCGACGACGCGCAGCGCGCGCGCGTGATGTCGAAGCTCGCCTCGCGCATCGACGGCGAGGGAGTGCTGCGCGTGGTGTCCAGCGCGCGGCGCAGTCAGCTCCAGAACCGGGAGGCGGCGGAGGCACGGCTCGTCGAGCTCGTGGCGGAGGCGCTGCGCCAGGAGAAGCCACGGCGAAAGACGAAGCCGTCGCGCGCCGCGAAGCAGCAGCGACTCGACGAAAAGCGCAAACGATCGGAGCGTAAGCGGAATCGGCGCTCCGATTTCGAGTAGTGTCCCGTGAAACCGCACCACGGGCGGTGAGGTATGAGGACTCGTGGTGAGTGACTCGTGACTCGCGTTGACGGCGGGTAACGCCAGTCACGAGTCACAAGTCACTCACCCACACACCTCACCCATCGCAGTTCCGTTTCACCACGCACGAGTCACTCATCGCCCTCCGGAAGGAAATAGAGTGCGCGGTACAGATCGCGGTTCCGGAGGAGGATCCGCACATAGTCGCGGGTCTCGGGGAACGGGATGCGCTCGATGAAGACCTCGGGGTCGGCGACGCCGGGCTTCCTGGACCAGCGGGCGACGCGGCCGTCACCGGCGTTGTAGGCGGCGAGCGCGCGCACCGGGCCGCGGCCGGCGAGCGCGGAGCGGAGGTGGGTGATCCCGAGCTCGAGGTTCACGTCGGGCTCGTAGAGCAGCGCGGGATCCCAGTACGGGTAGCCACGGCTCTTCGCGATCGCCTGACCGATGCGCGGCATCACCTGCATCAGCCCGCGCGCCCCCGGCCCGCTCGTCGCGCGCGGATTGAAGCTCGACTCCTGGCGGATGAGCGCGGCGACGAGCGCGGGATCGACATGCGCGCCGCGCGACTGCTCGACGATCGCGTCGCCGAGTGCGATCGGATAGACGAGGCGGTAAGCGCGCGCATCGCGCTCGCCTCGCGCGATGACCTTCCATCCGATCTGGATGGAGCGCGTGGTGAGACCGCGGGCGCGGAAGGCGGCGCCGGTCGCGAGGAGGCGAGCGGTGCTCTCGCCGGCGGCGGCGTATGCCGCGTCATGCTCGAGACGCGCCTCGTTGTCCATGCCGAGCCGCGTGAGCTGGTCGGCGCGCTGAAAGGCGCTGTCGACCGCGGGGACGCTGGGGAAGACGTCCGGCGCCGGCGGAGGCGCCCACGGCTCCTCACCGAGGCGGCGCGCCGCCTGCGCCGAGTAGTACGAGAGCGGGTCGCGAACGAGGAGCTGATTCCAGCGGTTGTTCGCCTTCGTGCTGTCCCCCGCGCGCTGCCAGGCACGTCCCGCCCAGTACAGCGACGAGAGCCCTTCGGCGCTGCGGCTGTAGCGGGCGTCCACGGAGTCGAGCTCCATCGCCGCGGTGCGATACTTCCCGTGGACGTAGGCGATGATCGCCGCGCGGAAGACGGCGGTGGGAGCGATCTCGCTCGTCGGATAGCGCTGCGCGATCCCGCGCATCGCGTCGCGCGCGGCGAGGTCGCGCTTCTCGTCGGTCGCCAGGTCGGCGAGGAGAAAGAGCGCGCCCGCGGCGGCGCTGGAGTCGTGCGGGAACTTCTTCGGGATCGCGCGGAGCAGCTTCTTCGCGGCGGCGTCGCGGTCGAGCTCGAGGAGCGATCGCGCGCGAAGGAGCGCCGCGTCGGCGGCGAGCGCGCGCGGCGCGGTGATCCTCGCGAGCTGCGCGATCGCCTCGCGATGGTGGTCGATCCGCCGCAGCACGATCGCGTAGCGATAGCGGTCGTTGACCGTCGCGCGCCTCGCGGCGATCGCCCGGCGGAGCAGCGTGGCGGCGCGGGCGTAAGGCCCGCTGACGGCGAGGCTTCGGCCGACGATGAGCTCCTCGCCGGGGCCGAGGCGCGGGAAGCGCTCGTCGAGCACGGCGATCGCCTCGCTCGCGGCGTTCGATCCGGGAGCCGCGTCCACGATGGCGAGCAGCTCGTGCCGCACGGCGGCCCGCTGCGCATTGGTCCGCGCCGCCAGCGCGCGCAGGCGGAGAGCCTGGGCGACGAGCCCGTCCTTCTGATACTGCCTCGCGGCGGCGGCGCGGTCACCGTCGATCGCCTCGAGCGCCTGCGCCTCGACGCGGTCGGCGCGGTCGATCGCCGGCGCGAGGGTGAGCGCGTCGTAGAGCGGGCGCCGCGCGCGCGGGCCGGGTGTGAGCGCCGCGGCGCGGAGGAGGAGCCAGTCGGAGATCGAGGGCAGCGCGTGCGACGCGAGCAGGTACGTCGAGCGCGCGCTGTCGCGCAGACCGAGGCGATCGAGCGCGCGCGCGAGCAGGACGAGCCGGCGCGCCCGCTCGCGCGGATCGCGCGCGGTGGGGATCGACGCCTCCGCATGCACGCGGGCGAGGGAGTCGGCGCCCATCTCGAGGGCGGCACGCGCGAGGAGGACGCGGCCGCGGCCGGCCTGGAGGGTGTCGATCCACGGCTGGTCGGCGAGGAGGTCGTCGACCTCCTTCCATCCCGTCCATTCCGCGGCCGCGGCGGCGGCGAGGAGGACGGCATCCGGGGTGCGGCGCGCCGGATCGTCGAGGACCGGGACGAGGGTGCGCGAGGCACGCCAGGGGCGGCCCTGCGCGAGAGCGTCACAGGCGGCGACGACGGTGCTGTCCGAGGTGCGGACGACCATCATCGAATCGCTCGACGCGGGCGCGCCACGACAGGCGTCGCCCGCGCAGAGCACGACGAAACAGAGACGAGCGAGCTGCGCGAAGACCACGGACCTTCAGCCTAACGTTCGTTCAACGGGTCGCGGTCGCGGGGTGCTCGGCGAGCCAGTAGGTGAACCACTGACGGAGACGCCCGAGGCGGTCGACGAGCAACCACGGCTCGCCGCTGCGAGACAGCTCGTGCGTCGAGCGCGGGTAGCGGACGAATTCCACCGGAACGCCGCGCTTGCGCAGCGCCATGAACCACTGCTCGGCGTCGCCCATCGGGGTGCGGTAGTCCTCCTCGGACTGCACCATCAGCGTCGGCGTCTTCACGCGATTCACGTAATGGATCGGCGAGAGCGTGTCGTAGAGCGTCGGGTTGTCCCAGGGCTTG
Organism: Gemmatimonadaceae bacterium; assembly: GCA_036392515.1. Classification (GTDB taxonomy): domain Bacteria; phylum Gemmatimonadota; class Gemmatimonadetes; order Gemmatimonadales; family Gemmatimonadaceae; genus JABFXC01. The sequence continues at coordinate 14,016 of DASVXU010000073.1, read as the reverse complement.
CCGTAGAACTCGAACTCGGTGAGCCCCTGGACGTCGGTGCTGCCGTACCAGGAGCGCCAGTTGCTGATCATGCGGTCGGTCTGCGCCGCCTTGAAGCGGTCGGTGTGCGCTTCGACCCACGCGGTCATGAAGCCACCGTACGAGCCGCCGGTGACGCCCATGCGCGTGCTGTCGACGTCGGGACGCGACGCGGCGATGTCCACCGCCTTCATCAGGTCCTGGTAGTCCTCCATCCCCCAGCGGCCGCGCGTCGAGTAGGTGAAGTCGGCGCCGTAGCCCGACGAGCCGCGCGGGTTCGTGAAGAGGACGAACATCCCCGCGCCGGCGAGGTTCTGGAACTCGTCGAACCATCCCTCGCCGTAGGACGAGTGCGGGCCACCGTGGATGTAGAGCACGAGCGGATACTTCCGCCCGGGCTGGTAGCCGTACGGCTTCATCAGCCAGCCCTCGATCTCGAGGCCGCCGACGGACTTGTACGTGAAGCGCTCGGCGTCGGACCAGGCGATCTTCGCGTTCACCGAATCGTTGAAGGAGGTGAGCTTCCGCTCGTTCCTGCCGTCGATGTCGGCGACGAAGAGCTCCATCGGGGTGTCGACCTTCGTCGAGACGTAGGCGACCTTCGTCCGCGCGAGGTCGGTCGTGAAGCCGCTCATGCGCCGCCGGCCGCCGAGCAACTCGACCGGCGCGGCGCCGCCGCGCGATGAGACGCGGAAGAAGCCGACGCGCCCGCCGACGTCGGCGTCGAAGGCGATGTCGCCGTTCGGCAGCCAGAAGAGTGAGTTCGGCTCGTACTGCCAGTTGCCGAGCACGTTGGTGACCGCGCCGCTGCGGACGTCGATCGTCCAGATGCGCGTGGACTTCATGCGACCCGGCGCCGCGGTCACGGCGATCCGGCCGCCGTCGGGGGACCAGGCGAGATCGCTCTCGCTTCCCATCAGCTCCGCGACCTTGCGTGGGGTACCGCCGGCGACGGGCACGACGTAGACGTCCACGTCGTTGCGCTCGCGCTCGTCGCGGGCGCTGTCGTATGGAAGCAGCGCGAGCGAGTCGCGCTCGGCCTGGACGACGGAGTCGGCGCGCAGCCGCACGTCGGCGACGAAGGCGATCCACTTGCCGTCGGGCGAGACGACCGGGTCACGATGGGAGTAGGTCGTGTTTCCGATCTGCTTCTTCGGCGAGCCGTCGAAGCGCTGCAGCCAGAGCTGCGCCGCCTTCCACGAGCGCGCGGCGCGACGGTTAGGCAGGAAGCCGGCGCCGTTGAACTTGTAGCTCATGTCCACGATGTGGCGGCCGTCGAAGCGCTTCGGGTCGAGGGGCTTCGTGATCGCGCCGTACGGCGGGCGCGCGGTGGCGCCCATCGCCTCGAAGGGATCCTTCGGCTTCGTCGAGTCGGCGGCGGCACTGTCGGCGGGGGTGGTGTCGGCCCAGACGGCGAAGGAGCGATCGCGCGGAACGCTGCCGGAGGGATACTGGTCGAGCTGCGTCGCTTCCCCGCCCTCGCCGTCCATGCGCAGCGCCCAGGTGTTGCCCTTCCCGCCGGGACGCTGCGAGGTGAAGAAGAGATACTTGCCATCCGGCGACCAGCGCGGGCTCGAGCTCTCGGTGCCCGGCGAGGTGTAGCGCACCGGAGCGCCGCCATTCGTCGGCACGACCCAGATCTCGCTGTGGCGCTTGTTCTCCGACTCGCGCACGGTGGTCGCCGTGAACGCGATCCGCCGCCCGTCGGGGGACATGGCCGGGGAGCTCAGCGTGGTGAGCTTGTACCAGTCGGCGGGGGTGAAGGCGCGCTTGCCTTCGCTGCGCGGCGCCTGCTGCGCGGCGATGGAGGCAAGAGGAACGAGGGAGGCCGCGGCGAGGGCCGCGAGGAGACGAGTGCGCATGGAGGGCGGGCGCTGTGTCGAGAGGAAGGACCCGCCGAAACATACAAGGCGGGTGGCGGCTTCGCCGCCACCCGCCCCGCGGTCTTACGGGATCGTCAGCGTTTCAGCGAGGCAACGTCGATCACCACGAGCCCGTGCAGCATGTCCGAGGCGTAGACGCGGTCGCCGACGCGCTGCACTCCCCAGACGAACCGCCCGCCGGTGTCGAGGAAGTGCGCGCGCTCGCGGCCGGCGGCGCGCAGCTCGCAGAGGTTGTTGATCCCGCGGGCGGCGGCGGCGCATGCGCCGAGATCTCCACGCACGTCGATCGCCCGGACGCCGCCATTGTAGTACGCGGCGTAGAGCGTCCCGCCGCCTTCGTCGACGGAGAAGTTGTGCGTCCCCGCGTTCGGCACCGTGTAGTACGCGACCTCGACGGGCGCGGTGATGTCCGAGATGTCCACGACGTGGATGTCACCCGACGACGCGGTGAACAGGCTCGCCGGTCCCTCCTGGCCGACGAAGACGTACTTCTTCGCGCCGGAGGACGGGTCGTGGAACCACCAGACGTTGTGCACCTCCCCGCCGACGGTGTGCACGTTCGAGATGAACACCGGGTTCGCGGGAGTTCCGCCGCGCGAGCCGCCGATGTCCCAGATCGAGAGCCCGTCGTTCCAGAGAGCCGTGAAGAGCAGGCTGTCGCGGACGAAGACGTCGTGGACGTACGGATTGCCCATCACGCGAGCCAGCACCTGCACCGGCTGCGCGGGATTGGAGAGGTCGAGCACGACGAGCCGCGCCGGGATGCTCGCCGCGGGATCGATCGAGAGGAAGGCGTAGAGCTTTCCATTCACCCGCGCGAGCTCCGCGGTGTGGACGCCGGGATCGGTGTCGGCCGAGTGGAACTGCGAGAGCAGCGCCGGGTGCGCGGGATCGGCGAGCGAGTAGAGCACGAGCTGTCCGCCGAAGCGCTCGGTCGCGACACCGAGCAGCGTGCCATCGTCGCTGACCTGCACGTCGCCGGTCGTCGTCACCCCCTGCAAGCCGGGATACGAGGGGACGATCAGCGAGTCCACGACCACCGGCTCGGTGCCGGCGACGTTCCAGATGAACACGGCGTTCCCGCGCGCGATGGTGCCGTCGGGGCTGCTCCGCGTCCCCCACGTCGAGGTGTAGCCGTACGAGCCGCGGACGTTCAGCTCGCCCGTGTAGCGCGTGGTCACTTCGGTGGGACCTTTCTTCGGCGGCGTCGGCGCATTCGAGTCCGAGCAGGCGAGCGCGAAGAGCGCGGCGAGAGCCGCAGCGATGCGGATCGGTCGGGTCATGAGTCGAGGAGTGTCGAGTTCAGTGGGCCACGGCCGCGCCGTAGCGGCCAACGCGATGCTGCGGCATCCCGGCCGCGACGCGAGCCCCGAGGGAGAGCGTCACGATGCGCGGGCGGCCGTAGAAGTACTCGGGGACGAACGCCGGCAGCGCGCTCGTCGCCCGCGGAGTGATCAGCGAGGCTTCGGCGAAGGGGGCGAGCGTGAGCGCGCGCACGGCCCAGCGTCCGCCGAGCGCGAGCGTCGCCACGTCGAAGCGCGTCGTGCCGAGGATCTGCACCTCGGCGGTCGGATACGAGGTGCGGAAGGGGTTCGCAAGCCGCTCCTCCTCGGGACGCAGCGTCCGCTCGTAGCGCACGGCGGTCCACAGCGCACCGCGGCTCAGCGAGCCTTCGGCGAGCACGGTGCTCAGGTGGAAGGTCTTCCGCCCCTGGTCGTAGAGATCGGTGGTCGCCCATTCGCCGAGGAGATAAGCGCGCCCGATGCGCGTGTCGCGCTCGGCGCGCACCGACGCGCTCCGCTTGTGGTGATCGAAGCCATGACCGGTCGGCGACTCGGGGGAGTCGACGCGCGCGGTACTTGCCTGCAGCTCGAACCCGTCGAGCGGATTCAGCGTCACCCGCGCCGCCCACGAATCACCGAAGTGCGCCGCGTTCGGGGCGTCGCTCGGCGACTCGGGCTCGTCGCCGTTGAAGACGCCGTACTCGAAGGCGATCGGCCGCCAGCGCGCGGCGCCGACGACGACCGCGCGCTCGAGGATCTGCGCGAGGTGGTGATTGACCGGGAAGCGCGCGATGGGGCGCGCCATCGGGTCGTCGGTGCCGAAGGGAGCGAAGCCCTTCCCTCCGCTGAGCGACACCGCAACGGGCCAGCACGCCGGCGTCGCGAGCGTCGCGACGAGCTCGTGGAGGTACGTGTGCGGATGCCGCCGGTCGACGTAGCCCTCGCCGTATGCTCCGGGCGTCAGCTCTCCGCGCTCGAGCGTCGCGCCCTCGAAGTCGAGCATCCCGCGCAGCGCGACCGTTCCGCCGAGCGCGGAGAGATGGCCGTGCAGCATCGGCTGCGTGAGGTAGCCCTCGGCGAGACGACGACGCGCGATGCCGGGATCGACGACGGTCGCGAGCAGCATGGCGCCGGCGCCTCCGCCGGCGACGACCGCCGCGGGGGCGGACGGAGCGTGCATCTCGTGCTGGGCACGGAGCGGCGTCGCCGCGAAGGTGCCCGTCAGGAGGAGCGACGCCGCGCACGGGCGGCGCAGCCTCATGGCCGGCGTTGCGCGGGACCGACCCGCCAGCGCGCGCGGCCGCGCACCACCACGTCACCCTCCGCGTCGCGCACCTCGACGGGGATCTCGATCTCCGACTCGATGTCGGGCGACGGCGCGACGAAGGTCGACGTCGCGGTGAGCGTTCCGCGCGCCTTCTTCACGAACTCGACGGTGAGCGAGAGGAGGATCGTCCGGCCGCGCGGCATGACCGCGTACGCGAGAGGGAGACCCGTCGTCAGCTCGGCGACGTTGGCCAGCGCGATGGCGTGGATCGATCGCAGGTGATTGCGCACGCCACGCCGATCGGCGATGGAGATGCGGGCGCCCGTCGCCGTCAGCTCGAGGACGCGCGGGTGGATCGTCGCGGTATACGGAACGATCCTGCCGAGCAGGAACGAGAAGATGCGCTTCCCTCCCGGAAGGGGAGCGAAGCGATCCCAGAGCGAGCGGATGTCAGCGGCCACGGGTCGCGGCGCTCACGGCGAGTCGGGAATGCTGCACGCGCCAAGATCGAGCCGCGATCAGCCCGCCGCAAGCGAGGGTTGCGTGAGCCACCGCTTCGCCTGCTTCACGTCTTCCGGAGTGAGCCCGTGCCCCGCTTCGCGCCAGTCGAGCGTCACCTCCGCGCCGCCGGCGCGCAGCAGCGCCGCGAGACGCTCGACGCTCGACGCGGGGACGATCGGGTCGCGCCGTCCCGCGCCGAGGTAGACGCGCGCGCCGCTCGAGCGCGGGCGATCGACCTCCCGCGGGAGCATCGCGCGGAAGAGGACCGCGCGCCGGATCACCCCCGGTTCGTCGAGGAGCACGCTCGCGGCGATGTTCGCGCCATTCGAGAAGCCGATCGCCGTGAGGCGGTCGAGGGGGAACTCATACTGCTCCGACGCCGCGCGAACGAAGGCGGCGAGCTGCGTCGTGCGCAGCGCGAGGTCCTGGAGGTCGAACACTCCCTCGGCGAGCCGGCGGAAGAAGCGCGGCATGGGTCCCTCGAGCACGTTGCCGCGCACGGCGAGCACCGCGGCGCCGGGAAGCAGCTCGGCGGCGAGCGGAAGCAGGTCGTGCTCGGTGCCGCCGGTCCCATGGAGGAGGAGCGCCGTCTCCTCGCTTCCCGGAACCCAGCGATGCGTGTAGGCGGCGAGCGCGGTCGCGGTGTCGGGAGTCATGCGTGCACCTCCGCGTCCGAATAGCTCGCGCCGGTTCGCGGCGGGTGAAGGGGCGGGAGCGCGGCGGCGATGCGGTCGCGATCGGCCTCGAGCCAGGGCGGGAGGACGAGCGACTCGCCTAACGTCGCGAGGGGCTCGTCCACGGCGAACCCGGGTGCGTCCGTCGCGATCTCGAAGAGCGAGCGACTCGGCTCGCGGAAGTAGACCGAGTGGAAGTACTTCCGGTCGATGACGGGCGTCGCGCCGAGCCCGGCCCCGAGGACGCGCGCGCGGAGCGCGAGCTCGGATGCGTCGTCGGGCACGCGCCAGGCGACATGGTGCACCGTGCCGGCGCCCATCGCACCGTCCCAGAAGCCGCTGACGTCGCGCACGTCGAGCGTGGTGCCGACGCGATCGCCATCGGGGGACGCGGTGCGCCAACGCGTGACGCCCTGCTCGGTCGCGACGCGCTGCATCCCGAAGGCGCCCTCGAGAAAAGCCGCGGTGGCCGCGACGGCGTCGCTCCAGAGAGTGACGGCGTGGACGCCACGGATCGCGTGCTCGGCGGGCACCGGTCCGCCCGCCCACCCGGGCGCGCGCGCCGCCGCGGCGGATCCGACCAGCTCGAGCTGGAGCCCGTCCGGATCGCGGAAGGCCAGCACGCGCTCGCCGAAGCGCGTGGCGAGGGGCTCGTGCGAGACGCCCTGCTGCACGAACCGCTGGAGCCACCAGCCTAACGATTCCGGCGGGATGGCGAGCGAGACGAGGTTGAACTGCCCCGCCCCCTCCCGCCCGCGGCGCGCGTGCGGCCAGGGAAAGAAGGTGAGCAGGGTGCCGGGAGTCCCCGTCTCGTCGCCGTAGTACAGGTGGTAGGTGCCGGGATCGTCGAAGTTGATGGTCTTCTTGACGAGCCGCATTCCGAGGACCCCGGCGTAGAAGTCGAGGTTCCGCTGGGCGTCGCCGGCGATCATCGTGACGTGGTGGATGCCGCCGGGTGCGACTTCGTGGGAGGTGGTCTCGCTCATCGTTCTTCTCCGATCGCGGTCGCTCAGCGGTACGACACGATCCGCTCGAGGGGGTGGCGGTGGTGGGTGAAGCCTTCCTCGTCGGCACGGCCGATGGCGACCATTGCCGGGATGGCGACGTGCGCGGGGAGGCCGAGCGCCTCCCTGACCCTGGCGGCGTCGAAGCCGAGCATGGCCGAGGTGGCGTAGCCGTACGACGCGGCGGACAGCAGGAGATAGCCGAGGGCGATGTAGCCCTGCCCCGCGCCCCACTGCTCGCGCTCGGCGTCGGACTTCGAAGCCCACGACTTGCGGAAACCCTCCGCGGTCGCGGCGCGGCGGTCGGCGGGGACGCCGGGATGGATCACGTCCTCGACGTGCTCGAGGACGTCCTTCATGTCGGTGTAGAGGACGATGACGGCGGGGGCGCCGGTGACCTGGCGCTGGCCGTTGGCGGCGGCGCCGAGCGCGGCCTTGAGCTCCGGGTCGGTGACGACGACGAAGCGCCAGGGCTGGACGTTGAAGGCGGAGGGGGCGAGGCGGACGGCGTCGAGGATGCGCTCGAAGTCCTCGCGCGGGATGGGCTCGGGCTTGTAGGCGCGGATGGAGCGGCGCGCGGCGGCGGCCTCGGGGACGGACAGGATCTCGGTCTGGAGCTCGGTGCTCATGAGGCGATGTATGGGTGCAAGGGTTGCTGTCTTTTCGACGTCAGATAGTTTCATGTCGAACGATCGATGCGCGGCGTACGTTCCCGAATGTTGCAGGGATCAGTCCGTGGAGTCGGCGGCGGCGAGGCCGAGCTTGCGACAGAGGCGTCCCAGCTCGCGCTGCTCGTCGCGAGTGAGGGCGCCCATCAGCTCGGTGACGCGCGCGGCGTGGCGGGGGAAGACGCGCTCGATGAGGCGGCGGCCCTCGGCGGTGAGCTGGACGACGCGGACGCGGCGGTCGTCGTCCTGCGCGCCGCGGCGGACGAGCCCGGCGCGCTCGAGGTTGTCGACGACGGTGGTGACGTTGCTCCCGCTGCGGAGGATCTTCCGGCAGAGCTCGGACTGCGGCATCGGTCCGAGGTGGAAGAGCGCCTCGAGGACGCCGAGCTGGCTCTCGGTGAGATCGTGGTCATGCTGCAGCCGCTGGTTGAGCCGGCCGATGACGGTCGTGGTCGCGCGGGCGAGCTTGACGTAGGCGTCGAGGGCCTGAACTTCGCGGGGCGAGCCCTGGTATCTCGTGGGCATTGTCTCACATCGAAATGTTCGATATCGAAGTATAATGCCGCGAGGCGCGAACGGCAACGAGCGACGAGCGATCAACTGCAACGAGCGACGAGCAACCAACCGGCAACCCACATCAGGCTAGATGAACAACGACACACACGAGCCGGTCCGCATCGACAAGTGGCTGTGGGCGGCGCGGTTCTACAAGACGAGATCGATGGCGGCGGACGCGGTGACCGGGGGGAAGGTGGAGCTCAACGGGGAGCGCGCGAAGCCGGCCAAGGGGGTGAAGGTAGGCGACACGCTGCGCATCCGCTCGGGGGTGTTCGAGCAGATCGTGCAGGTGCGCGGGCTCAGCGAGCGGCGGGGGCCGGCGAGCATCGCGCAGACCCTCTACGAGGAGACTCCGGAGAGCGCGGCCGCGCGCGCGCGGATGGCCGAGCGGATGCGCTACGAGGCGCCGGCCGCGATGGACAGCGGCCGGCCGAGCAAGAAGGACCGGCGCGACATCCGTCGGCTCCGCGATCGTTAGGCGTCAGGGGACCGCGAGGCGCGCCGGCGCGCTCTCGTTCCCGCTGCGATCGACCGCCGTCACCACCACGTCGCGCACGCCGGGGGCGATCGGCACGCGCGTCGTCGCGCCGCTGACGATCTCCGTGGACCAACCGGCCGCCGGGTCGGCACGCGTGCGCAGCGCCCAGAGGAAGGGCGCCTCCTTCCCTCCCCGCTCGAGCAGGAGCTCCGCGGGGGGAGCCGGCTCCTCGGGGCCCGGGCCGGCGCCGACCGCGGGCACGGGGGCTCCGCCCGCGAGACGGATCTTCGGCGCGGCCGGCGGCGTGTGGTCGAGCCAGGGCGACGCCGGGACGAGGGCCGGCGCCGCATAGAGGTCGCTCGTCAACCGCTCGTTGATCGAGTCCGGGTCCACGAGGAAGGCGAGCATGCTGAAGTGCACGTTCCCCGTCGCGCCCTGCTGCGCGCGCGTGAGGCGCACCTGGTCGAGCACCTCCTGCGCGCGCCAGCCCCGCGCCTCGCCCGCTCCCGCCTTCGAGGTGTAGTTCCCCGCCCAGAGGTGGCGATTCTTCACGTTCTCTCCCACCCACCAGGAGAGGAGCGTGGGATAGCTCTGCGCGGTCTGCGCGATGGGCCAGTAGAGCTGCGGGACGAAGTAGTCCACCCACCCGTTGCGCAGCCACTTCCGCGAGTCGGCGTACAGCTCCGTGTACGCGTCGAGCCCGCCGATCGAGGGCGGGTTGCGCGGACGCCAGATCCCGAAGGGGCTGACGCCGAACTTCACCCACGGCTTCACCTCGTGGACGCCGGTGTAGAGCTCGTGCACGAGCTGGTCGACGTTGCGGCGGCGCCAGTCGTCGCGCGCGAGCTTCCCGCCGCTGCGCCTGTACTTGCGCCAGCTCCGGTCGTCGGGGAAGTCGAGCTCGCGGCCGCGCGAGTACTCCTTGTACGGATAGAAGTAGTCGTCGATGTGCACGCCGTCGATGTCGTAGCGGCGCACCACGTCCAGCACGACGCGCAGCGTACGTTTCCTGACGGCGGGCTCGCCGGGATCCATCCACAGGTACGGCCCGTAAGTCTTCACGTACGAGGGCATCGTGCGCGAGACGTGGCTCGCCGAGTGGGGCGACTTCTGCGAGGAGAGCCCGGCGCGATACGGATTGAACCAGGCGTGCAGCTCGAGCCCGCGCGCGTGCGCCTCGCGCACGGCGAAGGCGAGCGGATCGTACCACGGCGACGGCGCCTTCCCTTCCGCGCCGGTGAGATACTCCGACCAGGGCTCGATCTTCGACGCATAGAGCGCGTCCGCCGCCGGCCGCACCTGCAACACCACGGCGTTCAGCCGGAGGGCGACCGCGCGGTCGAGGATGGCGATGAGCTCCGCCTGCTGGTCGCAGGGAGCGAGCCCGGGACGCGAGGGCCAGTCGATGTTCTCGACGCTCGCGACCCACACGCCGCGGAACTCGCGCTGGATCGGCGGTGGCTCGTCCGCGGCCTGTGCACGCAGCGACGCGGGCGCGAGCAGGGCGATCGAAAGCACGACGCGCGCGAGCGCGCGCGCGCGGCGCGAAATCGGTCCGGAATGAGCGACGGGTGCCATGCGCTCAAGGTAGCGCACGGCACCCGTCGTCGAAATCGGAGCGGTCAGGGCTCGCCGCGCGGGCGTCCCCCTCCTCCTTCACCCGGTCCACCGCCGCCGCGCATGCCGCGCATCCCGCCGCGCTTCATGCTCTCGGGGAGCTTCGCCCACTGGTCGGCGGTGAGCGTCGCCTGCGCGTCCTTGAGCGCCTGCGCCATCAGCGTGCGCGCCTCGGCGAGCCGGGGCCCGAGGGTGACCTGCATCGACATGAAGTCGGCGTTCCTCCCCTGCTTCGCGATCGCGTCCGAGAGCGCGCCGATGATCACCTCGACCTTCGGTTGCAGGCTGTCGCCAAGGGACTTCAGCCGCGTCTCCTGCTCGGGAGTCAATGCGAGCCCGACCGAGTCCTTCACCTCGATGATCCGGTAGAAGGGGTTCGCGAAGCCGCGGCGCATCCGGTCGCGCAGCGAGTCGGCGGAAAGCGGCTGCCCATTGCGCCCGCCGACGACGTTGAAGATCCCGCGCCGGGTGTCGTCCATCCCGATCTGCCAGCGGCCGACGAGCCCGAGCTGGAAGGGTGCGACGAAGCCGTTGCGGTTGTTCGCCGCGCCGAAGTGCTCGTTCACCTGATAGACGTAGCGCTGCTGCGACGGATCGAAGCCGCGCACGTAGAGCAAGGTGCGGTCGGGGAAGGACTGCTGCCCCCAGCCCTTCAGGTTGTCGTTCCCGTGCACGAGCTGATCGAGCCCCGTCAGCACGTTGAGCATCTGCAGCGAGAGCGTGAGGCGGCGGTTGAGGTTGAACGAGGTCGGCCGCCAGTTGAGCTGCATGTCGAGGGAGCCGGTCCAGGGGGAGAGGCAGCTGTTGCGGCCCGCGATCGTCGAGATCTGCGACCGCAGACAGTCGCGCGCATTCCCCGGCGCCGACGCGAGCAGCCGCGACATCCCGTTCACGAGCGCGGTGTCGGTCGCGATCGCGGGACTGGCCGGATCGAAGATGTACGCGCGGTCGTTGCGGGCGCCGTCACCATTGACGTCGCCCGCCACCATCGGGGAGTACGGCGAGCCGGAGCTGGCGCGGACGATGAAGCTCGCGTCGAGCGAGGGCGTCACGGGATACAGCACCTGCGCGAACAGCTGGTGGCGGCGATCGAGGTCGCTCCGCGCCCACTCGGCGACGTTGGGGTCGCCGCCGGTCGAGCCGCCGAAGCCGGCGTCGCCGAAGCCGAAGCTCTCGGCGCGCGAGCGGCTCCAGGTGTAGCCGGTGTTGAAGGTGGTGCCGCGGAAGCCGAATCCGGTGAGGGAGACGGTGACCTGCTTCGTGTCGGAGCGGAGCTTCGACGTCAGCTCGTTCACGGTGCCGAACGCGGCGTTGTTGCGCGAGTAGAGCAGCGAGGTCTGCCCCGTCGCGGGGACGATCGAGTCGGACCGCACGTAGACGGGCCGCGAGGCCTCGTCGGCGAGGACGAACTTCGGCGCGTCCCTGAGGTTGAGATCCGTGGCGCCGGTCTGCGCCACGCCGCGCGCGTACGTCGCATCGATCGAGAGGCCGTAGCGCTCGAGAAAGCGGCGCGTCAGGCCTAACGATCCGCGCCAGGCGCGCGGCGCCTGGAAGTCGGGGTCGAAGACGAGGACGCTGCGCCCGCGCCCGTTCGTCGTCACGCCGCCGGCGCAGTCGGCGGGAATCGAGGACGGGTCGCTCTGGTACGCCGACCAGTCGGGAACGGGAACGCCGCTGCCGACGCAGACGAGCTGCGTCTGCCCGGTCCCGAGCCCGGTCGCGTCGAGCGCGCTGGCCACGAGCTGCGAGGGGGGACGCGAGCGGAACTCACCGAAGCCGCCGCGGAGGATCGTCGTCGGCGGCGCGTTCTCCTTGCGGTCGAGCTGCCAGGTGAAGCCGGCGCGCGGCGAGACGCGCACCTCCGAGGGAACGTCGTCAGTCCGCCTCCCGAACGCGGCGTCGATCGCGGCATTGTACGCGGGGCGCGTCGGATAGCGCGAGGCCTCGGCGCGGGCGCCGAGCGTCACCTGCAGCGCCTCGTTCACGCGCCAGCCGTCGCCGAGATAGAGCGCGCCGCTCGTCGCCCCCGACTCGCGGTCGCGCGACGAGAGCGTGCGGGTGAAGGACGCCGGCCGGTCGTTCTCGAAGTCGGCGAGGGAGTTGAAGGTGAAGGTGCCGAACTGGTTCGCGAAGCTTCCCTGCCGGTTGCGATCGATGGTGAGCAGCCCGCCGAGCTTCACGCGGTGCGCGGCCTCGGGGGAGATCCAGGAGAGCTCGTCGCTCGCCTCGGTAGTCGTCGTGCGCGCCTTCTGCGGGAGCGATGAGTTGCCGCCGAAGCTGAAGGTCGAGATCGCGTTCGTCCCGTCGCCGAGCACCGACGCCACGGTGACGCGCCCCGCGGGGAGCGCGAGGTAGGGATCGCTCTCGCGCTTGTCGACGGAGCCGTACACGCGACCTTCGTTCACGAAGGCGCCGAGCCGCGAGGTGAGGGTGAGCATCGCGCCACCCCCCGAGCCGTTCTGGTTCCCCCCGCTCACCGGAACCGCGAGCGCTCCGAGACGCGCGTTGTCCTGCGTGGAGCCGCGCCAGTCGAGACGCATCGTCAGCGAGTGCATCTCGTTTATCGTGAGATCGCCGCGCACGAGCGCCGACGCGTTGTCGTTGACGCGGTCGCTCGCCGCGCCGGGGCCAAGCCCGCGCGCACCGAGGAGTCCGAGGAAGCGCGACACCGAGTCCACGTTCGCGCCGAGCCGCGCGAGCGAGCCGGGGTCGGCGGTGACGAGCGACTGCAGCCCGCTCGAGCGGCGAGAGAGCTGCCCCGAGCCGAAGATGAAGGCGCGGTCCTTCACGATCGGACCGCCGACGCCGAAGCTGAGCTGGTTCTGCGCGAACTCGTTCCCGAAGGGACCCTTCACCGTCGAGAACTCGAGCGCCGGGTCGCGGAGCTGGTAGGTGACGGTGCCGGTGAGATTGTTCGTCCCGCCACGCGTCGTCGTCGCCACCTGGCCGCCGGTGAACTGGCCGCGCGCGACGTCGTAGGTGTTCGTGATGACGCGCGTGTTGCGCACTGCATCGGCGGGGATCGCGCCGGCGCCGAAGGTCAGACCGTCGAGGGTGATCGCATTCTGGCTGGCAGGCTGTCCCGCCACCGAGAAGGACATCGGCGTCGAGTCGGTGCCGGGGACGACGACGACGCCGGGAACGAGCGTCGCGAGCGAGGTGAGGTCGCCCGCGTCCACCGGAAGCCGGTTGGTGATCATCGGGGGAAGGCCGCGCTCCGTTCCCCCCGGCTCGGCGCGCTGCCCCACCTGCGGCTGCTGGCGGCCACGCACCGTCACCTCGGCGAGCGTCGTCGGGTTCTGCGAGAGGCGCGCGTCGGCGACGAGGCGATCCTCGTCCGCGTTCCGCTGGACGTTGAGCCGCGTCGGCGCGAAGCCGATGTAGGTGATCGTCACGCGGTACTGCCCGCCCCCGTCGGGGAAGACGACCGTGTAGCGCCCGTGGTCGTTGGTCCGCGTCGAGCGGGTGATCTGCGTCTCCGCGGAGGTGACGTCGACCCTGGCGCCGACGACCGGCTGCGAGTCGGGGCCGATGACGCGCCCGGTGATGATGTCGGTGCTCGACCCGACCTGCGCGAGCAGTGCGGTGGGCAGGAACAGGAGAAGGGCGACGAGTAGACGCATGTGGGAAGGTACGAGTGGGACGCCAGGAACGTTGGGTGCTTCGCGGTCCCCGCGCCTCATGAAACGAGTGCCCCGCGCGGCGTAACGCCGCGCGGGGCACCCGACTCCGGGAGCGAAGCGTCTACTTCACGAGAACGATCTCGATCGGGGGCCCGACCGGTACGGTCCGCACGATCCGGTACGGCTGCGCGGCGGTGACGTAGAGGTTCACCGGTACCGGCCCACCCGTCATCTCCACCACGTAGCTGTCGAACGTGCCCGCGGGCACGGTGACCGGCTGCTTCCCCGTGACCTTGAGGGTGATGGAGCGCGCGACGCCCTCACCCGAGGCGAACACCGGAAGCGTGAACGAAGCACCCGGGGCCCATGCGAGCGTCGGGACCACCGAGCTGATCGCGTTGTCGTCGATGATGCCGGCCACCACGCTGGTGTCGTAGCTGAC